>CAJUFK010000014.1 GCA_910585535.1 uncultured Angelakisella sp. | reverse complement strand
GGCGGATCCCGAAGGGAGTCCCGCCGACCCGTTAAAGGCCGCCAGGCGGCCCCAAAACGCAACCCATCAACAACCACAATCCACCCCCCAAAAGAAGAACCCCGCCTTGCAATCCGCCCCAAAATCTGCTATGATTGCAGGGAAGGATCAGCAAAGAAAGCAAGGGCCAAGGCCGTTCTACAATGAGACGCCGGCCTAGGTCGTGCCCCTAAAGTCCCGGCACCCATCTTTTTCTACAAGGGAAGGGGTTTGCCGCGTCGAAAATGCTCGCCGTACGCGAGTACGCCTTGCGCTTTTCTCCTTGCAAGCCCACTTCCCTTGCGAAAAATCTGGGCACCTTGACTTTAGGGACACGGCCCGGGACTTAGAAAATCCTTTCGCCGGCTGGCCATGGAGCCGCCTGGCGATCTTCCCCCAACGGCAGCTGCTTTGCCGTAGCGGAGACAGAGCCGGAGACAAAAGAAGGAGGCGGAAGTCTGTGAATATCCTTATCGCAGGATGCGGGCAGGTCGGCGCAGGGCTGGCCAACGCCCTTTATAAGGAGGGCCACGACGTTTCAGTGGTGGACCGGGACCCGGACAGCTTTACCCTGCTGGAGGACGGCTTCACCGGCTTCCGCCTGGCGGGGAAACCCATCGATTCCGCCGTCCTTCGCCGGGCGGGCATCGAGGAGTGCCACCTGGTCGCCGCAGTCACCGGGGACGACAATACAAACCTTATGGTGGCCCAAATCGCCAAGGAGATCTTCGGGGTGCCCAAGGTCCTCACCCGGCTCTACGACCCCGCCCGCCAGGATCTTTACGAGGAGGGGGAGCTGCACACCGTCTGCCCCACCACCCTCACCGTAGACCTGATCCAGCAGATCATCAGCCAGGCAGATCAGGACAGCGCCCAGGTGGTCTTTGGCGATAATACCATCAGCCTTTCCGCCCTGGCCGTCCCCTCCAGCCACCGGGGCAAGACCTTGGCCCAGGTGGGCCTCAGTGCAGATGAAAGCATTCTAGGGGTGCTGCGGAAGGACGGGGGGCTTCTTTTCCACGAAGCGGCGGGAAATTACCGCCTTCGCAAGGGGGACCGGGTCCTCTGCGCCAGACGGGTATAAGGGAGGGACCAGCTGTGAAAGTCATTGTTGTGGGGGCTGGCAAGGTGGGGTACTACCTGGTCAAGACCCTGTTGGAGCATGGACACACCCCCGTGGTTATTGAGACCGACCTCACCCACTGCCGCCAGGCGGCGGATGAACTGGGAATTCCGGTGACCTGCGGAGACGGCAGCTCCGCCGATACCCTCCGGGCCGCCGGAGCGGAGGGAGCCGACGCCATCGTCACCGCTACCGGGGCGGACCAGACCAACCTCATCGCCTGCCAGACTGCCCGCCGGGTTTTCGGGGTGAAGCGGACCCTCAGCCGGGTAAACGATCCCGGAAATCTCGTGGTGATGAAGAAGCTGGGGGTGGACATCCCGGTTTCCAGCACCGACATCCTGGCCCGTACCCTGGAGCGGGAAGTGGATGCCTCAGCCATCCAGTCTCTGATCTCCCTCAACCGCGGGGAGGCCACCATCAGCCAGTTTAATCTGCCGGAGGACAGCCCCCTGGAGGGGGTGGCAGTCAAGGACCTGCGCCTTCCGGCGGAGTGCGTGCTGATCTCGGTAACCCGGGGGGACAAGCTTATCATCCCCAGGGGTCCCACGAAACTCCGCGGCGGAGACCGTGTCCTGGTCCTGGTAGGAGCGGACGCCACCCACGACCTGATGGAGGCCCTCCACCTGGAGGAGGAATAAGCCGCCCGGCGGAAGATGGCCCTTGCAATCCTTCCCAGTGGTTGGTATAATGGAAAAGGACAAGGGGGTATAAGGATGCTGACAAAAGAAGATCTGCTTGCTATCTCGGAGCTGATGAATCCCCTTCGGGAGGATATTGCGGGGATTAAGGACGACATTGTTGAGATGAAAGGCGACATCGCCGAACTCAAGGTAGACGTCGCAGGCCTCAAGGTGGACGTTGCAGGCCTCAAGGTGGACGTTGCAAAACTAAACGATGAAGTCGCCGGGATGAAAAGCGACATTGCAGACCTCAAGGGAGATGTCGAAGGCCTCAAGGGAGACGTCGAAGGCCTCAAGGGAGACGTCGTAGGCCTCAAGGGAGACGTCGTAGGCCTCAAGGGAGATGTCGAAGGCCTCAAGGGAGACGTTGCAGGCCTTACAAAGCGCCTTGGCAAAAACGAAGAGGCGATACATGGACTTGGCACCCTTGTGGAAAACGAGACCGGCCGGATGGTCAATCTGCTGGTGGAAGGCCACGAGAGCCTCCGGCAGATTGTCGAGTGCCGGCTGGCCACCAAGGAGGAGGCGGAGGAAAGCCGGACCCGTATCTTCGCCCTGGAGGAGATTGCAAAGAAACACACAGCACAGATTGAAGAGCTGCAAAAGAAAACCGGTTGAGTGGAACCCCCTGCCTGTTGTAAGGCAGGGGGTGTACTTATATTGTAACGACTTTTGTGTTACAGTACAGAGGAAAGGAGAGCTGCAGGATGGAAAAAACAGCCACCTTTGAAAAGAAGATCTCTGTAATCTTTCCTGCCTGCCAAAACTAGGATAAAAATACTAAAAAGTTAGAAAAGTTGTAGATTCATACAACATTCCTCTATGAAATTCTAATATATTACGACTTTGTAATTTTACTCTTGCAATTTGTTACAAGTTGTAATAGAATAAACACAGGGCAAGGGAAGTGGAGAGCCCAAGCCCCAAGATTAAAATTTTATGGAGGAAAACACACATGAAAAAGGTACTCGCACTCGTGCTGGCTGTCATGATGATGGCCACTGTGGCGTTTGCCGCCAGCAACTACGACGAAGACGGCTTCCTGCTGGATGTCAACAATCCTGCTACTGCTGACGCTGTCTCTCACCGCCTCCCTGGCAAGAAGATCAACATCAATGCACAGGGTGTTCATGCCCAGGACCCCAACTACAAGTTCACTGACAGCGGCTACAACCCCGATGTTGATACCGACAAGCTGCTGAAGGACATCAACAGCACCAACTACACCCTCACCGCTGTTAAGTACAGCGATGGTAAGAACCTGGTTGAGTCCATTAAGTTCAACGACAAGGAAGACCGTGTCGAAATCAAGCTGAAGCCCGACTATGATCTGACCAAGGTTAAGAAGCTGGATATGACCTTCATTCTGAAGGGTAAGAAGTCTGGCAAGACCAAGCCTGCTGACATCCGGATTCGTGTTATCGAAGATGTCAACTTTGCTCGGAATCTGGACGTACTGAAGATTTCTCTTGATAACGAGGTTAAACTCGGTGTCGTTGATTTCGACGAGGATACTGTCTACGAAGTCGAGGAATCTGATCCCGATAAGGATGGCCGTAAGCAGAGCTATGGCACCATGGAGTTCACCGTTGCAGCTGATGACGATGTGGATGTCGAAGTTCGCGTCTATGACGGTGACCGCTTCTATCTCTACAATTCTGTCGAGGCCGATGATGACGTTCTGAAGGCCTATGCCGACACCGATGCCGACCTGACCTTCCTGGACTTCCCCGGCACTCCCACCTTCAATGCTACTGCTACTGTTCGGTTCTACAAGGAAGAGGGCACCCATATCTACAACAACAAGGATGGCAAGCTGTCTGCCTGCAACGCTAAGTGGGATGACGATGAGGGCTGCTTCATCCTGAAGACCCGCACCCTGGGCTCCTATGTCTTCTCTGACAAAGCCCTGAGCGTTTCCACTTCTACCGCTGCTGACAACAACCCTGACACCGGCGCTAACGATGTCGTTGGCATCGCCACCGCTCTGGCCGCTGTCGCTCTGGTTTCCGCCGCTGCTGTCTCCCTGAAGAAATAAGCATTTATTTCCTAAGAGATAAGCCGAAAGGCTAGACCATACGCCCCCGCCCGTTTCTCCACCGGGCGGGGGCGTTTTTGCTGGAAGTTGAATTTGCACTTTTGGATAAAACCTGATAAAATAAAGATAAAAAGAAACAATAAAGGCTGGAAGGGGAAAAGCATGAGCCAGCACAAACGGTTGTTACAGGCAGTATTAAGTGGAAGACAAGATAAAAATATTTTATTTTCCGACCTTTGTTCACTGCTGGGGCATATGGGATTTGGCTATCGGGTTCGTGGAGACCATTTCATCTTTACCAAAGACGGAGTGGAGGAGATCATCAACATTCAACCAGACGGCAGTAAAGCGAAAGCATACCAGGTAAAACAGGTACGTGGGGTTATTCTAAAGTATCAACTGGGAGGTGATGATGATGAGTAAATACGAGATCATCCTGTATTGGAGTTTTGATGACAACGCATACATCGCCGAGGTTCCCGAGCTGCCCGGCTGTATGGCCGACGGCCCAACTACCTTTGACGCTGTAAAAAATGTGGAGCGCGTTATCCAAGAATGGCTGGAGACCGCGGCTGAATTAGGCCGTGAGATCCCGGAGCCTAAAGGACGTCTGCACTATGCTTGACACGCTGAACAAAGCGTCTCCGCCTGTTGGAGAAACGGGCGGGGGCGTTTTTGCTGTTGCATTTTCACAAAAACATGGTACTATAAAGATAAGCAACGGAAAAGTCAGGTGACAGCAGTGGCAAAAACAAAGGAAGAAAGACGCCGGGAGTACCTGCGGCGGCTGCAAAGTCTCCGCCCCATCGACGACGATTTCATGCGCTGCCTCTTTAAGGACAACATCCCCTTGGCCCAGCTGGTGCTGCGGATCATCACCGGAAAGCCGGACCTGGTCATCACCCGGTGCCAGGTACAAAAGGATATGAAGCGTCTGGCCGGAGCCCGCTCCCTTTGCCTGGATGCCTGCGGCGTCGATTCCGCCGGCAACCAGTACGACCTAGAAATCCAGCGGGCCGACAAAGGCGCCGAACCCCATCGGGCCCGGTACCATTCCAGCGTCATGGACGTGGAAAATCTGGACGCCGGTCAGGACTTTTCAGAACTGCCAGAGACCTTTATTATCTTCATTGTAGAAAAGGACTTCTATGGAATGGGGGAGCCGCTGTATCCCATCGAGCGGATAAATCTGGCAACAGGGAAACCCTTTGGCGACGGGGAACATATCCTTTATGTCAATGGACAATACCGGGGAGGCACGGATCTTGGCCGGCTGATGCACGATTTCAGCTGCACCGACGCCGCAAAGATGAACTTTGAACTGATCGCCGACCGCACGCGGTATTTGAAGGAAAGCCCGAAAGGAGTGGGAGAAATGTGTAAGCTTATTGAGGATCTTGTGCTGGAGGAGCGGGAAGAAAGCCGCGAGGAGGGCCGCAAGGAAGGCCGCAGGGAGGGCCGCAGGGAGGGGAAAAAGGAGAACCAGACGGAGGTGGTCCTCCATATGTTTCGGACCGCGAAGCTCCCGCCCGAAAAGATCGCAGAGCTTTCCGGGATCCCCCTGGAGGGGGTCCGGGAGATCCTGGAGAAGGAGAAAAAAGAATAGCCGCCCCCTACTGGCCGAGGACTGCAGCTGGTCCCCGGCCAGTAAATTATCGCACCTTTCCCCAGCCTTCTCCCGCCCTCTCCGCCGTTCCCCCGGCTTCTTCATCCCGCTGTGTCGAAGCCCAGGGGAAGGGGGGACATCCTGCGATGAAAAAGACTGGAATATTTTCCCGGGGCGTGGTAGTATACTGGTAGGATGAACAAAGGGAAAACGAAAGGAGGCGGCGGCCATGAGAATGCCAGGACGGCCCAAGGCCCTGAATCAGGTGGTCTCCCTTCCGGTAGGGAGCATCCTTCCCAGCCCCCACCAGCCCAGACGGGATTTTAATCTGGAGGAGCTGGACACACTGGCACGGAGCATCTCCCAGAACGGACTGCTTTCCCCCATCACCGTTCGCAAGGATCCGGCCGGGGGAAACCGGTACTTCCTTATTGCCGGGGAGCGCAGGCTGCTGGCCTGCCGCCGCCTGGGATACGAGGAAGTCCCCGCCATCATTACCACTGTCCCGGAGGCCAACGCCGCCGTTCTCACCCTCATTGAAAATCTTCACCGCCAGGATCTCAACTGCTTTGAGGAGGCGGAGGGCATTTACGCCCTGATGAAGGAAAGCGGTCTCAGCCAGCAAAAGGTCTGTGCCATGCTGGCCAAGCCCCAGCCCACCGTTGCCAACAAGCTGCGGCTCCTGCGGCTGGATCCCCAGGTGCGGCAGTTCCTTACAGACCACGGCATCGGGGAGCGGATCGCCCGGGCTCTTCTCCCCCTGGAGGGGGCCGACCGCCAGCTTCGGGCCGCCCGGCACATCCTCCAGAACCAGATGAGCGCCCGCCAGGCGGAAAGCTACATCTCCACCCTTTTGGGTCCCAGAAAGGGTGGACGCCGGGCCATGGGATACCTCCGGGATCTGCGGATCCTCTTTTCCCCGGTGGATAAGGCGGTGGAGGAGATCAAGCGGTGCGGGATCTCGGTCCAGGCCCAGACCACCGAGGAAGAAGATTTCGTCTGCTACACCATCCGTGTCCCCAAGAAGGCCTCGGCCAAGGCTGCCCCCCGCCGGGAAACCGTCTCGGCATGATGACATCCCCCGGGGAGGGAGCTGCCTCTTTCTCCCTCCCCTTCCTTTCCCAGGCTGACCCAGTGCGCCGACCCCCGACGCGCTGTCAGCAAATAGATGCGCTTCCCATAGCTGAACCCGAAAAGCCCTGCCGGAAAACGGCGGGGCTTTTCGGGCTTTGAAAGGCTTTAATGGGATTCCCGGGGCCTCCAAAGACGGATGGCCCCCGGAAGAATCTGGGCAGTGAGACTGGTCCCCTGGAAGGTCTCCCCGTCGGCGCATATGGTGATAGGGGAGTCAAACCGCGCTTCCAGCCGCCGCACTTGGCGGTAGGTCACCAGCCTGCGCAGTTCCTCGTCCTGGGTGTGCAGTCCCTTTTGATACCGCCCGATGATGGAAAGGATTTTCCGCCTTCCCAGCTTCGGCACCAGGCAGACGTCAAAGAGGCCGTCGTCAGGCTTGGCCAGGGGCGCTCCCCGGAAGCCGCCGCCGTAATACTGCCCGTTGCCGCAGACCAGGAGGAGCAGCTGCCACTCCTCCTCCGGGCCGCCATCCAGGCGGATCCTTCCCCGTTTCCCCAGGGGCCGAAAGAAGGTGTAGGGGATGGAAAGGCGGTAGGCCATGCTCCCCGAAATCCCCGGCCACCGGCGGAAGAGGGGCATATTGTGGGCAACGTCAGCATCCAGGCCGCAGTTCCCAAGGTTTACCACCGTCCTGCCGCAGAAGTCGATAAGATCCATGGGGACCGGCTCCCCTGCCAGCTGGGCGGAGAGATCCCCGAAATCCTGATTCGGAAAGGTCTTTACCAAATCATTCCCGGAACCACAGGGCAGGATCCCCAGAATGGCGTTTTGCTGCCCCCGAAGCCCCTCGGCCACCTCTCTGACGGTGCCGTCCCCGCCGCAGGCGAAAAAGACCATCTCCTCTTCGGAATGGCGGAGAGCTTCCTCCCGGACGTATCTTGCCGCATCCCCGGGGCCGGTGGTGCGGTATAGGGTAAGATCCCGACCCCGAAAAGCGGCCTGGATCCCAGGGGCCAGATGAAGGGCCTCCCCCTTCCCGGCGGCAGGGTTCAGAAGAAAGTAATACTTCACGGTTCGGCTGCCTCCAGTCCCGCCAAACAATCCCGGCGCAGCTGCTCCACCCGGGCGTCGATCTCCGCCTTGGGGTGGATCTTTCGGGAGACGCAAAGGGCGGCGGCCTCCCCGCAGACAAAGCATCTTCTGGGGGGGAGACCCAGTGCGGCCCGGCCTACCGGTTCCCCCTGGCAGTCCATCACGTCGATGTCCAGCATCCGCCCCCCGGGGAGACGGTTCTCCGCCTCCACACAGCGCTCTTTCACCGTGGCGGCAGGGGCGGAGACGGTAAAGAAGAGGGCGGGGCCGTCGGCGCCGTCCAAAGGCTCCTCCTCCCGAAGTTCCAGCCCCTTCTGGGCCAGCTGTTCCCGGAGGAGGGAACAGAGCCGCCTTAACAGGACCTTAAACTCCGGCGCGGTGCGGTAGGCCACCGGGAGGCAGAGGGTGGCGGTGACCAGGGTCCGCCCGGTCCCCCGGCTAAGGGCCAGGCGGCGGTTCCAGCGTTCCTCCCGGGCCTCCAGGACCCGGAGGAGTTCCTCGTTTACCGGCACAGGGATCCCTCCCCTCCTCCTGCCAGACCGGGAAGGCGGTGGAGGAAGATGGCCACAGCCAGCAGGTCGGCGCAGCCCCCGGGGCTGAGGTTCCGGCGGGTGAAATCCTTGTCCATAGCAATCAGTCGGGCTTTGCCGTCCACCGAAAGAGCGCCCCCGTGGGCAAGGGCTTCCCGAGCGGCGGAGCGGACGTGGGCCAGCCCTTCCTCTCCCCCCCGGGCCAGAAGATTGGTGTCCCGGACGTTGGCCATAAGGAGGAGCAGAGCCTGAAGGTGGACGTCGTTTTCCGAAAAATCCTTGCCGGAAAGCTCCTCCAGGATGGGAAGGGCCCACTGGCGGGCCGAGGCAAAGCCGGAGGCTGCCTCCCCCCGAATGCCGGTGACCCCCTGCTGGGCGTAGAGGCGGAGGCCCTTGGTGTCGGGGGCGGGGTTGTCAAAGTCCTTTAAGGCCGGGGCAGCGATGGCAGCGGCGGCGGCGCAGACAGCGGCGGGGGAAAGGTCTCCCTCCCGGTGGAGGAACCCGGCGGCACAGGCCAGGATCCCCAGGGAGAAGATGGCCCCTTTGTGGGTGTTGGCCCCTTTGGCGGCGGCCAGCATCACCTGGTCGCACTGAACGCCCAGAGGGCGGATCCGGGCCAGGGCGGCGCCGTCCAGGGCAGGGAGTTCCGTTCCGGCCTTAGCGCAGGCGGAGAAGTAGGGGGCGATGGCGGCGGCGCTGGAAAGGAAGGTGGAAAAGTCCATATCGTTGTGGGCTCCGTTGCCCAGGCGGTCCACCAGGCCGGGTTTGGGGGTGGCGGAGACCTCCAGGAGGAGGGCTAGGGTGCAGACGGAGCCGATGGCGTCGGCGGGGGAGAAGAGTGTCATGGAGGATACCTCCCAGTTTATAGTGGGTAAAGTGTACCACATTGAGTGGGGGATGTCAAAACGAGGACACGCCCTGGAATGAAAACCCACCCCGTTGGACAGTTTGTACAACAAAGGCAAGAAAAGTTTGTGCGTACATACAATTCGCCAAAAATATAGATTTTTATATTGAAGCAGATAATTTTTTATGGTATCATAAAATAAAAAACGAAGGTGATGGCAGTGACAAAGATCGAAACAAAGTATTCCGTTCGGGATGGCGGGCACTATAGCCCGGCTACCTTGTGGAATGATACCATTTATATCTCTGGCCAGCTTTCTGTCGACCCGGAAACCGGTAAGGCCCCGGAGGGGCTTCGGGAACAGGCGCGGCAGGCCCTCCGGAACCTGAATACCGTTTTGGAAGCCGCCGGGGCAAGCCGGAATGATGTGCTGATGTGCCGGGTCTACCTCCCTGACGTGGCCTATTGGGGCGTCCTCAATGAGGAGTACGCCGCCTTCTTTGGGGCCCATAAACCCGCCCGGGTGGTGGTCCCCACCGGCCCCCTCTACGGCGGCTGCCTGGTGGAGATCGAAGCGGTGGCCCAGAGGAAAGAGAAAGGAGAAAAGGAATGAAATATCCGAACCTGGATACCCCGGCCCTTCTCATCGACCGGGAGATTATGATGGATAACCTGCGGTTTATGCAGGACTACGCGGACCGGGAGGGAGTCGCCCTCCGGCCCCATACCAAAACCCATAAGAATCCCGCCATCGCCAAAAAACAAGCGGAGCTGGGAGCCAGGGGAATTACCGTGGCCAAGGTGGGGGAGGCCGAGGTCATGGCCGAAAACGGCCTTACAGACCTTTTTATCGCCAACGAGATCGTTGGGGAAAAGAAACTCCTGCGGATCCGGGACCTCTGCCGCAAGGGGGCGAAGGTCTCCTTTGGGGTGGATACCCCCTGCCAGGTGGAGGCCGCCGAGGCCGTCTTTGCCGGGGAGGCCGCCCCCGCCCGGGTCCTTATCGAGATCGAGGTGGGGGAGGAGCGGTCCGGGATCCTCCATGAGGACGCCTTTACCGCCTTGCTGGACACCATCAAAGCCTGCCCCCACGTAGAATTTGCCGGCATCTTCTCCCACGAGGGCCACTGTTACAATGCCGATACCGTGGAGGACTGCCGCGAAAAGTTTATTACCAGCCAGGAACGGACCCTGGCCTTCGCCCGGCTGGCCCGGGAACGGGGCATGGAGCCCCGGACGGTGAGCATCGGCTCCACCCCCTCCCTGATGTTCGGCTTTCATATCCTGCCGGGAATCACCGAGATCCGCCCCGGGACCTACGTCCTCATGGACGCCTCCCAGGGCCACGCCATCGGCACCCTGGACCGGTGCGCCGCCACCGTCCTTACCACCGTCATCAGCCGCCCCACCCCGGAGCGGGTCATCACCGACGTGGGGGCCAAGGGCCTCACCGCCCAGACCCGGACCAAAGGCATCTGCGCTACCCCTGGCCTGGGAACCCTCAAGGAATTCCCTGACGTACATATCTTCGACGTCTACGACGAACACGCCATTCTCTACCATAAGGGCTTCCGGGAGGCTGTCCGGGTGGGGGATCGGGTGGAGATCATCCCTGTGCATATCTGCCCGGTCTGTAACCTGTATGAAAAAGCCTACCTGGTTTCCGGCGGCGAAGTGGTGGAGGAACTGCCCATCCTTTGCAGGGGGAAGCTGCAATGAGCGTTTTGAAAGCTGCCCTCCTTCAAATGGAGGTGCAGCAGGAGATCCCGGACAGCCTGGCCAGGGCCGAAGGGCTGGTCCGCCAGGCCAAGGAACAGGGAGCCCAGCTGGCCCTCCTCCCGGAAATGTTCTGCTGCCCCTACCAGACCCCCAATTTCCCCGTCTATGCCCAGCCCCAGGGCGGGGAGGTCTGCCAGGCCCTTTCCAGGATGGCAAAGGAATACGGTCTCTACCTGGGGGGATCCATGCCGGAGTCAGATGAAGCGGGGCGGGTCTACAACACCGCCTACGTCTTTGCCCCTGACGGATCGCTGGCCGCCAAGCACCGGAAGATGCACCTCTTTGATGTGGAGGTGGAGGGGGGGATCTCCTTCCGGGAGTCGGATACCCTGACCCCGGGGGATTCCATCACCACCTTCCAAACCCCTTGGGGGACCATGGGCCTCTGCATCTGCTTCGATTTTCGATTCCCGGAGCTGGTGCGGCTGATGGCCGACCGCGGGGCGAAGGTGATCCTGGTCCCCGCCGCCTTTAACATGACTACCGGCCCCGCCCACTGGGAGGTCCTTTTCCGGGCCCGGGCGGTGGATAACCAGTTGTTTACCCTGGGGGCTGCTCCCGCCCGGGATCCCGCCTCCGGGTATACCTCCTACGGAAACTCCATCGCCGTCTCCCCCTGGGGGGAGGTGCTGGGAAGGCTGGACGAGAAGGAGGGTCTTCTGCTGGTGGACATCGACCTGAGCCTAACCGATAAGGTCCGGCGAGAAATGCCGCTGCATTTTGGCAGAAGATCCGATATTTACACCCTAAAGGCCATTGGCAACGAAGCGGGCGAGAAATAACCCCCGAAAAGTGTCCTCCAGACAAGGACGATATTCTCTCCACAGTGGACAAAATTCCACAAAAAAACGGATGCCTTTTTGGCAGGGGGAGGGAGTTTTCTTTTGGAAAACTATTGGCGGAGCAGGGAATCTATGCTATAATAGATGAATAATTTATTACCAAGGTGTTTACACATTGTGACAGAGAAGCTTTCTTCGGTCCGGTGTGAGGCATAGGAATCTGTCCCGGTCAAAGGGTGGCCCTTCCGGCGCGCCTGGAACTCCTGGATAGGCTCTAAGAGGGGTTACCCCAACCAACGTAAGGAGGTAGTATCCATGTCCAACGAGAAAAAAGTCCCTGTGGCTGAAGAGGATGTTTACAGCACAGAGGGACGCTGGCCTGTTTTCATCAAGCTGATGGCTGTCACCGGTGTGGCGGCTGCGCTGGGTGAGCTGGTGGGTACCGTCAAGTTCCCTGTGGGCCCCGGCAACGTCATCCTGCTGCCCATGATCTTCGCCATGATCTTCGCCGTGCTGGTGACCCCCGACGCTTTGGGGAGCAAGATCAAGGCGCTGAAGGAGATTTGCGGCGAAAAGGAAGTCAAGCTCTCCGAGTCGATGCTCACCCTGGTTCTCATCATCCTGGGCATCAAGCTGGGAATGAGCGCCGGCCCCAATATTGAAAAGGTTCTCGCCGCCGGTCCCGCCCTGATCCTTCAGGAGCTTGGCAACCTGGGCACCATGGTCATCGGCCTGCCCATCGCCATGTTGCTGGGGATGCGCCGGGAGGCTGTGGGCTCCACCCTGTCCATCTGCCGTGAGCCGACCCTGGGGCTTATCGGTGAGATCTACGGCATCGACTCCCCCGAGGGCCTTGGCGTCATGGGCACCTACATGGTAGGTAATCTGTTCGGCACCATCTTCTTCGGCCTGCTGGGCTCCTTCGGTCTTTTGACCGGCATCCATCCCTACGCCCTGGGTATGGCCTGCGGTATGGGCTCCGGGTCCATGATGACCGCCGCCTCCCAGGCCCTGGCCGCCAGCGTAACGGTCAGCCCTGTCTGGGCGAACCTCGTCACCGCCGACGAGGTGCTGGCCTTTGCCGCCACCTCCAACATCTGCACCAATGTGGACGGCCTGTACATGGAGTTCCTTATCGCCCTGCCGGTGGCCAACTTCCTATACAAGAAGCTGTCCCCCGTCTTTTTCAAGGATAAGGCGTAAGCCGGAGGAGGAGTAGAAATGACTTTATCCAAAACACTCAACGAATTAAAGGCCCTGGTCCTCTGCGGCGCCGTCATTCTGTTTGCCCAGTGGGTCAACACGGTTCGGGGCGGCACCACCATGGAGTTTCTCACCGCGGTGGTGGGAATGTTCATCATCATTCTCATCAGTATGCTTTCCCTTAAGATCAAGCAGCTTCTTCCCTGGAAGATCCCCGCTTTTGCCTGGGCGTCCATTCTGGGTCTGCTGGTGACCACTCCCTGGTGCCCTTTCCAGCAGGTAGTTCTGGATTTCACCAATGCCGTGACCACCGGCGCGGTGAGCAGTGTCATTCTGGCTGTGGCCGGCGTATCCATTGGCACCAAGCTTTCTGACATCAAGCGCCTCAGCTGGCGGATGATTATTGTTGCGATTTTCGTATTCTGCGGGACCTTCTTCGGGTCCGCTCTCATTGCCCAGCTGATCCTTTCGGTGCAGGGCATCATCTAAAATTTTTCGCAATGTTTTTTGCTCCCGCTCCTCGGCAAAGGGGGGCGGGAGTCTTAGCAAACGGACGGGTACAAAGCGGCCCGCCCAAAAGACACAGGCTCACTACAAACTAAGGGAGGTCATTGACATGGATCGCGAACAAATGAAGGCAAAGGTTATCGCCCAGGTGGACAAGGACCGGGAGGCTATTCTGGCCCTGGGGGCCGAGATCTACAAGCACCCCGAAACCGGTTACCGGGAGGTCCGAACCACCGAGACGGTGGCAAAGGCCCTGGAGGAGCTGGGGCTCCCTGTGGACCGGGGCATCGCCGTTACCGGCTGCCGCGCACACGCCAACACCGAAAAGGACGGTCCCAAGGTGGTAGTTATGGGGGAGCTGGACTCGGTGGTCTGCCCCAATCACCCTGACTGTGATCCCCAGACCGGGGCGATGCACGCCTGCGGCCACAACATCCAGGTTTCGGTGATGTACGGTGTCGCCGCCGCCCTGATCCACTCCGGCGTCATCGGGGAGCTGGACGGCAAGCTGGACTTTATGGCCGTCCCCGCCGAGGAGTACATCGAAATGGACTACCGCAAGTCCCTGCGGGACCAGGGCAAGCTGCACTTCTACGGCGGCAAGGTGGAGCTGGCCTATAAGGGAGCCTTTGACGATGTGGATATGATTATGATGGCCCACAACTTCCCTATTTCCGAGGAGGGGTATAAGGTCTCCCCTATGACCACCGGAAACGGCTTCATCGGGAAAAAGACCCATTTCCTGGGCAAGCAGGCCCACGCCGGGGCGGCGCCCTGGGACGGGGTGAACGCCCTGAACATGGCCACTATCGCCATCAACAGTATGCACGCCCAGCGGGAGACCTTCCGGGAGCGGGATTACGTCCGTATCCACCAGATCATCAACCGGGGCGGGGATATTGTCAACGCGGTCCCCGACGACGTGGAGCTGGAGACCACCATCCGGGCCCGGACCCTGGAGGGGATGAAGGCGGCCAACGAAAAGGTGAACCGCTGCATCCAGGGGGCGGCCATCGCCATGGGCGGCCATGCCACCGTGGAGGATTCGGTGGGCTACCTGCCTATGTACCCGGACAGGACCATGGCGGCCTTTTTCACCGAAAACGCCAAGCGGTTCTACCCCGAGGAGACCATCCTGCCCTGCATGGACTCCACCGGTTCCTTTGACATCGGGGATCTGTCCCACTTTATGCCCATCCTCCACTGCATCACCTCCGGGGTCACCGGGGGCCTGCACTCTGCGGATTACCGCGTCGTCGATGTGGAGGACGCCTTTATCACCCCGGTAAAGATGCTGGCCTGCACCGTCATCGACCTGCTCTGTGACGGCGCGGCGGGCGCCAAGGAGGTTAAGGCCAACTTTAAGCCGGTGATGACCAAGGCGGAATACATCGAGACCATTTTGGGCCTGGAGCAGAAGCTGGAATACTAACCGGGTACAGAAAACCGCCGGAAAGGCAAAAACGAACCAGGCGCAGTACGGAAAACGATCCGTGCTGCGCCTGGCTTTTTTTCTCACAAATAGATGAAATAGGAAATATTTTCCATTTTACAAGCTGCCCCCTGAACCGGTAGAATTTTATCACCATCTTACTGCTTTAGGAGGCTGTACCAATGAAAAGAAGGATCGACACCTGGCAGATTTCTGCCTTTCACCAGCATCTCAAGGAGGAGCGAGAATCTTCCACAACTCCGGCGATAGCCTTCTGTTTTTTCCAGCAAAGGCTTCTACTTATTCCCAAAATGCAGATTCTGTCCCGAAGATTCAGGGGGAGAGATTATGGGACACTCACGGCAGAAGCTGGACCTGGCCGGACAGCGGTACGGAAAGCTGACAGTGATAGGGCCGGCTCCCAATGTAGGAAACCGCACCGCCTGGCTCTGCCGGTGCGACTGCGGGCGGGAAACGGTGGTCACCAGCGGACATCTGCGCAGCGGACATACCTCCAGCTGCGGGTGCAGGGGACTGGGGGAGGCCTCGGCGGGGGCAGGGCTCTTGGGACTGACCTTTGTAGACGGCACCTGTGTGGAGATGCTGCGGGCAAAAACGATACGAAAAAACAATACCAGCGGTGTTCCCGGAGTGGACTGGCTGGCCCGGAAACGGCTTTGGCGGGCCAGCATCTGCTTTAAGGGCAAGCGGTATTATCTGGGAGGGTACCATAACTTCGAGGACGCCGTAAAGGCCCGGAAAGAGGCCGAAGAACAGCTGCACGACAGCTTTCTGGCGGAGTTTGCCAGGTCCTCCGCCCCAAAGGCGCTTCGGCAGCGTCCGGCCCCTTAGCTTTGGGATACTCAACGAGCGGAGGTGACAGGAATGCAGGCAACAGACCGCCGGGCTGTGACCGAGACAGAAGCGGAGGCCCTTCTGCTGGAGCAGCTGAAGCCGTCAGGGCGCCGGAAATTATATCTGGCGGTGAAGCGGGTCCAGGACGTCACATTATCCCTTCTGGCGCTGGTGGTGCTTTCACCGGTGCTGCTGCTCATCGCCCTGGCCGTGGTCATCGATGACCCAAAAGGCGGCCCTCTTTTTACCCAGACGCGATGCGGGCAGTGGGGGAAGGAGTTCCGGCTCTGCAAATTCCGCACCATGTCCACCGACGCGGAGCAGCGGCTGGAGGAACTGCTGCCCTATAACGAGATGACCGGCCCCGCCTTTAAGATCCGGAACGATCCCCGGGTCACCCGGTTTGGAAAGCTCCTCCGTTCCATGGGGCTGGATGAACTGCCCCAGCTGCTGAACATCCTCCGGGGGGATATGTCCATTGTAGGCCCCCGGCCGCCGCTCCCCCGGGAGGTGGTACGGTAAGAGCGGTGGTAAAGCGGGAAGGAATGTGACCCCAGGGAGGCGCGAAGGGATGAAGCTGCTAAGAGCTAGAAAAAAAGAGGCGACAGAACGCCCCAGGAACAGAACAGGGAAGAAGAAGCGCGTCAGAACAGCGGTCTGTCTGCTTTTGGCGGCGGTCCTTTGCATCGCCGCGGGGCGGTGTCTCTTTTCGGAGGAACTGGAAACCACCTTCTATCAGTGGACTACTTTGCCGCCGAGGCGAAGGAATACCTGGCCTCTGCCGCCGAACTTGGGGAGGAGATGGAACACAATGCCTACGCCTCCCAGCAGACCGGCGGGGCCCTGGGAAACTCCGCCGCCCAGGCCCAGGCAGACCGGCGGATCGAGGAGCTGAAAGGGGAACTGCTGACCCTGGCCGCCCAGTGCCGGGACCTGTGCGGCACGTATGTACAGGAAAAGCGGGACGGCTACATCCAGGTGGGCTTTTCTTCCCCCGCCACGGGAAAGATGGCCATGGTATCCCTTTTCATGGCGCTGCTGTTCACCGCCGCCCTGGCCGGCAGCATCCTTTTGAAGCAGGAACGCCGCGCTAAGGCGGGGATTGCGAAAAAGACCCAGGAGGTGACACTGTGAAAGAGCTGGATGTTTTCCGGTATCTCAAGAAATACCGCGAAGACAGGACCCTTTATGAACACAACCTCATCGACACAGATTACAACGGCTATGTCATCGAGGTGTTCAGCAGCGCGCCAGCCAGCTCCTCCCCGGCTGTGCAGGAGCAGCTCCAGGGGGAGATCGCCTCCCTGGTGGAGAAGATCAGCAGCCTTCAGGCCATCTATTATGAGACCAACGACGAGTACAACGAATATCTGGGGGTCCAGAACATTATGATGCTCTCCAGCGTTCGGGTGACCGAGCGGTTCTCCATCCTCATCTTCGCCGTCCTTATTATGGTGATCTTCGGCGCCCTGGGCTGTGCCGGAGCGGCGCTCTTTGGCCGGATCGAAGATTTTAAGGAGACCGGCCCCCTGATGCAGCAGCTGGAAACCCACGACCTGACCTTCGCCTTTGGCCCCTTCCTCCTGTACCTGCTGCTGCATTGGCGGCAGTCCCCCCGCCCGGCCATCTGGCTGGCGGCGGTGTGCTTCTTCTTCCTGGTGGGACTGAAGCGGATCGCCATTCCGGCTGTTGCCCTGGGCCTTTTGGCGGCGTGGCTTTTGGAGCTGCTGCCGGAAAAGGCGGCGCGGCAGGCCGCCCTCAGCACTGCCGTCGGGGCGAGCCCCGAGGCCGTCACCGGGGAGAACGGCATCCTGGTGGAGCCGGGGGACATTCCCGGCCTGGCGGAGGGCATTCTCCGCCTAAGCGGAGACCCGGAGCTGCTTGGGAGAATGTCCAAAAGCAGCAGGGAACGGGCCGAAAGGCTGTTTTCCCTGGAGAAGATGCACAGCCGCCTGGCGGAGCATTACCGCCAGGTCCTTGGGAAGGAGGCGGAGGGATGGAGCCGGTAATCAGTGTGGTAGTTCCGGTGTACAACGGGGCCGGGTATCTGGAGGCCTGCTTTGCCTCCCTGGCGGCGCAGACCTACAGGCGGATTGAGGTTATCGCCGTGGATGACGCCTCCACCGACAAAAGCGGGGCCCTTTGTGACCGCTGGGCAGAAAAGGACCCCCGGTTCCAGGCGGTCCATCTTCCGGAAAACCGGGGGCCCTCCGGGGCCCGGAATGAAGGGGTCCGCAGGGCGAAGGGGGAGTACCTCTCCTTTGTGGATGCAGACGATTTTGCAGAGCCCCAGCTGCTGGAAAGGATGTACCGCCGCTTGACCGAGGCCGGGGCGGATGTCTGCGCCTGCGGGGCGGAGGGGATCCGAATTAAGGACGGGCCCCCGGGGGTCTTTTCCCGGGAGGAGGCGGTCCGCTGCCTTGCCCGGAGCCAGCCCTTCGGCTTTGTGCCCTGGGGGAAATTGTACCGGACCAGCCTGGTGAAGGACTGCCCCTTTGATGAGGGGATCTTCTACAGCGAGGATCTGCTCTTTTTATACCAGCTATTCCAACGGGTGGAAAAGGTCTGCTACCTGCCGGACCGTCTTTACCACTATGTCTGCCGGGAAGGGGGCCAGATGCAAAGCGGCATCAACCGGCGCAAATGCACGGCCTTGGCGGTAAACGACCGAATCTGTGAGGACGCCGCCCTCCGCTTCCCGGAGGCGGAGACCGATTTCCGGCAGACGGCCCTGGCGGCATGCCGGTGTCTGGCTGTGCTGGCGGTGAAGAAGGGGGCGTCGGAGGGGCGGCTTTGGGACTACCTGAAACTGCTCCAGGGCAACCTCCGGCGCCATTTCAGCTGGAAAGCTCTGGCCCGCTGCCCCCGGAAAAAGGACGCGGCGGCGATCCTGGCGCTGTCTGTCAGCGCAGCGGCCTTTTGGGGCCTTGCCGCCGCCATGGGAAAGGGAGGGCAGGGATGAAGGGGGAAAGGCCGCCAGATTCCTTGGGGGGTGGAAAAGACTGGAAGTGTCACCAAAAAAGCTGCTAGGGATTTGGTGAATTTTACCCCTTTTCTTTGAAAAAGAAGGCTTTTTTTGTCCGGGTCCTTCTTGCAAAAAAAATAGTTTGGGTGTATCATAAGACACGTATGCAAAGACCGGGAGCAGGGGTGTTTTCCTATGCCAGGCCCTGCCCTGTCGGCGTTGGGAAGGAGGGATCAAAGAGGAATGAACAAAGGCGACAGCATTTTGGAACGGCTGGTGGAACTGGACCGGAAGGCCTGCGCCATGGTGGAGGAAGCCCAGGAGGCCCTGGAGGACACCCTGGCCAACACCGAGCGGGATATGGAGCGGTTCCGGGAGGAGTATACCAAGAAGGCCGTTCAGCGGATCGGTGTCGTCCGGGACGAGGAGGGCAAAGCCTCCCAGGCGGAGCTGGAGGACATCACCCGGCGGTACCACTCCCTGATGGAGGGCCTGGAACAGACCTACCAGGAACGCCATGCCCAGTGGGAGGAGGAGATCTTCCAGCGGTGCATCGAAAAATAGCCCCGTCCCTCCGGCCCTGCCCGGGGGGAGATCACAACGGAAAGGAGCGTCGAAGGGATGCTCAAATCCTTCTCCAATAAGGCCATTGCCACCAAGGCCCGGGCCATGTACGGGGAGCGGGTCACCGCCGCCGACTACGAGGAACTCCTCAAAAAGCGCTCGGTGGGGGAGGCTGCGGCCTATCTGCGGGACAACACCCATTACCGGGAGGTCCTTGGGCAGATGGATCCCGCCACCATCCACCGGGGCCAGCTGGAACACCTCCTGCGAAGCCTGCGGTATATCCAGTACCAGCGGCTCATCGCCTTCGACTTTGGCCAGCAGGAGCTGTACCAGTACATCTACGCCTGGGACGAGAGCCGGCAGCTGGTGGCCTTCCTCCGCTTTTTGGGCAGCAAAAAGGGGGAGCAGGACAGGGAGCCTTACCACTCCCGGTATGACCGGCGGCTGGCGGAACACGCCAGCTACGACCTGGAAAAGATGGCAGAGCTGAAAAGTTACCGGGATCTATTGGATTTCTTTGAGGGGAGCGGCTACGGCAGGCTGCTGCGGCAGTTCCCCCCGGACGCCGAGGGCCAGCTGGACCTGCTGAAGTGCGAACAGGCCATCTCCGCAAACTATTACCAGCGGCAGCTGGATATTGTGGACAAGGAGCTGAGCGGCGGCGCCCGGGAGGCCATGCGCCAGGTGTTCCTCCAGCGTATCGACAACCAAAACCTCTCCCAGGCCTACCGTCTCAAGCGGTTCTTCCGCAGCGACCCAGCCTTTATCCGGGGCAGCCTTCTGCCCTTTGAGACCCCGCTGTCCAAGACCATCGGCCAGATGGCGGAGGCGGAGAACATCGCCGCCGTCCACAGCATTTTGGACAAGGCGGGCCTCTCCCAGGGCGGCAGCCCGGAGGACACCGATTTTATCGAGACGGCGGTGCAGCGGATCCGGGCCAAGCAGAGCAAAAAGGACCTGCGGGGGGCCGGTGATCCTCCGGTGGTTCTCCACGCCTATATCACCCAGCTGGAGATCGAGCTGGGGAACGTGATAAACGTCATCGAGTCGGTCCGGTACGGACTGCCTCCGGACGAGATCCGTTCCATGCTGATCCTATGATCGAAAGCGGCCGCCCGGCCGTTTAGAGACCGGTCCCGGGCCCCAGGCGGTCAGGGATCCGGCTAAGTAATGTCAGAAAGGTGGTGAAGTCTGTGTCCATAGAAAAGATGTCCCTGGTGACCATCCGCGGGGAGAGGGGACAGCTGGACGAGGTGCTGCTGCGATGCCTGGACTCCGGGGTCTTCCACCCGGAATCCGCCGGAAGCCTTTCGGAATATTCCTCCGCCCTGTCGGTGATGAAGGAGGAAAATCCCTACGCCGCCCTGGGCAAAAAGCTCAGCGCCATCGCCCTGGACGCGGACATTGATCTTGGCAATACCAGCTTCGAGGGGCTGGACCTCCAAAATAAGGAGATCCCCGGCTACATCGACAAGCTGGACGGGAAGCTGAAGAAGCTCCTCTCCAAAAAGCGGGGGTCGGAGCAGCTTATCGATTCCCACCAGAAGGCCCTCCAAAGGCTGCGTCACCTGACCGGCCTGGAGGACGTCAACTTCGACAGGCTCTTCTCCTGCAAGTATATCAAGCTGCGGTTCGGCCGTCTGCCGGTGGAAAGCTACCAAAAGCTTCGCAGCTACAGCGACCGTCCCTTTATCCTCCTTTCGTCGGAAAATGACGGCGGGTATGTCTGGAGCCTGTACTTCTGCGCCATAGCAGACGTTCAGGAGATCGACGGCCTGTTCCATTCCCTCTACTTCGAGCGGGTCCGGGTGCCGGACTACGCCCACGGCACCCCCCAGGAGGCCATCGACTTTATCGAGAAGGACCTCCAAAGGGAGCAGAAGGTGCTGGAAGGCATCCGGGAGGAGATCAGCAGCATCGCTGCCGGGGAAAAGGAGCGTGTCCAAAAGCTTTACGCCAAGCTCTGCCTTCTGGGCAAAGCCTTTGAGCTGCGGGACAAGGCCGCCTCGGTGAAGGGGGACTTTGTGGTGCTGGGGTATGTCCCCAGCAAGGAGGCAGCCGCCTTTGAAAAGTCCTTTGCCGGCTTGGACAAGGTGGCGGTGACCCTGAAGGACCCCGGGGAGGAGCCCCGGCTCACGGTGCCGGTGCGCCTTCGCAATCTGGCCTTTGTGAAGCCCTTTGAAATGTTCGTGGATATGTACGGGCTTCCCTCCTATCAGGACCTGGATCCTACCCCCTACGTGGCCTTTTCCTATATCCTGCTTTTCGGCATCATGTTCGGCGACCTGGGCCAGGGGCTTATGGTCTCCCTGCTGGGCCTTTTCCTGTACAAAAAGAAGGGGATGGCCATTGGCGGCATCATGTCCCGGATCGGCCTTTCCTCCATGGTGTTCGGCTTCCTGTACGGCTCGGTGTTCGGCTTTGAAGAACTGCTGATCCCCGTCCATCAGGCCCTGTTCGGACGGCCCCACCTGATCCAGGTGATGGAAGGCAGCTACACCAACTTCCTGCTGCTGGCAGCGGTAGGCGTGGGCGCCGTTATCATCATCATATCCATCGGCTTCAATATCCTGCTGGGGCTGCGCCGAAAGGATTGGGAACGGGTCTTCTTCTCCAACAACGGCCTGGCCGGCCTGGTCTTTTACCTGGCGGTGCTGTTCGCCGTAGTGGCTACGATGGCGCTGGGGATCAACGTTCTCACCCCGCTGTACATCGTTCCCTTCTTTGTAGTTCCCCTGCTCCTGATGTTTGCCAAAGAACCCCTGGGCAAGATCTGCCGGGGGGAGAAGGAGTTGTTCCCCGAAGGGGTGGGCGGCTTTGTGGTGGAGAACTTCTTTGAGATGTTCGAGGTCCTCCTCAGCTTTGTAACCAACACCATGTCCTTCCTTCGAGTAGGGGCCTTTGTCCTGGTCCACGCCGGTATGATGGTGGTGGTCTTCACCCTTTCCAACATGGTGGGAGGGGCAGGCTCCGTGATCGTCATCATTGTGGGCAACATCTTTGTGGCCGCCATGGAGGGCCTGATTGTAGGCATCCAGGTGCTGCGTCTGGAGTTCTACGAGGTCTTCAGCCGCTTCTTTGACGGCGAGGGCCGGCCTTTCCTCCCCGCCGAGGTGGATTATTCTGTCCAGGAGGCTGCATAACGGCCGTTCCTAGGGCAACTTAAAAATAGTTTTTGGAGGTATCCGAATATGAACGCGACATTCTTTCTGCTTCCTCTGGCTGCTGTCCTGATGCTGATGATGCCCCTGGTGCCCATCTACAAGGGCGTGACCACCGGCCAGAAGGCCAAGCACGCTGTAATCTTCAACCTCTGCGCTTTCTTTGGCGTAGCGGCCCTTATGGTCATCCTGCCCATGGGCGGGTTCATCACCCTGGCCGAGGGGACGTCTGCCGCTGCCGCCGAGGCGGGCATGACCATCGGTCACGGCCTGGGCTTCCTGGCCGCCGCCCTGGTGACCGGTCTCTCCTGCATCGGCGCCGGTATCGCCGTGGCCGCCGCCGCTCCCGCCGCCATCGGGGCCTTCTCCGAGGATCCCAAGGCCTTTGGTAAGGCGCTGATCTTTGTGGCCCTGGGCGAAGGCGTGGCTCTGTACGGCCTGCTGATCTCCATTCTTATCATCAACAATCTGTAAGCGAAAGCGCCAAGAGGAGGAACAGCCATGAAATTCTATCTCCTCAGCGACAATATCGACACCAAGATGGGGATGCGCCTGGCAGGGATCGAAGGGGTGGTCCTGCACGAGGCGGAGGAGGTCCAGAAGGAGCTTCTCCGGGTGATGGATGACCCAGAGATCGGGGTGGTGCTGATGACCAACCGGCTCATCAACCTCTGCCCGGAGCTGGTGTACGAGCTAAAGCTGAACCGCAAGCGCCCCCTGATCGTAGAGGTCACGGACCGCCACGGGGCAGGGCAGCTTTCCGACGCCATTACGCAGTATGTCAAAGAAGCGGTGGGCATCTCCATTTGACCCAAAGCCCCGATTCCAGATAGAAAGGGCGTGAAGAAATGGCAACCATTGAGGAACGGTTTGAGATGATCCAGAAGTCGGTTCTGGACCAGGCGGAGGCGGAGGCCCAGAAGCTGCGGGACGAGGCCAAGGAGTTCAAGGACACCGCCATGAAGAAGGCGGAGGCCGATGTTTTACAGGAGCTTTACAGCCGGATCCAGGACGAGATCACCGAGATCCACACCACTGCCACCCGGAGCGTTTCCCAAAAGGAGAGCAAGGAGCGGCAGGACCTGCTGCTTCGCCGGGAGGAGATTACCCGGACGGTATTTGACCAGGTGAAGAGGCGGCTGTTGGATTTTACCAAGACTCCGGCGTATGTAGACCTGATGAAAGAGATCGCCAAGGAGTTAGGGACACGGTGCCCCATGGAGGGGACCATTGTCATGCTGCGCCGGGAGGATTATCATTTGGCGGCGAAGCTTGGGGAATATTTTGGGAAGAACGTGCGGATCCTGGCGGACGAAGCGATTCGTCTGGGTGGAATCAAGGTAATGAACCAATCATCCGGTTTGTTTTTGGACGAGACGCTGGACAGCCGGCTGGAGGATCAGAAGCCATGGTTCTACTCCCATTCCGGGCTGACGATTACCTGATGTGCTGGGATAAGCAGAAGGCCGCAATCGAGCTATGTAAAGTTTAGGGATGATCTCCTTTAACTACACCAATCATTTATTCCGCGCGGGCTTTGTCTGTGCGGGGAAACGGCGGTGAATCGTGAATCAAAACGTTATCTTTTCCATCAACGGTCCTGTTGTGACCGTTCGCGACTCCAAGGACTTCTCTATGCAGGAGATGGTCCTGGTGGGGAAAAAGCGGCTGGTGGGGGAGGTTATCTCCATCAGCGACAGCATTACCACCATCCAGGTGTATGAAAGCACCACCGGCCTGCGGCCCGGTGAGCCTGTGGAGCCTACCGGCTCCCCCATCTGCGCCACCTTGGCCCCCGGCATCCTCTCCAATATCTTTGACGGCATCCAGCGCCCCCTGGCCGAGATGGAGGCCCTCTCCGGCGCCTTTATCGCCGAGGGCGGAGACGTCTCCGCCCTGGATAAGGAAAAGCTTTGGGACGTCACCCTCCTGGTGAAGCCCGGGGACGTCCTGAAGGGCGGACAGCCCTTCGCTTCCTGCCCCGAGACCAGCCTTATCACCCATAAGGCCCTGGTCCACCCGGAGGTTTCCGGCACCGTGACCTGGTGCGCCCCCAACGGAAAGTACAACATCGACGCCCCCCTGGTGAAGTTCACCGACGGGGAAGGGAAGGAACAGACCCTCTCCCTTACCCAGAAGTGGCCCATCCGGACCCCCCGTCCTGTGGCCCAGCGGCTGCCCATTACCCGGCCCCTTATCACCGGACAGCGGGTCATCGACACCCTTTTCCCCATCGCCAAGGGCGGCACCGCCGCCGTGCCAGGGGGCTTCGGCACCGGCAAAACCATGACCCAGCACCAGCTGGCTAAGTGGTGTGACGCCGACATTATCGTTTACATCGGCTGCGGGGAGCGCGGCAACGAGATGACCCAGGTTCTGGAGGAGTTCAGTCACCTTATCGACCCCAAGTCCGGCAAGGCTCTGACAGACCGGACCGTCCTGATCGCCAACACCTCCAATATGCCTGTGGCTGCCCGTGAGGCATCCATCTACACCGGCATCACTTTGGCCGAGTATTACCGGGATATGGGCTACCACGTGGCCATCATGGCCGACTCCACCTCCCGGTGGGCCGAGGCCCTTCGTGAGATCTCCGGCCGCCTGGAGGAAATGCCCGCCGAGGAGGGCTTCCCCGCCTACCTGCCCAGCCGCCTTTCCGGCTTCTACGAGCGGGCCGGGTACATGAACACCCTTTGCGGGGCGGAGGGCTCGGTGACCATCATCGGCGCCGTCAGCCCCCAGGGCTCCGACTTCTCCGAACCGGTGACCCAGAACACCAAGCGGTTTGTCCGCTGCTTCTGGGCCTTGGATAAGTCCCTGGCCTACGCCCGGCACTACCCTGCCATCAACTGGATTAACAGCTATAGCGAATACCTGGACGACCTGCGGGGCTGGTACCGGGAAAACGTGGAACCCACCTTCGCCCGGAAGCGCCAGCGCCTGGTGAGCCTCCTCCACGAGGAGGAAAAGCTTATGGAGATCGTAAAGCTTATCGGCTCTGATGTTCTCCCCGACGACCAGAAGCTGGTCATCGAGATCTGCCGGGTCATCCGGGTGGGATTCCTCCAGCAGAACGCCTACCACAAGGACGATACCTACGTCCCCATGGAAAAGCAGCTTCGGATGATGGACGTTACCCTATACCTTTACGACAAGGCCAAGGAACTGGTGAGCCGGGGCGCACCCATCAGCTCTGTTTTGGAAACCGGCCTCTTTGACCTGCTTATCAAGATGAAGTACGACATCCCCAACGACAAGCTGGAGATGTTCGACGAGTACAAGCGGGAGATCGAGCTGAACCTGGCCAAGGTGTACATCCCCGAGGGGGCCGAGGACCAGGATGCCCCGGCCGATCCCGCCGGCCAGAACTGAGAAAGGAGGGCCAAAAGAATGAGCATCCAATTTGTAGGACTTAAGGAGATCAACGGCCCTCTGGTGGTGCTGGACCATGTTCAGGATGCCAGCTTTGAGGAGATGGTCACCCTGGAGCTGGAGGACGGCACCACCCGGGACGGGCGTATCGTCAGCCTGGAGGGGGACAAGGCGGTGATCCAGGTCTTTGAGGGCACCACCGGCCTCTCCCTGACCAACACCAGGACCAGGCTCCTGGGCCACCCTATGGAGATGGCCCTTTCCCCCGAGGTGCTGGGCCGCGTTTTCAGCGGCAGCGGCAAGCCCATCGACGGCCTGGGGGAGGTTTTCGCCGAGGTACACCGGGACATCAACGGCCAGCCCATCAACCCCGTCTCCCGGACCTATCCCCGGAACTACATCCGCACCGGCATCTCTTCCATCGACGCCCTGGTGACCCTGATCCGCGGCCAGAAGCTTCCCATCTTCTCCGGCTCGGGGATGAACCACAACAAGCTGGCGGTGCAGATCGTCAGTCAGGCCAAGATCACCAAAAACGGGGAGGAGGATCCCGACTCCAAGTTCTGCGTGGTCTTTGCCGCCATGGGCGTCAAAAACGACGTGGCCGACTACTTCCGTTCCTCCTTTGAGAAGAACGGCGTTATGAAGAACGTGGTCATGTTCCTCAACCTCAGTAACGACCCCATCATCGAAAGGATCCTCACCCCCCGGTGCGCTCTGACGGTGGCGGAGTACCTGGCCTTTGAACAGGATATGCACGTCCTGGTCATCCTAACCGACATGACCTCCTACGCCGAAGCCCTCCGGGAGTTCTCCTCCTCCAAGGGAGAGATCCCCGGCCGTAAGGGCTACCCCGGCTACCTCTACTCCGAGCTGGCCTCCCTTTACGAACGGGCCGGAGTGATCAACGGCCACAATGGCTCGGTGACCCAGATCCCCATTCTCACCATGCCCAACGACGACATCACCCATCCGGTGCCGGACCTTACCGGCTACATCACCGAGGGGCAGATTGTTCTGGACCGCGGCCTGGATCTTATGGGCATCTATCCCCCCATTTCGGTGCTGCCCAGCCTTTCCCGTCTGATGAAGGACGGCATCGGCGAAGGCTACACCCGGGACGACCACAGTGCTGTCAGCAACCAGCTCTTCGCCTGCTACGCCAAGGTGCAGGACGCCCGAAGCCTGGCTTCGGTCATCGGCGAGGAGGAGCTTTCCCCCATCGACAAGGAGTATCTCCTCTTTGGCCGCAAGTTCGAGGAACACTTCCTTGGCCAGGGGGAGGACGAGAACCGCACCATCGACCAGACCCTGGACCTGGGCTGGAGCCTCCTTTCCATGCTGCCCATTGAGGAGCTGGACCGGGTGGATAAGGAGATGCTGGAAAAGCACTACGACCCCGAAAAGGCAAAAATGTTTAAGGGCTAAAGGAGGCGAAGGACGATGAGGACCGAGAACATCTCCCCAACCAAGGGAAACCTAATGAACGTCAAAAAATCCCTCCAGCTGGCCCGGATGGGCTTTGACCTGCTGGACCGGAAGCGGAACATCCTCATCCGGGAACTGATGACCATGATCGACAGCGCCAAAAAGCTTCGCGGGCAGATCAGTTCCACCTACGCCAAGGCGTACATCGCCCTTCAGCGGGCCAACATCACCCTGGGGGTCATCGAGGGGATCGCAAACGGCATTCCCATCGAAAACGGCCTGGAGATCCAGTACCGCAGCGTTATGGGCACCGAGCTGCCCACCGTCCGTTTGGACGCCCCCCAGGATCCGGAAGTGACCTACGGCCTTTACGGCACCAACTCCCAGCTGGACAACGCCTACCTCTGCTTCCACCGGGTCAAGCTGATGACTGCCCAGCTGGCGGAGGTGGAGAACAGCATTTACCGCCTGGCCAATGCCATCAAAAAGACCCAGAGCCGGGCCAATGCCCTCAAGAACATCATCATTCCCGGCTTCGAGTATTCCAGCAAGTTCATCACCGACGCCCTGGAGGAAAAGGACCGGGAGGAGTTCAGCCGCCAGAAGGTCATCAAGCGGCAGAAGGTCCACCGGGAGGAGATCGCCCGGGCCCTGCGCGCAAGCAGCGAACAGTGACCAACTCTGCAAAAAAAAGAGAGGATGGAAAGCCATCCTCTCTTTTTTTGCAGATCCCTTGGGGAGGTTACTCGGCCCGGAACACCACCTTGACCTCGGCGTCAATCTGGGTGCTGCCGGGGCGGATGGTGGTCTTGGCGCGGTCGTTCATGGCGTCCCCGCCGCCGGTGTCAGCGTTGACGAACTCCCGGACGGTGGCCACTGCCCGGCTGGTCTCGTCCACCTGCTGGACCTCCCCCAGGATCTTGCCGGAGGCTGTCGCCAGGGCCTCCGCCTTTTGGCGGGCAGTTTCGATGGCGTCAATAAGGGCCTGGTTGTAGATCTCGTCCCGGTTGCTCACCAGATACTCCACGCCATTCAGCTGGTTGGAGCCTGCCTCGATGGCGGCGTCCACCACCTCGCCGGCCTTTTCGATCTCCCGGACATAGATGGTAAGGTCGGTACTCATCCGGTAGCCGATGATGTTGCCGTTGTTATCGTAGCGGTTCCACAGGTTCATATTCGAGGTCTGGATGTCCTTCTCCCCGATGCCCAGCTCCGCCAGGGCGGCCAGAGTGGCGTTGATGGCGGTGGAATTTTGCAGCCGTGCGTCGCCAGGGGTGGCGGCCTGGGAAGAGACGCCGATGGACACCTGGGCGACGTCCGGGGTGACCTCAAGGCCCACCCGTCCGGTGACGGTGATGGTGTCGCTGTCCCGCTCCTGCTGGAGGTGGACGGTGGACTCCGCCGGCGCACACCCGGCCAGAACCAGAGCCAGCGTCAGGGCCAAAGCTAAGACGATGGGTGTTTTCATAGGGGAACAACTCCTTTCAAAAATGACTTTCACCCCATAAGTGTCGTTTTTTCTGGGAATTGTTGCATGGGAAAATTTTTTCGGTTTTTGTGGATGCCGCCGCCGGGGAGGGTGTGCCTCTTGACATCCGCCCTTCTATCCGTTACAATAAAAAACGTCCCAAATGAGACAGAAAGGAGTCCCCTTGCCTATGCCCCTCTCTCCTCCTCACCAAAACCTCCTGTCCCAATGCTTCCTCTTTCGCCCCGTCCCCCCGGAAACCCTCCCCGCCCTTACAAAAAACCTTTCCGCCGAATCCTGCTCCCCCGGCGAAGTGATCTATAGCCCCACACGATTCCGGAAAGCAATGGGCATCGTCCTGGAAGGCCGCCTTGCCGTCCTGAAAGGCCAGGACCTCCTGCTGAAAACTTTGGACCCCGGCCACTGTTTCGGCGCCGCCGCCCTCTTCCCCCCCACAGAGAATTACGTCACCACCATTCGGGCCCAAACCCCCTCCACCTTGGTTTTTCTTCCGGACCATTGGCTTGTGTCCCTCTTTGAAACCTATCCCCAAACCGCAGTGGCCTATATCACCTTCCTCTCCCAGCGGGTCCGCTTCCTGAACCGGAAGATCGACAGCTTCACCGCCCCCTCGGTCCGGGAGACCGTCCTGGGACACCTTCTGACCATCCACCAGGATGGGGTGGCCGAGATTGCCGGGGGCTACAGCCGCCTGGCCAATGCCCTGAATATCGGCCGCGCCTCCCTTTACCGCGCCCTGGACAGCCTGGAGGCGGAGGGCCGTATCCGGCGGGAGGGCCGCCGGATTTTTCTCATCGAAGATACCTTAGAAGGAGATTGATGGAAATGAAATCGTTTGCTTCCCTAATCCTTGCCCTGGCTTTGATCCTTACCCTTACCGCCTGCGCCGGAACCCCTGCCGCCAGTGTCCCCCCGTCTGCCCCCGAATCCCCCGCGCCGCCCTCCGCCCCTCCGGCGGAAAGCCCCTCCCAGTCCGAGACCGTCTCCTCCGGCGCCCCGGAAAAGACGGGCAAGACCCTGCGGGTAGCCGCCCTGAAAGGCCCCACCGCAATGGGAATGGTGAAGCTGATGGACGACGCCGCCAACGGAGTCACCGCCAACGACTACCAATTTACTTTGGCAGGCTCCCCTGATGAGATCGTGGGGAGCATCATCCAGGGGGAGTTTGACATCGCCGCTGTGCCCACCAACCTGGCCGCCACCCTTTACAACAAGACCCAGGGCAAGATTCAGCTGATGGCCTTGAATACCCTGGGGGTCCTCTATGTTGTAGAGGCCGGGGATACCATCCAGTCCATCGGCGACCTGGCGGGACGGACCGTCTATTCTACCGGCAAGGGATCCACTCCGGAGTTTGCGCTGAATTACGTCCTGGAGCAGAACGGCCTTGCCGGTCAGGTGACGGTGGAGTACAAAACAGAACACGCCGAGCTTGCCGCGCTCCTCTCCCAGGGGCAGGCCGATGTGGCCCTGCTGCCCCAGCCCTTTGTCACCACCGCCCTGGCCCAAAACGACAAGCTGCGGGTGGCCCTGGACCTGACCCAGGAGTGGGACAAGGCCGCCCAGGGGGCCAGCCAGCTGACCATGGGCTGCATCATCGCCCAAAGGTCCTTCCTGGAGGAGAACGCCGCCGCTGCCGCCGCTTTCCTGGCGGAGTACGAGGCGTCAGTGGCCTTTGTCACCGATCCCGCCAACCTGGATGCCGCCGCTGCCCTTGTGGTCCGGGAGGGCATCCTCCCCAAGGAGCCGGTGGCTAAGGCGGCCCTGCCCCACTGCGCCATCACCTTTCTCTCCGGGGAGGAGATGAAAAAGACCGCCTCCGGCTTCCTCAAGGTCCTCTGCGACGCAGACCCCAAGGCGGTGGGCGGCACCCTCCCCGACGAAGGGTTGTACTACCTGGGATAAAAAGCGGCTTGAGAAGGCGGTATTGATCTTCCCAGGGCCTATTGGTCCTCCTCCACGGTAAAGACCTCCTCGATGGGGACCCCGAACACCTTGGCGATGTTCCAGGCCAGAACCAGGGAGGGATTGTACCGCCCCTTTTCCAGATTGCCGATGGTTTCCCGCCGGACCCCCACCAGCTTTGCCAGTTCCTCCTGGTTCATCCCCTCCCTGGCACGGTACTCCCGGATACGGTTGCGGATCATTCCCCTGCCCCCTTCCGCTCCCGCCACTCCAGGGCCTGAAGGGCTCCGGTAAAGGCAAAGACCGAGACCGCAAAGCTGAGGGAAAAGGCTGTGGCCGCCGCCTGGGCGGGGCCGTAAAGCCGGAGGCAGAGGAACACCAGGGGCACCAGGGAGACCATCTCCCCAAGGAAAGCGAAGGTGGCGGCCCGCCGGAAATTCTCCCGGAATAATTCGTCGGGCTGAACGGCAAAGTAGCGGAGGTAGTAGGCAAAGCCACAAAAGCCGTACCACCCGGGTTCCCCGGTGAGCCACCCCATAGGAGCGATGAGTGCCAGAAGGGACAGCAGTCCCAGCGCGTTGAACTTTCGTTTCATCAAAAAGACCTCCTCGTAATGTGGTGAATTTCGCACCTTATGATAGAAATATACCACACAGAAGAGAGGATGTCAACCCTTTTTTCTCAAAATCCCAAAAAGAAAGGAGGCCCCGCCATGGCCCCTGTTTCGACGCCCCTCCGCCGGGTCTGGATCCCCTGTCTCTGGCTGGCGCTCTGGCAGGCCGCCGCCCTCCTGGTGGGGGAGGAGCTGCTTCTTCCAGCCCCCCTGCCGGTGCTGGGGCGGATGCTCTCCCTTCTGGGAGAGGCGCTTTTCTGGCAGAGCTGTTTCCACTCCCTGGGACGGATCCTTCTGGGCTTTCTCCTGGGGGTGGGGGTGGGGACCCTCCTGGCGGTGGTCTCCAGCCTGTTCCCTCCGGCGGGGGACTTTCTGGCCCCGGCCATGGCGGCGGTAAAGTCCACCCCGGTGGCATCCTTTGTCATCTTGGCCCTGGTATGGCTGAAGGCGGGGAAGCTTTCGGTCTTTATCGCTTTTCTGATGGTGCTGCCGCTCGCCTGGCAGAACGTCCGCCAGGGCATCGCCGGGGCGGACCGCCAGCTTTTGGAGGTAGCCAGGGTCTACCGCTTTTCCCCCTGGGCCCGGGTGCGGGCGGTCTACCTTCCGGCGGTGGAGCCCCACCTCCTTTCCGCCCTGCGGGTGGGGCTGGGCTTCGCCTGGAAGGCGGGGATCGCCGGGGAGGTCATCGCCATCGCCCCGGGCTCCATCGGCTTGGAGCTGTACAACGCAAAGGCTTACGTGGAGATGCCGGACCTTTTCGCCTGGACGGGGTACATCATCCTGTTGTCCATGGCCCTGGAGAAGGGGATGCTCCTCCTCCTGGGCGGCCTTGCCCCCAGAAAGGAGGGGAACAGATGAGGCTTTCCCAAGTTGCTTTTTCCTACCCCGGCAAACCTCTTTTCCGGGACTTTTCCCTGTCGGTGGATCCCGGGGAGCGGGTGGCCCTAATGGGGCCTTCGGGCCGGGGGAAATCGACTCTGCTGCGGCTGATGGCTGGCCTGGAGAAGCCGGAGGCGGGAATTGTCGCCGGCATCCCCCCGGAGGGGGTCTCCATGGTCTTTCAGGAAAACCGCCTGATCCCGGGGATGACCCTTCTGGAAAACCTGACCCTGGCGGCCCCGGGGCGGAGCCGGGGAGAGCTGCTGGGGTTTCTTGCCGCCTTGGGACTGGAGGGGGAGTGGAACTGCTTGCCTGGGGCTCTCAGCGGAGGGATGGCCCGGCGTGTGGCCATCGCCAGGGCGGCGGCCCTGGGGAGCAGCCTGGCAATTTTAGACGAGCCCTTCACCGGGCTGGACCAGGAGAACCGCAGGCGTGCGGCGGAGTTTTTGCTGGACCATTTTCCCCAAGGGGCGATCATTGCGGCGGTGCATCACCGGGAGGAGGCAGAGCTGCTGGGGGCCAGAGTGGTGGAGCTGTAGACGGGACGCAAAGGGGACCGGAAACAAAGACCCGCCAGTTGATTTGTTCGCAGGATTGCATTATACTAGTAAAAAAGCGATGGGGAGGACAGACACCATGAATGATTATGCCAAGCTGCAAAACGGCAGCGATGTTCGAGGGGTGGCCCTTGCCGGCGTCCCCGGGGAGGCGATAACCCTTTCCCCGGAAAAGGCAGGGGTTATCACCCGGGCCTTTACCCGCTGGCTGGGGAAGAAAAAGGGAAAGGCCCCTGGGAAACTTACCGTTGGCGTGGGGCGGGATTCCCGGCTCTCCGGGCCGGAGCTTGCCGCCAAGGCGGCAGAGGGCGTCCTCCTGGAAGGGGCCTCCTGCCGGGACTGCGCCATGGCCAGCACCCCCGCCATGTTTATGTCCACCGTTCTTCCCGGCTTTGGCTGGGATGGGGCGGTGATGGTAACCGCCAGCCATCTTCCCTGGAACCGCAACGGACTGAAATTCTTTACCCGGGACGGCGGGCTGGAATCCGGGGACATCCGGGAGATCCTGGCCCTGGCCGAAACGATCCCACAAGGGGAGACCCTTCCGGGGGACTGCCCCCAGGCGGAGCGCGCCGACCTGATGGGAGCCTACGCCGCCCACCTTCGGGGGATCATCCTGGGAAGCCTTGGCGCCGGGGAAAAGCCCCTGGAGGGCTTCCGGATCGCTGTAGATGCCGGGAACGGCGCAGGTGGCTTTTTCGCCCGGGACGTGCTGGAGCCCCTGGGGGCGGATACCTCCGCCAGCGTCTTTCTGGAGCCGGACGGGAGGTTCCCCAACCACGTTCCCAACCCGGAGGATCCGGCCGCTATGGCGGCCATTCAAAAGGCAGTTCTGGACGGCGGCTGCGACCTGGGTCTCATCTTCGACACCGACGTGGACCGCGCAGGGGCGGTGGACCGGGACGGGCAGGAACTCTGCCGGAACCGCCTCATCGGGCTTATGGGGGCCATTGCCGCCGAAGAGGCCCCTGGCTCTGCCATCGTCACCGACTCGGTGACCTCCGCCGAGCTGGCGGAATTTCTCACCGGCAGGCTGGGGCTGATCCACCGGCGGTTTAAGCGGGGGTACAAGAACGTCATCAACGAGGGCATCCGCCTGAACCGCGAGGGGACCCCTTGTCTGGTGGCTATGGAGACCAGTGGGCATACCGCCATGCGGGAGAACTACTTCCTGGACGACGGCGCTTATGCGGCGGTAAAGATCGTCATTCAGGCGGCCAGGCTGCGCCGGGAAGGGAGGACCCTGGGGGATCTCCTGCGGGATCTGAAAGAGCCCTTGGAGGCGAAGGAATACCGGCTGAAGATTACCAGGGAGGATTTCCGGGGCTACGGGCAGGAGGTACTGGCGGCGCTGGAGACTTACGCTGGGGAGCAGGCAGGATGGGAGATCGCGCCGGACAACTGCGAGGGGGTTCGGGTATCGGTTCCCGGGGCGCAGGGATGGTTTTTGCTACGGATGTCGCTGCATGATCCGTTGATGCCGCTGAATGTTGAAAGCAGCAGAGAGGGAGGAATTGAGGCGATCCTAGGGGAACTGAGGATATTCTTGGCAAAGTGGACACGTTTGGATCTAACCACTATCCCCTCCCCGGCGGCGGGTTAGCACCCGCAGGCAGACCCTCCCCGGCACTCCGTACCTAACGGTTGTGCCGGGGCGTAGGTTGTGCCTGGAGTCATAAGCTACAACAGCCGCGAAGCGGCTCTAGCCCGAAGGGCTGGTTCCCCACCGCAGTGGGGAACACCAAATACGGCCAACTGAGCGGCGGGCTAGCGCCCGCAGGCACCCCCTCCCCGGCGCTCCGCGCCTAACGGTTGTGCTGGAACCTGGGTTGTGCCTGGAGTCGGAAGCTGAAAAAAGCGGAAACGCCCGGACGGACTTAGGTGGACGTAGCAAGCCAAGTTGCCATTGTTACCACCGCCGCCGGAGCCCATCCCTAGGGGACGGACCAGAAACCGTTCAGCAGAGACGGACGGGGACCGCACAGCCCAAGACAAACAGGGCGGCGGGTTGGATTGTAAACCATAGGCCGGAGTCCTTTGGCCGTTCTCCAGGGGTCCAGGGGCAAAGCCCCTGGGCGCTCTTTGCCTCCTTTCTGCCGCGGCAGAAAGGAGGTCCGCCGGAAGGGCAAACGCCGTTGAGCCATCTACCGCTGCCATTCCCCAGGATGGAATCCAAAGGCTTGAGCGAAACTTTTAGAAGCTGTATTTATAACCGAAGGGATAAAACCTGTCGATTGATACAAGCTCCCCTCAAAACAGCCCCCAAATATCTCCCTTCTCGTCTACATCAATCCCCTGTGCCGCCGGCGCCTTGGGCAGCCCCGGCATCGTCATAATATCCCCTGTCAGCGCAACCACAAACCCCGCCCCGTTGGATAACCGAATATCCCGCACCGTAATGGCGAAATCGGTGGGCCGCCCCAGCTTGGCAGGATCGTCAGAGAGGGAGTATTGCGTCTTGGCAACACAAACCGGCTTCTCATCCATGGCTGCATCCAACGCCAAAATGTCCCGCAGCGCCTTCTGCGCCGCCGGGGTGTAGTGTACCTCCCGAGCCCCGTAAATCTCCTTGGCGATGGTCTCCAGCCGCTCTTGGATGGAACTGCACCCGGCTACGATGGAGCGGAACTCCCCGGGCTTCCCAACCGCTTCCACCACCTTCTTGGCCAGCTCCACGCCGCCCTCGGCGCCCTTGGAGAAGACCTCGGAAAGGGCAAACTCCGCCCCCTGCTCCCGGCAGTAAGCGGCGATGTAGTCCAGCTCCTCCACTGTGTCCTGGGGGAAGCGGTTGATGGCCACCACCACAGGAACACCGTACTTCTGCATATTGGCAAGATGGGCCGCCAGGTTGACAATGCCCTTCTCCAAAGCCGCCTTGTTAGGCTCTGTCACCTTGTCCTTGGGGACGCCGCCGTTGTACTTCAAAGCCCGAACAGTGGCCACCAGCACAATGCAGCTGGGGGCAATGCCGGCAGTGGGGCACTTGATGTCCAGGAACTTTTCCGCCCCCAGGTCGGAGCCAAACCCTGCTTCGGTGATGGTGATGTCCGCCAGCTTCAGCGCCAGCCGGGTAGCCCGGATGGAATTGCAGCCATGGGCGATGTTGGCGAAGGGTCCGCCGTGCATCAGGCAGGGGGTGCCTGTAAGGGTCTGGACCAGATTGGGCTTAAAGGCATCCCGGAGAAGGGCGGCCATTGCCCCCACGCACCGGAGATCCTTGGCGTAGACCGGTCCGCCCTCGGTGTCGTAGGCCACCAGGATGTTCCCCAGGCGGCGCTTCAGGTCCTCCATATCGCTGGCCAGGCAGAAGATGGCCATAATCTCGCTGGCTACGGTGATCTGGAATCCATCCTCCCGGGGAACGCCGTTGACCCGGCCCCCCAGGCCCACGATGATGTTCCGCAGGGCCCGGTCGTTCATATCCATGCAGCGCTTAAAGAGGATCCGCCGGGTGTCGATCTTCAGGGGATTTCCCTGCTGGAGGGAATTGTCCAGTACCGCACAGAGAAGATTGTTGGCGGCGGTGATGGCGTGCATATCCCCGGTGAAATGGAGGTTGATGTCCTCCATAGGCAGCACCTGGGCATATCCGCCCCCTGCGGCGCCGCCCTTGATACCAAAGACGGGGCCCAGGCTGGGCTCACGCAGGGCGATGATGGCCTTCTGTCCCACCAAGGGCATGGCCTCCCCCAGGCCCACGGTGGTGGTGGTCTTTCCCTCTCCCATGGGGGTAGGGGAGATGGCGGTGACCAGGACCAGTTTACCGTTGGGGCGGTTCTCCATCTGCCGGATGAAGCCCTCTTCCAGCTTGGCCTTATACTTGCCATAGTATTCCAAGGCATCTTCGGGGATACCCAGCCCTGCGGCTACCTCTCGGATATGGAGGGGGGAAGCGGACTTGGCGATTTCGATGTCAGTCATCATGGGAAAAACCTCCTTTGTTCTGGCACGTCGGCAGTTGTTCTTTCTGGGTGATACGCCCAGGAAGAAATGTACTGGTTCCTATCATACCATATTTAAGCCAAAAGGGGAAAGGGGGTACAAAAAATTTTAGCGGGCTAGCGCCCACACGCACACCCTCCCCGGCGGTGGGCTAGCGCCCACACGCACACCCTCCCCGCCGCTCTGCGGCTAACGGTTGTGCCGGGGCGTAGGTTGTGCCTGGAGTCGTAGCTAGTAAAAGGCGGAAGGTGGAAATCGCCCCTTGCCAGGTTGCGGGGGGCGATTTTGCGGTGCCCCTGGGTTCTGCGCCTGATTGAAAACGCACTGCCTTTTTATAGGTAGTGGCCCTTTGGGCGTCCCCTCTCCGGGTTTTCATTCTGGGGCTTGGCTGTTATTGATGGCTCAACGGCGTTTCGCCTACCCGGCGGGGGGTCCCTTTCTGTCGCTGGGAATTGTCAAGTCAAGTGCAAAGAAATATGGAAGAAAACTTCAAAGGGAGATTTCCAGGAAAGGCATTTGCGAGGTCTGTGATTTAGCTTATGGGTAAAACATTCAAGCAGGGCTTCGGAGAAGGGGACCTTGTAGGTGTGCTTGGGGACATACTGACGAAGCAGACCATTGGTGTTTTCATTCGTCCCTCGTTCCCAGGGTGAGGAAGGATGTGCAAAAAAGAATGCTACATGGGACAGCCTCCTTGTGACCTCAAAATGCTCTGCAAACCCTTAGCCGCGGAGCGCCGGGGAGGGGGTGCCTGTGGGCGGCTAGCCCACTTGCGGCTCCAGGCACATCCTGGGTCCCGGTACAGCAGTAAAAGGGGCTGGATTTTCCTGGGATTTTATGCTAAGATGAAAGGCAGAAAAACGGAGGTGCCCTATGCTGTACACTACCAAACTGCTGGACGAATTTTACCAGGATACCCGGACCTACCGGGAAAAGTGGATCGACGAGTTCCGAGACCTTGCCGTCGAACGCCTGGGGGAGGCAGTTCGGGGAAATGACTACCTCCACTTGATCGGCAAGTGCCGCGACCTCCACCACCGCTATTCCAGCGAAGGGGATGCCTTCCTTGCCCTGGATCAAAACGCCCCCCAAGCCCAGAAGAGCTACTACCTGGCCGCCAGGGCCGGGGCCCTGTGCTATGACCTCCGCCGGGCAGGCTTCCCCTACTACCAGGGGAAGTGGCTCGACCACTACGACTTCCAAAAGCTGAATATCAACTACTCCAAGGACGGCATCCTGGCAAACCACCGGGAGCTGACCCTGGCCATGACCGGAGAAGACACTATTGAGGGACTGCTGGTCCTGGGGAGATATGAGGAGGCCCAGCGGGCCCTTCCTCCCGACCCCGAGGACCGGCGGCTGGATGATGAGGTGGACCAGTGCAAGTGGGCCATCGCCTATGGGGACCAAAAAGCCTTCGACAAGTACCTCCAGCGGCGCATCGGGGTCCTGCGGCGGCAGGGGCGGCATAATCCCTGTATCCTGGACAGCTGGGGCTTGGCCCTTGTCCGGCTGGCCCACCAGCGGGGGATGACCTGTAAGGTAAAGGTCCTGGAGCTGCCCTGGGAGCTGCTGGAGGACGTCCCGGCGGAGACGGCGGGGCTCATCCTTCCCTGGGAGAAGGAGGTCCGGGAGATCATCCAACAGAAAAAGGAAGGTTGCATTACAATATGAGTAAAGATAGGTTTGTTTTCTCTGTCTTTGTCCGGTACACCAGGGAAACCCCGGCGGGGGAACGGCTCCCCTACAGCCAGGGGGACGCCCTGACCCCACCGGTGCTGGAGCGGCTGGCCTCCCAGATCGCCGCCGGGCAGGTAACCTTTGCCCAGATGGACAACGAAACGAGGGAGGACAGCCTGGTTATGGACATCCGGGAGGGGTGGGGGACGGTGTACATCGTCAAGGACGTGGAACACTACTACGAGCTGATAAGCCCCGAGGAACCGGAGAGTGAGGAGCCGCTGAACCTCACCGGGAACGGGCCTACCCCCAAGAAGCACGCCACCCGGAACCTGGATCTGCTGCGGGAGGCCGCAGCGGAGTTTTGGAAAACGGGGGAGCCGTGGGGCGGCTGCCAATGGGAGCATACCATTCACTAAAACAGGAAAGGACGATGCGGGATGAACGATTTTAAGGACAACAGCTGGAACGACAAGCCCAGGAGAAAAGCCCTGCGGTACAATGGCCCGGCTCTTAACGAGGAGATCCAGCGGCTGCCTGGGGGCGCGCCCCGGATGGCAGCCCTGCGGGAGGCCATCGCCCAGGCGGACCGGCAGGAGGACCACCGGTGGCGGCTCTTTTTCCGGTACGACTACGCCTGTGAGGCCATCTTCCGGGACGATCCCCCCAAATGTATGCCGGTGGCGGCGGAGTTCCAGGCCATCTTCGAGGAGCATCCCGACGTCTTGGGGGCCAACGGCAAGGAGATGTACCTGATGATTATGCAGATGGGGGTGGACCCCATCGCCAGCCTGCCCCAGATCCCCCTGGCCCAGTGGGAAAAGCTGATGGAGGATTACCACTCCCTGGTGAAGCGGTTCGGGGGCTTGGGGCTGCGGACCTATTATCAGCAGATGTTCCAATTCCTGGTGCCGGTGGATTTTGACCGGGCCTACCAGTATTTTGAAAAATTCTGGAAAACCGGGCGGGACGCCATTTCCGACTGCCGGGCCTGCGAGCGGAGCTACGCGGTGCGGATGAGCCTGCTGGCTGGGGACCGGGAGGCGGCGGACGAATACGGACGGCCTCTCAGGGAGGGGCGGATCTCCTTCTGCTCCGACACCCCCCAGAAGATGTGGCTGGCCTACCTGGAAGACGCCTACCGGCGGGGGGACTACAAGGAGGCTGCGCCTACGGCGGAGGCCCTGTACCGCAAGGGGGATAAGGACCGGTCCAACCTGGACTACGTCGGGGCGGTGCTGCAATGCTGGGCCCACACCGACAACGACCGGGCGGTGGCTCTGGCGGAGAAGCGCCTGGCTTGGAGTTTGGGGATGTGGGATCAGCTTTTGGTATACGACTTTTCCAAGGGGGCGTGGCTGACCTTCCGGGAGCTTTCTAAGCGGATGGAGACGGTGAAGCTGGAACTGCCCCAGGAGTTTTCCCTCTGGCAGGAGGACGGGGTCTACAACGTCAAAGCTCTGGCGGAATTTTTCCACAGCCAGGCGGAGGAAGTGGCAGGGCGGTTTGACGCCCGGAACGGAACCAAGTGGTACCACAAGGATCTGGAAATTGCCGGGCGGCCGCCCCGAACCATGCCGTAGCGGTTTGGGGGACACCCTGCGCCCCGCGCCAGGCATCAGGCGCGAAGCCGGCGATAGGGGCAGGGCCAGCCCGTCACAGGGCATTTTGACCCTTTCAATTAAGGAGAACACGTATGATCTTTTCTACAGCTTCCCCAGAGGAGACCAAGGCCGCGGCCCGAACCGTGGCGGCCTTGCTGCGGCCTGGAGACCTGATCGCCTACCGGGGGGGGATGGGGGCCGGAAAGACCACCTTTACCGCGGGCCTGGCCCAGGGCCTGGGAAGCACCGCCTGGGTCTCCAGCCCCACCTTTGCCCTGGTCCACCAGTACGACGGGCCCACCCCCCTCTGTCACTTCGATATGTTCCGGGTCGCCTCTTTGGAGGACCTGTACTCCACCGGCTTTTTCGACTACCTGGAGGGCGGGGCCGTCCTGGCGGTGGAGTGGAGCGAAAATATCGAAGCCGCCCTGCCGGAACCCCATATCACCGTGGACATCGCCATGGGGGAGGGGGACCGGCGGACCATTACCGTGACAGGAGATGAACGGTTCCTATGAAATACCTTGTTTTGGAGGGCTCCGCCGCCGCGGCCTCCTGCGCCCTGCTGGAGGACCAAAAGGTCCTGGGGGAGTTTTTTGTCAACATCCCCCAAACCCACAGCCAAACCCTTCTGCCTATGGCGGAAGGGCTGCTGAAAACCTGCGGGACGGCGCCGGGGGAACTGGATTTCTTTGCCGTGACCCGGGGGCCGGGGTCCTTTACCGGCCTTCGCATCGCCATCGCCGCCGCCAAGGGACTGGCCATGGCCGCCGGAAAACCCTGCGTGGGGGTCTCCACCCTGGAGGGGCTGGCCCGGAATTTGGCCGGCTTTGAGGGTACCGCCGCCGCCGTCATGGACGCCCGGTGCAGCCAGCTGTATGCCGGGCTCTTTTCCCTGGAAGGGGGGGAGGTCATCCGGGCGGAGGAGGACTGCGCCGTTTCCATCGGGGAGCTTGGGGAAAAACTGGAGCGGATAAAAAAACCGGTTTTCCTGGTTGGCGACGGGGCGGAATTGTGCTATAATAAGCTGATGGAAACCAAGAGCGCCGGGGACTACCTTCGTCTGGCCCCGCCCCACCTGCGGTATCAGCGGGCGGCGGCGGTAGGGGCGGCGGCTTTGGCCGCCTGGATCCGCGGGGAAGCGCTGGACGCCGGGGAGCTGGTTCCCGCCTACCTCCGCCTGCCCCAGGCGGAGCGGGAGCTTTTGGCCCGAAAGGGGAAGTGACCGGATGCCCAAGCTGGTGCAAAACGCCGCCCTTTTCTTCCTGGCCCTCTCCGCCGGGTGTACCCTTCTCTTTTCCCTGGCAGGATGGAGCCCCCTCCTTCCCCTGGCCATCACCTTTGGCACCGCCGCCTACCACCTGGGGGCTCGGCTGCTGGTGGGCAAAGCCTTTGACCGGTGGATGGGGAACCGGGCCGACCTCTCCCGGCGGTGGTATCAGCCCCGCCCCTGGGAGGATAAGCTCTACCGCCTCCTGCGGGTGAAGTCCTGGAAAGACCGGATGCCCACCTTCTATCCCGACGAGTTCTCCCCCGAAAAGCACAGCTGGGAGGAGATCGCCCAGGTGATGTGCCAGTCCGAGCTGGTCCACGAGACCAATATCCTGATGAGCTTCCTTCCCCTCCTGGCCGCCATCCCCTTTGGGGCCTTCTGGGTGTTCCTCGTCACCTCCCTGGCGGGAGCGATCTTCGATCTGTCCCTGGCCATCCTTCAGCGGTACAACCGCCCCCGGGTGGTGCGTCTGGCCCGGCGGCGCGCCGCACAGAGGTAAGGCAGGAAACCGTCGGGTAAAATGATGTGGACGATCCAGACAGGGATTGAAAACCGCCCTTTATGCCGGCTCACCCCTTCGTCGTGATAAGCTGCTTTTAAGCAAGGAATAGAAAAGAGACAGGAGGAGAAGAAATGAACCTGTCTGAAAGTTCCCGTTTGATCCTTGGCCTGCGCTCCAAGGGCTGGAGCGACACGGAGATTGCAGATTTCATCCTCTGGATCGAGACCGGAGAGGAACAGTACCGACCCAAAGAGGAAAAGCCGGAACAGCGATAGACCCGATGTCCGGCGGAAAGGAAGTGCCCCCATGCGTTACCTGGAGACCATCCTGCCCCTTTACGGCTCCCCGGAGCCTGTGGGCTGCTCCCAGGAGGAGATCGCCGCCATGAAGGCCCGGTTCGGGGCCCTTCCGGCAGCGGTGGAGGACTTCTACCGCACTGCCGCAAAAACCCCCTGCTTTCAGTGGGGCCAGGACGACTGGATCCTGCCGGAGCATTACCAAAAGTGGACCTGGCTGGAAAGGACCGGCGCCCTCATCCTCCTCAACGAGAACCAGGGGGTCTGCCAGGCGGGGGTGCTGAAAAAGAACCTGTCCCTCCCCGACCCGCCGGTTTACGTCACCTACAAGAGGGACTTCTCGGAGTGGAAGCCCTGCGCCCCTGCGGTAAGCGAATTTCTGGCCGCCGCCCTGGCCTATGAGGCGGCCTTTACCCACGTGGCCCCCTGCTCCCCGGAGGAATTTTACTGGTTCACCCCGTCGGAGGCGGCTAAGGTCAAGGGGGAGCTGACCCGGCTTCCCTTCTCCCTCCTGGACTGGTGCAGTGAAATGGAGATCACTTTGTACCAGAACGCCCCGGACAACCTCCTGGTCCTCATGGACTTCGGCGCGGAGGACGGGGAGCCCCAGGCCCTTTACGGTGCGGCCACCCAGGAGGGCTACCAAAAGCTCCTTGCCGTGGCGGGGGGATTGGGGGAAGCCATATGACCCGGGGAAACACCATCCGCCTGGACCCTGCCACCATTGACAAGATGCTGGAGCTGCCCTGGTTCTCCGCCTGCGGCCAACCCTGCCGGATCCCCAATGTCATGGCGGTGAAGAACGCCAGGGAGGCCCTGAAAGGCATTTCATCCGCCCGATGGGAAAACACCTTTTTGGACTACCGGGGGGACTTCACCACCGCCCTCTGCCTCCTCTCCATCCGTTCCCAGGAGAAACCGGACCGGCAGTGGAACCCCCTGGTGGACGCCTTCAAGGAGAAGTGCCTCCCCACCCTGGAACCCCTTTGGCAAAAGGCCCTGGAGCCCCTGGGGCTTTGGGAAAAGCCGGTGATCGACGACCTCCGCTTTTGTGTTTTGGGCATTGTCGTTATTGACGCTTACAAGGAGATCCTGGAAACGCCGGAGTTCTTCCGCCGCCTGCTGGCTGTCTGCCAAGAGGGCCATCTCCCCTGCGGCTGGAAGGGAAAGAAGGACAAGGGCTGTCTCCTTGTCTATTAGGAGGATACCACCATGAAAGTTGCCATCGCCTGCGACCACGCCGCCCTGGACCTCAAGGAGGCCATCCGCCTCCACCTGGAGGAAAAGGGCATTCCCTACCACGACTTCGGCATCTATGCCCAAGGGGAAAAACTGGACTACCCCTATGCCTCCCTTTATGTGGGACGAGCCATCCAGTCGGGGGACTGCGACTTTGGCATTGTACTCTGCGGAACCGGTGTCGGAGTCAGCATAGCCGCCAACAAGATGGCCGGCATCCGTGCCGCCTGCTGCGGGGACTACTTCAGCGCCAAGTACACCCGGGCCCACAACGACGCCAACGTCCTCTGCATGGGGGAGCGAGTCATGGGGGCCGGTCTCGCCCTGGAGCTGGTGGACGTCTTTTTGTCCACCCCCTTCGAGGGGGGCCGTCACGCCCGCCGGGTGGCCCAGATCGAAGCCTTGGAGCGCGGCGAACTGGAATAGGTATCGGAAGGATATTGTCAAACCGGCAATATCCTTTTTACAAAGGAACTTTGAGGAGGTTTTTACCATGTCTGTCAATCCCTTCATTATGGATCACCCGCTGATCCAGCACAAGCTGACCCTGCTCCGTGACAAGGGGACCGGTTCCAAGGAGTTCCGGGAGCTGGTAAACGAAATCGCCACCCTGATCTGCTACGAGGCATCCCGGGATCTTCCCCTGGAGGAGGTGGAGATCGAGACCCCCATGGGTCCCGCCGTCACCAAGGTACTCAGCGGACGGAAGCTGGCCTTTGTCCCCATTCTCCGGGCGGGGATGGGGATGCTGGACGGGGTGCTGGCCCTGATCCCCGCCGCCAAGGTCGGGCACATTGGCCTCTACCGGGATGAAGAAACCGCCACTCCGGTGGAATACTACTGTAAGCTGCCCAGCGATATTGCGGAGCGGGACGTCATTGTTTTGGATCCCATGCTGGCCACCGGCGGCTCGGCCATTGACGCCATCACCCAGATCAAGGCCCGGGGATGCCGGAGCGTCAAGTTTATGTGCATCATCGCCGCCCCCGAAGGGCTGGAGGCTTTGGGCCAGGCCCACCCGGATGTGCAGATCTACTGCGCCTCCCTGGACAAGTGCCTCAACGACAAAAAGTATATCCTTCCCGGTTTGGGAGACGCCGGCGACCGTATCTACGGCACCAAGTAAAACAGCCTGGATCTTAAGAGCCTATTTAGAATCTCCCCGCACGCCGCCAGGACAGGTCTTTTTCCGCCCTGCGGCGTTACAAAAACTTGTAAGCCATAAAGGCTGGACGGCGTTTTTGTTCCTTGCAGGGCAGAAAAATCCCTGCCCTTTCGGCGCACTTGGAGATCCTGAATAGTCTCTAAGCGGTGACCGGTGTGGCTTTTTCGTATCTTTGTAAGGAGGTGCCGCTTTGTTCGGCTATTACTACGGCTTCGATCTCACCTATCTTGTTCTCGTTATGCCCGCCATCCTTTTGGGCCTTTGGGCCCAGATGCGGGTCAAATCCACCTACGCCCGATATTCCCGGGTCCGGGCCGGCCGGGGCATCACCGCCGACCAGGCCGCCCGCCTTATCCTGGATATGAACGGCCTCCGGGATGTTCCCATCCAGCGGATCTCCGGTTCCCTCACCGACCACTACGACCCCAGGGACCGGGTGGTCCGCCTTTCGGAGTCGGTTTACGGCAGCCCCTCCATCGCCGCCATCGGCGTCGCCGCCCATGAGGTGGGCCACGCCGTCCAGCACGCCACCGGCTACGCCCCCATGAAGCTGCGTTCCGCCATCGTTTCGGTGACCAACATCGGCTCCACCCTCTCCATGCCCCTTATCCTCATCGGCCTGGTGCTGAACTCCTCCGGCCTGGCTATGGCCGGCGTCGCCCTGTTCAGCCTGGTGGCCTTTTTCCAGCTGGTCACCCTCCCGGTGGAGTTTAACGCCAGCCACAGGGCCCTGGCTACCCTGGAGAGCCGGGACATCCTCAGCCCCCAGGAACTCTCCGGGGCAAAAAGCGTTCTCACCGCCGCCGCGCTCACCTATGTCGCCGCCCTGATCCAGTCCCTGGCCCAGCTGCTGCGGCTGCTCATCCTGGTAAACGGTCGCCGCCGGAATGACTAAGAAGCGGTATTCATAACCGAGGAGTTTCCATGAATCCACGACAAACCGCCGCCCTGGCCCTCCTGGAGATGGACCGCCGGGAGGGCTATTCCAATCTCACCCTGGAGCCCCGGCTCCAAAGAGCCGGCTTCTCCCCCCAGGACCGGGCCTTCTGCTCCGCCCTCTTTTACGGGGTGCTGGAGCGGCGGATCACCCTGGACTGGGCCATCGCCCACTACAGCCGCACCCCCATCCAAAAGCTGGAGCCGGAGGTGCTGGCCGCCCTGCGCCTGGGGGTCCTCCAGCTGATGGAGTTTCCCTCGGTGCCCCCTGCCGCTGCCGTGAGCCAAAGCGTGGAGGTGGTCCGGGGCCTGGGGAAGGAAAAGGCGGCGGGCTTTGTCAACGGCCTCCTCCGGGCTATGGCTCGGAATCGGTGCGCCGTCCCGCCCCCCAAGGACAAGCTTACCGCCCTGTCGGTGGAGCATTCGGTCCCCGCCCCCCTCATCCAGCTGTGGCGGAAGGCCTACGGCCACGACACCGCCCTGGAGATCCTCCGGGGCTCCCGGGGCCCCGCCCCCACCTTTCTCCGGGTGAACACAACAAAGACCACCCCCGCCGCCTTGATGGCCCGCCTCCTGGCGGAGGGCCGGGAGAGCCGGGCGGTCCCCGGGGTGGAGAACGCCCTGGAGCTGATGACCCCCGGCGGTCTGGCGGAGCTGTCCTCCTTCCGGGAGGGGCTGTTCCACGTCCAGGATCTTTCCAGCCAGCTTTGCGCCGCCGCCCTGGCCCCGGAGCCGGGAATGGCGGTGCTGGACCTCTGTGCCGCCCCAGGGGGAAAGACCTTTACCGTGGCGGAGCTTTTGGGGGATCGGGGCCGGGTACTGGCCCGGGACCTTCATCCCCACCGGGTGAAGCTGGTGGAGGAGGGAGCCGCCCGGCTGGGCCTTGCCTCCGTTACGGCGGAAACCGGGGACGCCCTTTGCCGGGACCCCGCCCTGGAGGGAAAATTCGACCGGGTCCTCTGCGACGTGGTCTGTTCCGGCTTCGGAACGCTGCGGAGAAAACCGGAAATTCGATACAAACCTCTGGATTCTCTGGACGGACTGCCTGAAGTGCAGTATAATATATTGGAGAACGCCTCACACTACCTGAAAAGGGGGGGCCGGCTGGTCTACTCCACCTGCACCCTCTCCCCGGCGGAAAACGAGGAGGTGGTGGCGCGTTTTCTCGGCAGTCATCCGGAGTTTTCCGCCCCTGTCCCGGCCAAGACCTACATCCACGGCAGGGAGGGGCTGGACTGTGACGGCTTCTTTGCTGCCGTTCTGGAAAAGGAGGGGGAGCCGTGACCGACCTGTTATCCCTGCCCCTGGAGGAGCTGACCCAGTGGGTGACCGAAACCCTGGGGGAACCAAAATTCCGGGCAAAGCAGATCTACCAGTGGCTTCACCAGAAGCAGGTAAAGACCTTTGGGGAGATGACCAACCTTTCCGCCGCCCTTCGGGAAAAGCTGGGGGAGGTCGGGAAGATCGCCACAGTGGAGACAGAGCTGCGGCTGGAATCCAAGGTGGACGGTACCCGGAAGTTCCTCTTCCGCCTGGAGGACGGCAACTGCGTGGAGACGGTGTGGATGGAGTACCGCCACGGACCCAGTCTTTGCATTTCCACCCAGGTGGGATGCCGGATGGGCTGTAGGTTTTGCGCCTCCACCCTGGGGGGGCTGGTCCGGGACCTGACCCCCGGGGAGATGCTGGGGGAGGTCTACGAAGCCCAGCGGCAGATGGGGCGGCCCATCTCCTCCCTGGTCCTTATGGGGATCGGGGAGCCCCTGGACAACCTCCAAAACGTCCTTGCCTTCCTTCGGATCCTCTCCTCGGAGGAGGGGCAGAACCTGAGCCTGCGCCACGTCTCCCTCAGCACCTGCGGACTGGTGGACGGCATCCGAACGCTGATGAAGGAGCGGCTGGGTTTGACCCTTTCCATCTCTCTTCACGGGGCGGACGACGAGACCCGAAGCGGGATCATGCCGGTAAACCGCCGGTATCCCATTTCGGAGCTGATGGAAGTTTGCCGGGAGTATTTTCAGGTAACTGGGCGAAGGATCTCCTACGAGTACGCCCTTATCGACGGGGTGAACGACTCGGAGGCCAAGGCCAGAGAGCTGGCGGGGCTTCTGCGGGGACAGAACTGCCATGTGAATTTGATCCCGGTGAATCCGGTAGCGGAGCGGGAGACCAAGCGAAGCAGCCGGGCGGCGGTGGAACGGTTCGCCCAGTTACTGGGGGAGCTGGGCATCAACGCAACGGTGAGAAGGGAGCTGGGGTCGGATATAGCGGCGGCCTGCGGCCAGCTGCGCCGAAGCTATCTGAAAAAGGA
>CAJUFK010000013.1 GCA_910585535.1 uncultured Angelakisella sp. | reverse complement strand
CTTTTATCTATTTCGCACTTATTGTCGATGCCCTTATGTGAACAGACCCTAACAAATTTTGAGAGCCGTGCCACTGTGGATATTGACTTTCTACTTCGACAGTTTCCCAGAACTATTGAAGATGTGGAGCGCATGGTGAACGAAATTATCGCAGTGGACAGCGGGAATGATTTTATTACATTCACGACCAGAGGCTTTGAAACCATTTCTCCCCAGCGGAAGTATGCTGGTGTCAGCTTCCAACTGGTGGGGCAAATCAAAAATACCCGTACTCCCTTTGATGTGGATTTCGGTGTCGGTGATATTATTGTCCCCACCTCTCATAAGCGAACGATCCCCCTACAGTTGGAAGGATTTGATGTGCCGGAAGTGCTGACCTACTCCTTAGAAAGCACAATCTCAGAGAAGTTTGACGCATTGCTTCAGCGTTTGGAACTGACCAGCCGTATGAAGGACATTTATGATATTTATTATCTGTCTTCCTTGTTCGATTTCGATGGAAGAACACTCCAGCAGGCTATCTTTGAAACGCTGAAAAATCGAGGTACTGCATACGAACAGAACAGTTTCGACAAAGTGATTGCTTTGGCCGATAACAAGGATATTCAGGTTCGCTGGCGGCAATATTTGCGTCGTTTAAAGATGACAGAACTGACATTGGAAAATGTAATGCACAGCATAGATTGTTTTCTTTGCCCAGTTTGGAAAGCCATTGTGAACGAACAGGAATTATTATTAGAATGGAAGTGTAAAGAATCTGTTTGGCGCAAAAAGTAATTGGTTATGGAGAAATAGAATGTTCTTTAAATGGAGAACGATATTGGGCATATTTATTTAATGATACTATTTTATGGAGGCTATATTATGGAAAACGATTGTATTGATACCCTGGAGCATCTTTTTGAAATAAAAAGAGAGAAAAAGGGAAAAGAACCATCTAAAAGCGAACGAAAGCAATTCTGCGATATTTGGGTGAAATTAGCTGTTAGCGAAGGATATTCTGAACGTGCAGAGCAGTATCTATACGATGGAGTCAGTTATTGTGCCGCCAAACCATTTAAGGAATATCTTGCTCGAATCGAAAATCAGGAGCAGGGACTGCAGTCTTTCTTTGCCGGGAAAATGTACAGAACGAACACAAAGACAGCATTCTGTTTGCAGACTCACTTGCTTGCGTTACTGTTGAACGATAAAAAATCAGTGCATCTGCTACCCGTAGTTATCACGAATTTCTCTCACACTTATTTCAATAAGGATAAGAAACGACTGGGCAACATCAAATCTATTATGCTGAAGTATTTCTTTGAGGAATTAAACCCCAAAGTACACCTTGTTCCTTTGTCAGAAATTGACATAAAAGAACAGGCTTCTATCGTAGATTTTATTTCTGTTGTGGAATCCACTTTGGAAGAAATTGATCCAAATGGGCTGTCCCAAAAGAGGGTAGCCAATATAACAAAGGTGAAGCAATGGATTGACGAATACCGTCAGTCAAAAGGTTCTCAAACGGTTTCTCCCCTATCAATCAATAATTCTGCAGAAGCGGTTGCACCTGTAGTACCCATGTCTACAGAACCTATGACATCCGGGGAGCCTCCTGTCGATGTGGCAGCATACCTTATTGATTTACTCAACAAAGCAGACAAAGCTGCAGTAGCTGTTAAATCTGAATATGTTCAACAGAAAAGAAAGATTGATATATTGACCCAAGAATTGAAAGAGGAGCAGAAGAAACTACAATGTACTATTCATCAGATTGCAGATCAGCAGATGACGATTGATGAACTGAGGGAAGAACTGTCTGCAGCAAAAGGTGATATCCTTATATTAAGGCAGAACATAGCACAGAAGGACTCCATTATTGCCGAAAAAGACGCAGAAATTGCAGAAAGAATAAAAGTAACCGAAATTCTCAGCCGAGACAAAAACAAACAGGCGGATGAATGGCTGCAAAGATTTGCGTCTAGGATCAGAGTGGAATATCGGGATTTTGTGGATGCATTGGATGTACCTATGAGTTGTGATCTGGGTGAAAATCTAAAGCTCCAGCTTCAGAGTATTTTCGATATACTGGAAAAGGGTGGCATGAAACTCAAGTGAGGTGAAAAAGTGTGGCAACAGGATTGAAATATTATTTTGGTATTGACTTCGGTACAACCAACACCGCAACTGTTGGATATGTGGTGATGGATCAAACGCAGAAACCTCTTAAGTACGGAGATGAAGAGGGACGTCCAATCCCTTCCGTTGTTGCAATTGATAAAACCACAGGGGATGTATTTAATGGCCGGGATGCTTGGGATAAAAAGATGGAATTGAGCGAGTCGTGTGAGTACATCTCGTCGGTTAAAAGCATTTTGGACTCTGGATGGATGGAAACAATTGCTGGGCGCGAATGGACAGCCATCGATGTGGCCAGCGAGGTTTTTAAGTATCTGAAGAGCAATGTGTATAATCGTACCGGAATTGATATGGAAGAAGCTATAGTAGCAATTCCTATTGGATTCAGTGCATCCAAACGTGCAAAACTGCGTGAAGCTGCAAAGAAAGCCGGAATCCGTATTCATTCTTTTATTAACGAACCAACGGCTGCCTTTTTCGCAAATTATAACGAATTGAAGAGTTCTTCTGTTGTTGCAATTTTTGACTGGGGCGGTGGCACACTTGACGTCTCTATTCTTCAGCATGCTAATGGTAAAGTATCAGAATTGGCGACAGTCGGCAAGAATATTGCTGGTGATTATATCGATGATAAAATCGCAAAACGTATTCACGCAAAAATTGCCCGCAAGAAGGGAATTGAAAAGGCATTTACAGACATGCCGCCCAGTGCCCAAGATATGATGCGAGTTCGTGCCGAACGTGCGAAACGTATGCTGTGTGATGATGATACTGCCACAATTTCCATCAACAATTATGGCGTATACGGTGCTTGCCGTGAAACATTGGAATATGACTGGTTTGCAGATATTGTAGATCCGGAAGTTACTATGGCGATGAATTGCTTGGAAGAAGCAATCCATCAGTCGGGAGTTGGTCTTTCCAATATTGACCGGATTGTTATGGTGGGTGGCAGCAGCAATCTGCGACCTCTGTTGGAGAAGATGGATGACAAGTATGGGGATAAGTTGTTCTTCCCGGAAGAAACTATGTGGAATGTTGGACAAGGTGCTGCTATGCTGGCGATGACTCCCGGAGACTATTACTCTAATCAGTCTATTGGTATCGTGTTGAGCGACAATGCATATTACGAGATTCTGAGGCCAGATACTCCCATTTGCGGATGGGAGCATATGTGCCATTTTGGAATTGTGGATTCTACCAAAGAGGCTCGGTTTGTTTTTGGTGGCAGTCCTGATATTGAGGCCTCACCAGAAAGGTATAAGACGCTGTCAGTTCCCGCATACCGCTTCCTTCAGGAGCAAATTGAGCTGAGGGCTTCTGTTGATCAGAATATGGTATTTACTGTTGTCGCTGGGAGCAATATGCGGCCTGCAGAGTTCCGTCGGTTATGGGAATATACGCAATTGAAGTGTTATTACAAACTGCCAGGAAGGCAGGTGCAGTATGGAGAATAATGTCAGCACTGTAACATTCCGGAGCAATTTGTATCCCATCAAAAAGAGTATTTATGAAGATTATGTTTTCCTGTCAAAAATACATGACCCATTTTCCCTGGAAATCCTCCTTGCCTCGGAAATTCGCTTTATCCTCGAAAAACAATGTGCTTTAACAAGCCTTCAGAAGAAAGAATACAATTATGCAGTTCACTGTGCATTCGCTGCAAAAAGTGACTATCCCTGGGGAACCATCAGAGATGCCCAAGGTCATGAGAAGGTTGTCTGCAAATGTCTTAATACGGAATGCAGTAGCTTTCATAATTGTCGTCCTGATTTTGATCCTGCCGAGCTTGCAATTTATGAGGAGAATCAAAGGGCTCAACCAGCTATTTTTGAATTTGAAGAAGCTGTACGGGAAAAACATACATCGAACAATGGAGATACCGAAGCAGCTGCAAAACTGTTTGCAGGTGACGAACCAGAGCATAAGCATACCAACGACTTTGGTTTCCCAACCCAAGTGGAAAAAAGGCCTGTCCCGGATGATCTGTTTATTGTCAAAAAAGCTACTCCGCCAGCATCTAAGCCAGTGGAAGTTAAGAAGATTGATTTTAATTCCTTTACGGAAACCACACAGGGGGAAATTATTGAAGCCAGACCCAAAGAACGAAGCATCGTTAATGCTGGTCCAGGTACTGGTAAAACATGGACATTGATTGAAAAAATCATCTATATGATTAACAAAGGAGAAGCCGAGGCAGAAAATATCTTGGTGCTATGTTTTTCCCGTTCTGCTGTGGAGGTGGTAAGAAGCAGATTGGCGGATGCAGCTAAAACTGGTTGTATTGATTACCAATGGCAGGCTGTAGAAGTTCGCACATTTGATTCTTTCTCTACGTATATGCTGGCATGGGTACAAGAAAACCACAAGAAGCTGCTTACAAAAGACTTTCGGTTGGAAACGTGTAACTATGATCAACGTATTAAAGCTGCTACATCCATTTTTAAGGAGAAAAGAGATATACTTGCAGATTATGAGCACATCATGGTCGATGAGGTTCAGGATTTGGTTGGCAGTCGCGCAGAATTAGTTCTTGCGATGCTTAGGGGGTTGCCCGAAACCTGTGGCTTTACCCTTTTGGGTGATTTTTGTCAGGCGCTGTACGACTATATGGCGAAAGATAATCCATTGGTTATGTCGTCCGATCAATTCTACCAGGAGATTTTCAAAAGTTTCCCCAATGCCAATTATTATGCACTTACAGAGAACCATCGCCAAGGAGATATCTTTGGACAACTGACCGTCCCATACCGTAAGGCAATCCTTACAGGCTCCACTCGTGATTGCGTCTCTGCAGCAAACGATCTGCTGGCCCATATTCCCCAAATACCGGCAAAGCTGACCGAGTTTTCAAGAAGCGATGCACAACAATATATTAATCAGGGCAAAACGTTGGGGATTCTTACTCGCACAAACGGTCAGGCGTTGCAAATTTCTGCATGGCTCCAAAACACGGATGTACCGCACGCTTTGCATCGTGGCTCGGGATCTTCGACATTGGGTGGTTGGATTGCGCGTGTGTTCTGTGATTATGAAAATGAGTCTGTTGACGAAACTGCCTTTGTAGCAAAGAATCTTGCCCTGTTCCCTGAGGTCGGATATGAAATTGTACAGCGACGGTGGATGGCCCTTGTTTCAACACAGCGTGGAGAGGTACGGAACAGATATGAGGTTGCAGATTTGCTAAAAGGCCTTTTGAGAAACACCAGAGAGCCTGTATTATATGAATCCGAAGCAGGTCGCCAATATGCTATTACGGTTAGCGATATTCATCGGGCAAAAGGCAAAGAATTTGATTCTGTAATTGTTATTGATGATGTGATCGAGGCAATGGGAGATCCCGCTGCAGAAGACCTTTTGGAACACAAAGTGTGTTATGTTGCGCTGACACGGGCTAAGGAAAAGACAGAAAGAGCCGAGATGTCCCAAAAGGATAAGCGGATCTATATTACAAAGAATGATGATCAAAGCAAACGGTGTGCAAAAGCTGGTGGCTTTAAACAGCGGTATATTTCCCATTTCGAGGTTGGCAGCGATGCTGATTTGGACCTGCACTCTTTTGCGGCTGATGACGAACGTCAGGAGTACATAAGAAAAAATGTTCATCCAGGAATGAGACTGAAATTGATCAAATGTCCTGAAGAAACAGAAACTTATGTTGTGTACCGAATTGTGCTGGAAGACAATGAAAAGATTGAATTGGGTCATACCAGCGAGTCTTTTGCACATGAATTGGAAAAAGCGATTCAGCACATAAAAAATATGAATTGCCAAGTGTATTACAGGGTGTATCCAGATGAATTTTGTGACGTGTATGTCTATGACATCACAACTTGTGTGTCAGGAATGGCCCCTGTTCCTGCTGGCGCAAGAACCTTTGGCGATGTTAGTGTTTGGTCTGGCGTAACCGTCACAGGTTTTGCGGCAGCTATTAGATATAGTTACTAATCATGCAAAATTGGAGGTTTGCCTATGGCTGACTATTCTAAATTTTATGAGGCTAGGGAGGTTGTATCCCACATTTTGGAACAGGATTTTATTGGACCTGTTACGAAAGATGAATGTCTCGCTGAGCTTCCGGTTCAGTATTACATTATGGGAAAACTGTATCCTCAAAAGGACACTGTTGAAGCATTGGATCTTGCACGAAATCCATTGCTGGAAAATGAAATCGAAACCTATGATGCATCGATTTCCCTGAGTAATCAGAACAACCCTTCTTCTATGGGTATTACAATTACTTTGAAAGCAGGAGTTGATACGATCTGTATTTCCGGCAGCTATGCTTTCTATGAGCCAATCCCGTTTGAGGATGCAGGGGATCGCGGGGTTGACATTTCAAAGTGGGAACACCTTGAAAAGAGTCCTAAGGAAATATGGAGGCGTAACGAATATTCCTATTCTGAAAAAATTAAGTTCACAGAAGAACGGGTGGAGCATACCGATTTGCCCTGTGGACTTCAATTGCAAGTGTACACACACGCTATTATGGATTCAGGTGAGCGCGTGATTACAATTGTGCTGGTCAATGAAAATCAGTCCGAAAATGATATGGGTTCCACCTCCAAATGTTGCGCATTCCAGCCTGTTATCAGAGTAACCAGCGGTAACGGGACTACTGTTTTCACCAGTGTAAATCGTCAGACGTATCTGACTACCGATCCGGAACTTCTGGAACTGGACATGCTGTATTCTGATGTATATTGCTATGCACAGGGACATGGATGCTCTGTGATGTGGGATATGGAGAATGCAGAGCCTGAATGGGTGGAATCTGCATTTTTTCCAACATTCAATCTTCGCCAAATGAAAGCTGCTGAAGTAGTATGCGGAAATGTATTATCTATGCAGTTTTTGTCTACTGCATCTGTTGATGATGTTGTTTGTGAATTAAGTGCATTTATGACCAAATATCAGAAGTGGATCAAGGGCCAGGACGATTTCCTGTCTGGGATTAAAAGCAGTTTGCAGGATGTGGCTAAGGGCAATATTCAAAAATGCCAAAATGCATGTAACAGAATCAATTATGCAATTAAGCTGCTGAAAGAAAGCGCTGCCGGAGATGGAAAGGCTTTCCGTGCTTTCCAGCTTGCAAATGAAGCAATGCTGCTCCAAAGAAGACAGACGTTGCTGAAAAACGAAAGACCTTTTGATCCTGCTAAGGTTTGCTGGTTCCCCTTCCAGTTGGCTTTTATCCTGCATGAATTGACTTCCTTTATTGAACCAAAGGGTCACCCCGGACAAGAAATTCCGGATCGACAGGTGGTGGATCTTCTTTGGTTTCCTACCGGTGGTGGTAAAACAGAAGCGTATTTAGGAATCACTGCATTTGCAATCTTTTTGCGCAGACTCCGGGATGCAAACGCAGATGGTGTTACTGTCATTATGCGGTATACTCTTCGTCTTCTGACTCTACAGCAGTTTGAACGTGCCAGCATTTTGATATTTGCATGCGAATTACTGCGTAAAAAGTATAATATGGGTGGAAAGGAGATTTCTATTGGTCTGTGGGTTGGCGGAAATCTTACACCTAACCACTTAAAAGAGGCCAGAACCAGTATTAACAAGCAAAAAGAGGGTGGGGTTGACGAGAAATCGAATCCGGTTCAAATCAAAGTTTGTCCGTGGTGTGGAGCAAAGTTGTATGCACAGCACTATGATGTTGACCTTGTCCAAAGCCGAATGACGATCAAATGTCCCAATGAGCGCTGCTGCTTCCACACTGCTCCCAATGGCCTCCCAATTCATATTATTGACGACGCTATTTATCAGCATGTTCCTACTTTTATTATTGCGACTGTAGATAAGTTTGCACAAATTCCGCTTAACGATAAGCCAGCAGTGCTGTTTGGCATCACTAACAATAAAAAACCTCCGGAATTAATTATCCAGGATGAATTGCATTTGATTTCCGGCCCACTGGGTACTATGATGGGTATCTATGAGGCGGCGATATCAATGCTTTGTGAGCGGGATGGTATTTGCGCAAAGGTGATTGCCTCTACCGCTACGATTCGAAACGCAGAAAATCAAATTATGGCCCTGTACGGTCGAAGCCACACACAGTTTCCACCGCAGGGGCTTTCTGCGAAGGATTCTTTTTTTGCAGTGCAATCCACACCGAAAGAGAGTCCCGCTCGTCAGTACTTTGGAGTGATGGGTATTGGAACTACCGCAACCACCACTCTGATCAGAGTTAATGCGGCAATGCTGTTTGCAACACGCTATCTGGCAACATTGGGGTATCCTGATGCAGTTGTAGATAATTTTTGGACCATTACTGGCTACTTTAACAGCTTACGTGAATTGGGGGGCGCCAGCACACAGATCCTTGATGACGTTCAAAGTCGTCTCGACTATCTTGCGAAAACAAAATTTGTTTCTATATATCCCGGAGTGGACACATCAAAGGGATATACATATACGGAGGAACTCACAAGCCGTATGAGTAATTCCGAAATCACAGAAATTATTCAGGTGAAACTGAAACGCAGCTATACTCAGGACAACCATGCGGATGTGTTTGATTATCTGCTGGCATCCAATATGATTTCTGTGGGTGTTGATGTAGGCCGTTTGGGCGCAATGGTTGTTGCAGGTCAACCGAAAACCAACGCAGAATACATTCAGGCAACCAGCCGTGTGGGCCGTAATAATCCTGGCTTGGTTATTGCTGTGTACAATGCATCGCGTTCCCGTGACCGCTCTCATTATGAGCAGTTCCTGAAGTATCATTCTGCGCTGTATCGGTATGTGGAAGCAACGAGCCTTACCCCCTTCTCTGATCGCGCAAGAGATCGTGGTCTGCATGCACTCTATGTTTCCTTGTGTCGTTACTTGATCGAGAACCTCAGGGAAAACAGTCAGGCAATAAATTATCGCTCTGATAATCCGGAAATTCAAAAAGTTGAGAGAATCATTATTGACTATGTAAAAAAGGTTGATCCCGACGAGTTGTCGGCGGTTATGGATGAACTTAAAGATATCCAAGATGGGTGGGATATTGCGGCAATCGGTTCCCTTGTATATAAAAGCAGAAAGAATGAGAAGAAATTGCTAAAAAGTGATACCGAAAATGACAGATTCCGAACCATGAACAGTATGCGGAATGTAGATGGTCAGTCCGGTATTTATTTGCTGGGAGGACTGTAATTATGGCAATACACTTCGGTTCAAACGGAGGCCAGACCAAGCCTAAGAAAGTGGTTGGCAGATTACGCAAAACGCAGCTTATCACCACATTTGGCAGTGGTTCTATTGTGGATATGCCAGATTATTCTGTTATTATGGCGGGTGCCAATTATTGGAAGGACAGCAGTCCGGTTCTTCATGAACCAAATTTGGAAAAACTGCTGAAAGTATCGCATTTCAAAGAGCCTTATGTCTCAAATTCTCAGGATGATGAGATGACGCCTGATGTTCCGGCTTTTCGTTTCCCGTATTATCACTTTTGCCCCGAGTGTGGTCGGTTAATGCCATATTGGGGATTTGGTGACGTGACAGACAGAAGCTGTTCCAACGGTCATCCCAAGAGAAATATCGTTCCCTCCCGTTTTATTGTGGCATGTACCAATGGCCATTTGGAAGACTTTCCATATGAGTGGTGGGTTCATTACGGAAATTTCAGCGAGTGTCCACCAGAGAAGCACAAAGGTGCTCTTCGTATCAGTTTCTCTGATGAAACCGGCGGTTTGGACAGCATCGTGATCAAGTGTACAGCTTGTGGAAAGAGTCGCACAATGGCTGGCAGCATGGCCAAAGATGCACTCCGGGGATACTCTTGCCATGGAAAGCGTCCTTGGCTGGGCAGAAAAAGAGAGTATAATGATCCAGTTCCCTGTACAGCTCAACTACGGACCCTTCAACGCGGAGCTTCCAATGTCTATTTCTCCATGACGGCAAGTGCGTTGACAATCCCTCCTTGGAGCAGTAAGGTTCAACAGGAGATTGCAGTAAACTGGGAGCGAATTGAGCCGATCCTTGCCAGCAATCCCAAGAACGATACATTAAAAATGGTTATACAAGCTGTATTCCAGCCATTATTGGAAACGCAAACTTGTACAATTGACGAATTGATAAGTGAGGTCCAAAAGCGTTATAATGGCGGTGATGGGGGCGAGTATACCAAACAGAACTTGCTGGAAGATGAATATCGTGTTTTTTGTATGGGTGATTACAATGAACCTGATGATGTACAATTCAGAATTGTCCGGGAGTCCGTACCAGAATTTCTGGAAGATTACATTGAGGACATTGTTCTGGCAAAACGACTGCGCGAGGTGCTTGCATTGTATGGATTTCGCCGAATCACGCCAGAACAGCCAAATGCGGATGATGACAGATTCAATGGCTATCATCTTTCTGGAGATTGTGTCCCACTCAGCGATGTGGAGTTAAACTGGCTTCCTGCCATTGAGATGCTGGGTGAAGGCTTGTTTATCAAAATAAGGGAAGATGCTTTGTCAGAATGGGAAAACGCATTTGAAGAGGAATATCAGCCTATGAGGACGCGATTGGAACACAGCAATGTTGGCTGTGATAATTTCTCACCCCGGTATGTACTGTTACATACACTTTCTCATCTGCTGATCCGTCAGTTGTCACTGGAGTGCGGTTATTCCGGTGCATCCATCAAGGAACGGATCTACAGTACTTATCCGGAGTCTGATGTGAAAATGGCTGGTATTTTGCTGTACACCTCTTCCTCTGACTCCGATGGAAGTTTGGGCGGATTGGTACGAAAGGGACATTCAAAATCTTTTGAAATAATTTTCAGAAATATGCTCCAGGAAGCATCTTGGTGTTCTTCCGACCCTATTTGCATTGAATCTCACGCACAGGGATATGACTCCCTGAATTATGCGGCTTGCCACGCTTGTTCGCTCTTGCCAGAAACCAGTTGTGAAATGCGCAATTGTTTATTGGACCGGGTCGCTGTGGTCGGCACTATAAAAGACAGGAAACGAGGCTTCTTTGGAGCCTTGCTGGAATAACAGGAGGTAAATATGGTTCAGCTGATTCCAAATATTCTGGCGCCAGAAATCAGGAGCTCTGCTGAAAAACGGCTGTTTACCGAATTTCGGGATTATAGAACAAGTAAAAAATATATCGTGCTGCATTCATTGGGCATCGCAGAACATACCAATAATATTTTCGGCGAGATTGATTTTGTAATTTTGTGTAATGAAGGCGTACTGTGCCTTGAAGTAAAAGGGGGACAGGTATCCCGAAGGAATGGTGTGTGGGAGTTTACAAACCGCTACGGTGAAATCTCTCATAAGAATGAAGGTCCATTCCAACAAGTACAGGGCAATATGCAGTCATTAAGACAGTATATGATTCGTCGTTTGGGAAGCTGCCATCCATTAGTACGTTGTCAGTATGCATGTGCGGTTGCTATGCCGGACTGCCGTTTTGAGGTAACCGGTATTGGTATTGATGTTATTCCAGAAATATTGGTCGATGTAAAGCAATCCTGGACCTTGGATAACCTTGCCCATCAGGCGTTTGGTTATTGGAGACGGACCTGTCTTGATAAACATGGTTTTGAAGGCGGTCGATTGACTGATGATGATATTGACAAACTTGCCAATCTGCTTCGTGGTGATTTTCATTTTGTTCCCTCAATGAAAGACACAGTAGAACGCACAATGAAGGAATTATGTGCGTTGACCGCAGAGCAATACGACGTACTGGAATCTCTTTTTGAAAATCCACGGGTCATGGTTTCCGGTGTTGCAGGTGCAGGCAAAACATTAATTGCAATGGAACAAGCCCGCAGGGCATATTGGGAAGGAAAAAGTGTGCTGTACCTCTGCTTCAATCACAATATCGCCCAGTATGTGCAATATCAGTTTGAAAAGGACAACGTTTGTGTCGAAGCGGTTACCCTCCATGCATTTATGATGCATACATGTGGTATTAAGTGGTCCCAAAATCTGAGCCGGGATTTTTACGAAAAAGAATTGCCTGCAACATTTATGGGAACGGAGGGCGTTCCGCTATATGACTTGGTAATTATTGACGAGGGTCAGGATTTGCTTACTGATACCTATCTGGGATGCGTTAACAGAATTGTGCAGGGTGGATTGAGTGATGGAACTTGGGCGATTTATTATGATCCAAACCAAAACATCTTTAATTCTTATACTCAGCTAGACACAACGATAAAAAAGCTTCATAAAGAAGTATCCGTAATGAGTTGGAAAATCCATATGAACTGCAGAAACACTAAACAGATTGCCAACGCCAATATTCTGATAACCAATATCCCCAATCAGGGAAAATCTGCAGTTTCCGGCCCCCAGGTCGAGTATGAAAGTTATGATGGAAAGGAGGATGAACGGAAAAAGATAAATGCTATTGTCCGGAAAGTTAAAAATAGTGGTGCCATTGGCAGTGATTTTATAATTCTTTCCCGGTACACATTGGCAAATCCCCAAAATGGACTTGGGATCAAAGGCTTGGAGAAGGACCTTGGTACACTGAAAACAGATGGCCCGTTGTGGAGGGCGAAAAAGAATGATGTAAGATTTTCTACAATTTCCGGCTTCAAAGGGTTGGAGTCAAAAATCGTAATTATAATTGATGTTGACCACTTTTCTGATGAGGATACACGGTTGCTGAATTATGTGGCGGTTTCCCGTGCCTGTGCAATGCTTTATGTCCTTTATGATTGCAAAGCTGAACAAGAACGTCAAAATATGATTTTGTCCGGGTTTACACAAGTTGGTACATAATTTGTATCACACGTCACAATAAATGTGAGTAGGACGGGGTGATATATATGCCCAGATTTTTGGATCTGTTTGCAGGAGCGGGAGGATTATCGGAAGGCTTCATCAGGGCAGGATATAACGCAGTAGCTCATGTGGAGATGGATGTTGCTGCATGTTATACCTTAAAAACACGTATGGCATACCATTGGCTACGCGAGCATCATCAGCTGAATATCTATAATCAGTACCTTAATCGGGAAATTACCCGGAATCAGTTTTATGAGCATATTCCGCAGGAAGTTTTGGATTCGGTACTGAATTATGAAATTTCTACAGAAACACTCCCAGCTATTTTTGAAGAAGTTGACACATTAGTTGGCGAAGAGCCGCTGGATTTGATTATTGGCGGTCCTCCGTGTCAAGCGTATTCTCTTGCTGGCCGCGCCCGATCTGAAACAAGAATGGTGGGCGATCAGCGCAATTATCTCTACAGACACTATGCTGAATTTTTGAGAAGGTATAGGCCTGCATATTTTGTGTTCGAAAATGTTTTGGGGCTGCTGTCTGCCAAAGATGAAGATGAGACACTTCATTTTGACAATATGAGGACACTGTTCCGTGAGTGCGGATATTCTACTGAATTTCGGCCACTTAATGCTTCTGATTATGGAGTTCTCCAAAATCGAAAAAGAATTATTCTAATTGGTATGAGGGGAGATCATGAAGATTTTTACCCTGACATTCCAGTTGTGCCAAATAATAATTCTGTAAGCGAGGTGTTCGGGGATTTGCCCGCTATACCTGCCGGCGGTGGAATAATTGAGCCTGTCCCTACAGTGCACTACAACGGTCAATATCTGTATGAATCAGGAATCAAGGAGTATGACGGGGAACCAGTTACATTCCATCAGGCAAGACCACACATTGACCAGGATTTGAATATTTATCGGATTGTTGTCGATACATGGAACAGAACCGGTACCAGGGTGTCATATATAGATTTACCAGCGAATCTTCAGACACATCAAAATACTATATCTTTTCTGGATCGCTTTAAAGTTGTCGCCGGAAATCTGCCGTATGCACAAACGATAGTTGCTCATATTGCACGGGATGGACACTATTTTATCCATCCGGATATTGAGCAAAATCGTTCAATAACGCCTCGTGAGGCGGCCAGAATACAAACTTTCCCGGATAATTATTATTTTGAATCCAAGAGAGGTGTTCCATCACGAACATCGGCCTTTAAACAAATTGGGAACGCAGTACCAGTGTGCTTGGCGTATCATGTTGCCTTGGCTTTACTTGACAGATATGATAATTAGGGAGGTGGATTGTTGTGGCCGATGTACATACGCCGGAACAACGAAGCTACAACATGTCCCGGATTCGCAGTAAAAACACCAAGCCAGAAGAATTAGTGAGAAAATATCTGTTTGCTCAGGGTTTTCGGTATCGGAAAAATGATAGCAGACTGCCGGGAAAACCGGATATTGTATTGCCCAAATACAAAACCGTTATTTTCATAAATGGTTGCTTTTGGCATGGCCACAAAGGTTGTCGTTATTTTGTGTGGCCAAAGAATAATGCGGCGTTCTGGAAAGAAAAAATAGAACGAAACATCCAACGTGATTTGCTCAATCATCGGTCACTTACAGATCAGGGATGGTACATAATTGATGTGTGGGAGTGCCAATTGAAAAAAGCAGAACGTTCTGAAACTTTGACCCGATTGGGTGAAACCTTGAAAAACAGATTATATGACCCTCGATAAGCGGAAAAATGGCTTTTCTATTGTTTGTTGAGCCTTGATAACAGCAGACATCTGAGTGTCTATGTGCAGAAATCCTTCCCTTAGCCTTTGGATCGACAGAATTCCATAAAGAACTTGCAAACAGTGTTTTCGGACAGAATCTGTTCGTACCGGCTCAATAATCCATTTCCTTAAAAAAGACAATAATACTATTTCATAGATGAGGGATCTGTCTCTATACAAGCGGTTGAATAACGGAGTGCTCTGGTAGCGAAGATCTGCGAAGGAAATTCCGCAACTGGACACACAGCTTTCGGCGGCTGATGGAAAGGCGACCGGCCAAAAAATTCGGGGAAAAGTTGTCCATCCGGAAGAAATTGCGCTATAATAATATTGAGTATAAACGGAAATGTTTGCTGCCTTGTTTTAGCTGATAATATAAAGTTAATTAATCCTAATTCAAAAACCGATGATTAATATGGGGCCGCCCCTGAAATATAAAATATGTAGGGAAAAGGGCAGGTAAAAAGATGGGTATTGTTTGATTCTCTAAGTACAATTATTTATAATGTTACCATTGTAGATTGCAGCTCATCATATAGGTTAAACAATACGGAAAAATCATAAAACAAAAGCAAAAACCGTTCGGACATGTTTTTCCGCAACGAGTCTCGTTATAATGCCGGGGTTGATTGGGAAGCTGACAGGATTAAAAAAGAGTTGCCGGAAACCTTGGAAGCACATAAATCCAGAGAATGGATCGTTATGAATTTAGATGCTGTAAAAGAGTTTTTTGGGATTGGTTTCAAAAAGCCTTTGTTCTTATTGGGGCATTGATGGGTTGGTTTTTATGATAAGTCCCTAAAAGTTTTTTGACAATAACTTCAAAATTAAACTCTCCCCCAACACTACATACTGTCCAGGTATACCAACAAGCATAAAGGAAACAAAATAAGGCGCATACTCAAAGGCGTATTATTGTCTACAGGTATGTGACTTTTGCTCACCCGCTGAAAGACTCCGAAATGATCTCCAACTCCAGAAATTCCTCCGCCACCCAATAGCGGCTGACCCCAAACCCGGAATCGTCCCGCTGGATGATCTCTGGCGGGATAGCCCGCAAATATTTCCGACCAAAGGTTGTGCTGCCGAAGTAGGCGTCGAAGCTGGAGACCGGCAGAACTACCCAGTCGGCATCCTCCGGACGGTTGGCAGCGTAGTAGACGATGAGGGCCTCCAGCACCACTGCGGGGCATTTTAGGGCAATTGCGGCGATTTTCTCCTGCACCCCCGGGGAGAAGATTGCCTTCTGCTGGCGGAGTGGCCCAAGTTCCAGTGCATCGGCCAAAACATCATCGAACCGCAGCAGCCACTGGCCCTTTGTCCCCGGCGAGAAAATTGGAGTCTGGAGTTGCCGCAGTTTGTTTTCCCAAGCCTTGTCGAAACCCTTCCGTAGCTTGTCGCAGTTGGTGTGGGCGCTTTTGTTGACCAACTCCGGGTGAGCCTTGGCAAAGGTTTCCACCTGATGCACATGATGATAAAACCACCCTTCCCCGCTCTTGCTGACCAGAGCGGGGAATTTTTTGTACAGTTCCGGGAAACTGACCGGATACTGCCAATCCCCGGTAGAGCGCTTTGCTTTCCCTTCTGGCAGACTGCACCAGGCGCAAAGGGCCTCTCTGGCATGGGGCAGACGGCTACGGGGAGCATCTGCCAATTTACCGGACGGCAAATGAAAAAGATACCCCCGGGCAAGGATAGTCAGTACACGGGCAAGCCCCTCGAAGTTCAACAGGGTGTCAAAGGTAAAACGCCCCAAATAGGTACTGTCCCGTTTCCCAGTCGCAGTATAAGTGACCGGTTCGGTATAAGCCCGAAATTCATCCCATTCTCGTATCATGGCGCACCCTCACAGCGTTTCTTTCAATTTGGTCCGGAAGCAGTTCCCAAAGCAATTTCCGCTTGCCCAGTGCCACAACATACTGCACCGCAAACCTGGGTTTGACAATGTCCTCCAACAAATCCCGGCATTTCTCCGCCACCGTCTCCCGGTAGTTCCGGGCGAAAAGATGTTGTGTGTAAGTCTCCATCATGGCGGCGAAAGCTGGTGTATCGCCCTCCCGAAGTAGCGCTCTGCGGCCGGATGCGGCGTTCTCATCGTCCACATCGCAGACTATATCCCCCAACACCCGATAACCTCCAAAGCGGAAATCGCAGAGGAGGTCATACCAAGAAACAAATTCCGGTTCCAGCAGCCACCGATGGAGAAACTCCTCCCGGGCATCCTCGGCCATAAAGTGCCAGGTTTGCTTCCGAAGGGCCTGTCGCAGCTCAGTGATTCGCTCTGGTGGAAGTCCCTGAAACAAGGCGTAGAGTTCGTCTACATCATATTCGTCCTCCTGCCCTCGGGAGTAGAGGATTCGCTCAATGTCCTTGGCTCGCTGCATCCGAATCAAGGGAGCACGGCAGGCACGGATGCGGGCAAGGCAGTTTTCGTAATCGTCCAGCAGAGCCTTGACAGAGGATAACACCGCCGGATCCAGCCTTTCCTTCCACCCCGCAGCTTGTGCAAAAGTGAACAGCTCCTCATCCGCCGCAGGCTTGGGCCGGAGTCGTGGCGTGTTCTTTTTCAGCAGGTACGCCAGATAGGGTAGACGCTCCACGCAGGAATCCACCTGCTCCCAGTCGGCTTTCTCAAAGAATGCTTTCAGCTTTTGGGTATGGGTCGGCTCGTACCAGGCACGGCGTTCCTCCGCCTTTTCCAGCAGGTTCTTGTATTGCAGGAAAGAGGTCCGGCGAACGGTCCTCTGGCCCAAATACTCCGCCAAATCCGGGCGCACTCCGGTTTTGGCGGAGTCGATTTCCAGCCCGGTAAGGATGGCCAGCAACTCGGTTTCCTCTTGGCAACGCTGGCGTGCCTCGGCATCGGAGTTCTCGTTATAGGCGATAATACTGCGGTCCAATGCAGCGTTACAAATCTGTCCAATGCGGGAGGAGAAGGTGTCCCGCACTGTCTCAAACCGGGCGTGCCAATCATCGGCGCTGCGGAGTTGCGCTTCTTCTGCTGGTATCTTCAAAAGCGGTAGATTCCAACGGCTGTTGAAAGGGTCATGGGGCAGAGACTCATAGTTCCGCCTGACGCATCGGTTGACGATAGGGTCGGCGATGGTCTTTATCATGTCCCCGTCGAAATCCGCCCCGCCCAGACGCTCCGCCGTTATCGTATGGGAAGGAACCATCACCACATCGGACAGGTGCCCGAAGTAAAACTGGCGCATATTGTCCCTGCCCCTATGCGCCAGCATTTGAACTTCCTCATTGCGAGCGATGTGCGGATTACGAAGCAGAGTACAGGAATCATTGTAAGCATAAGCGGCTTTCGGTGCATAAAAGACGGGTGGATCAGTGTGGTTGAGAAGCGCGCTGGTATAAAAAGTTTTCTGTCTGCTTGTCCGCCGAATGTTATCCGGGAGTAGAGAAACCAAAAGCTCTAGCAGATCATCGGAGAAAAATCGGTTGTCCCCAGCCACGATAAGCCGTCCTACTGCATACTGCCGGAGGATATACTCCGCTCTGTCCTCTAACTGTTTGGTGAAATATGGTTCGGCAATGAACAGCGGATTCTTTTTCAGCACCTGAGCAAGGTGATACTCTCGACTGCCTCTGGCAAAATCTTTGTCCAGAAAATACTCCAACCGGTACTTCTCATTGGCGCAGAGATTGTAATAAGCCAGCTCAGTCTCCTTGGTGAGCCAGTGCCGTTGGTCGTCCGCCGGGCTGCAAGTCCAGCCATCCGGCAGATCACCGGGGCGAAATTCTTCTGCCTGAATGGACAGCGTTGCAAGAAACTGGTAGTTCAGTTCAGTAAACGCCGACGGTTTTTCTTTGCTGACATTGGTGATGTAAAGCCCATGATGATACCGCCGGAATGCCGCCCAGTAGTCCGCCCAAGATTTCTGGTTTTCGGTCAGCCAGCCGTATCCCTTGAACTGGCTCTTGGTCAGGATGATGTCCACATCCGCCACTTTGTGAACCTCGCCCCAAATGTCGGTGATGGTATGAACTCCGGCGCTTTTCAGAAAATTCTTGAAGTCCACCTCATGGAGCATCCCCTTGACATAGGGCAGACGGATCTGGAAAGAGTGATGAAGATGCCGTCCACAGTAAGCGATGTCGATAACCTTGGCATATTCTTTAGAGATAACTCCCTCCCCATCAAACTGCAAAGTGTCTACATCAGCACGCCCCTCAATACGATGGTATTTCCGAACACCGCCTTGGATTTCTTCACCCTCTACGGTGATGACCGGCAGCTGGCTCTCAATAAAAACTGGGTTGTCAATCACAATGACCCGATGCGGGCGGTCAATTTCTATGCCGTCGATGCGTACACCGCTGGAGAGCATCAGACCGTTGTAAGCATAGAGCTTACTCAGCTGACAGCGGTTGATCCGCAGATCCATCATGATGCGGCGGCGCACCGGCTCGTAATGCTCCCGACGGATAAAGGATAGCTTAGCCTGGCGGCTCATGCTCCCGGAGCGCTCAAAGGCGACATAGGCATGAGGGCCGCCGCCAAAGTCCAGCACGATCCCATCGGGCCGGAACATAGCCTCCGCCTTTTTCTGACGGGTGAGATATTTCTTTCTCTCTGTCCGGTGGTCGAAGATACCGGCGAAATCCATGTAGAAGATGACCTCCGCCAGGTCGGAAATCACCCGCTGATCTTTCGGCACGGAAAAATCGTTCCCATGCAGGACGCACATGATTTGATAGAAAAGCGCGTTGTCATCTTGCTCCGAGGCAAGGGACACGCACTTTTTTGTTTCGGCGGCATTGAGGGTAAAGGTGTACGCTCCATCCTGTCCTCTGGCACAGCCGAGAACACTCCGGGCGGACAGCTGGTAGATTTGATATTTCACCGGCAGCATCGGCTCACCTCCTGCAAGAACAATTGTACCACAAAACCTTCCGTTTGGAAATATGAACACTGCTCCCACTTTTAGCGGGAGCGTCTTTGAAGCCAAAGGAGGTAACCGACTATGAGCATTCTGAACCAGCAATTTTTCCAGATGAGCAACGCCGTATTCTGCTACGGTCTGAAGCCCATCCAACTGGCAGTGTACAGCTATCTGAGGTGCTACGCCGGACAAAAGGAAACCTGCTTCCCCCGGATGAAAACCATCGCCGCCAGTTGCTCTTGCAGCGAGAGCGCCGCCCGGGAAGCCATCCGGGAGCTGGAGCGGCGAGGGTTCATCTATACCCAGCCCTGCTACCGCAGCCGCAACGGGCTGATCCAGCAGACCAGCAACACCTACTACATCTTGGACCTGCCGGACATCCCCAAGCCCAAGGAGGAAGTTACCATCATCCGGGGAGAGATCCGGGGTTCCGGGGCGGAATTATGACAAGCAGGATAAAGAACAGGCGTCGATTCGCCGCCCGTTCGGCCACAAACGCCCGCAGTGCGGGCGTTTTCCGGGGTTTGTAACTGGCGTCAATTTCAGAGAGGAAAAGGAATCCTGGTGTCAAATATGCGAAGAACCGCGGGACTAAGCGGTTTTTCCGGGCGTCAAAACAGAGAAAGGAGCAAAAAATGAAGCAGAAACAGAGATTTTCCACCTCTTTTCAGCCGGAGACCGCAAAGCGGCTGGAACAGCATTTTCGGGACGATGGCAGCACCACCCGTACCGAGTTTGTGGAGAAAGCGGTCAATTTTTACATCGGCTATCTGCAATCGGAACGGGATGCCGCTTACCTTCCCCAGGTCATCTCCACCACCATGGAGGGGCGGCTGGGGATGCTGGAGGACCGGCTTTCGGCGCTGTCCTTCAAGCAGTCGGTGGAGTTGGATATGGTCATTCGGCTGCTGGCAAACTACTTTTCCATGAGCAAAGAGAACCTTCGCCATCTCCGAAGCGAGAGCGTTTCCAGCGTCCGAGCCACCAACGGGCGGCTCACTTTCGAGCAGATTGCTCAAAGCACACTACCTATGGAGGAGGGCGATGAATGGCTGGATTGATCGTCAAGAGTCCGTACATCAGCGGCAAAAAATCCAGACCGGACGGTTACATGAAGTACATCGCAACCCGGGATCGGGTGGAACTTCTGCCGGAGACTCCCTCGGCAACAGGACAGCACCTGCGCTATATCGCCACCCGCCCCAGGGCGGAGCGGGTCGGTGTCCATGGCCTGTTCGGTGTAGAAAGTCCGGTTGATCTTTCTGCTGCGATGGCACAGCTGGAGCAATATCCCGGTCGAGTGTGGACACACATCTTCTCCCTCAAGCGGAGTGACGCCAAGCGGTTGGGCTACGACAACGCCGCCGCTTGGCGCAACCTTCTGCTGTCCCAGCAAGGCAAAATCGCCGCCGCCATGAAAATACCGTTGGATAATTTCCGCTGGTACGCCGCCTTCCACGATGAGGGCGAACACCCTCATGTCCACATGATGGCGTGGTCGGCTGACCCGTCCCAAGGGTATCTCAACAAGGATGGCATCCGTGCCATCAAGTCTGCTTTGACCAATCAGATATTCCGGCAGGAGTTGTATTCCATCTATCAGGAGAAATCCCAAAGCCGGGACGAGTTGGTACAGGAGAGCCGGAAAGCGCTCCAAATGCTGGCGGAACAGCTGACCAATACCATTGCGGACCACCCTGCGCTGGAGATTCAGCTTCAGGAGTTGGCTCAGCGGTTGGAAACTGTGAAGGGCAAAAAAGTGTACGGATACCTCCCGAAGGATTTGAAATGTCTGGTTGACGATGCGGTGGACAGCCTGTGCGAACTCCCAGCAGTGCGAGATTGCTACGACCGCTGGCTGTCACTCCAGGAACAGGTGGAGAGTTACTATCACGACAAACCGATCCAACGACTTCCGCTTTCCAAACAGAAAGAGTTGAAAGCAATTAAGAACGCCGTGATACAACAGGCTGAATTGATTCGTTTGGGTGAAATATCTTTCGAGGACAGCGGCTTTCTGGAACAAGACGAGCCGCAGTTGTTACCGGATACATCGCCGGATTATGGATACCTCTGGTATATCATCACCAGCCCGGGCGAAACCCTTGAAACCAAGGATGATGCGGTGCGGGAGATGGCGAAGCTGGCTGCTTCCGGCAACCCGAACGCCCAGTATCGAATGGGACAGCTTTACCGGGACAGCGGTTTGGTTATCCCGGATGGCGTCGTTGCCTACGATTGGTTCGCCAAAGCTGCGGAACGGGGCCATGTGGCGGCACAGTATGCCCTGGGCAAGCTGTGCTTTTCCCAAGATGCGGAAGTCCGAAATCCAATACAAGGTATGTACTGGCTGAAACAGGCGGCGCAGGGTGGTTCACTCTGCGCCGCCTATTTCATGGGCAGGGAGTATATTCGGGGAAAATCGGTGCCAAGGGATATTTCAAAGGCGGTGGAACTTTTCCGGCAGGCGGCGGAGGGCGGTAATTCATATGCCCAATATATGCTGGGGAAACTCTGCCTGATGGGCAAGGGCGTCCCCGAGGACAGGGAGCAGGCACATTACTGGTTCACACAGTCAGCCCAGCAAGGAAACAGCTTTGCGCAATATTTTCTGGATCGATGGGACAGCCTGCGTCTGCCTTCTCTCATGCTAGCCGGGACACGGTTACTCCGCCAGCTGGGGCGCGTCTTCCAAGAGAACAGCCTGCCGCCCTTCCGACCGGGGGCGATGGAGCTGGATCGCAAGCGCATCCGGCAGCTGCGGGAGAAAGCCCAGGCTATGGGCCGGAAATACTCGCCGACAATGCAGATGTGACCGTCCCCGCCGCCGTTATCCGGCGGGCAGGTAAACTAACAAGACAAAAGACAACAAAGAGAGGAGTCCCTAAAATGCGAAAATGCAGATTCCATTCCTATGATGAACTGCCGCTGATGCTCACCGTTGTGGATGTGGCTGATGTGTTGGGCATCGGTCTGGCTCATGCCTACGAGGTGGTACGGCGGCAGGATTTCCCGACCATCACCCTGGGCAGCCGCATCATCGTCCCCAGAGATAAATTTATCCAATGGATCGAGGAAAAAACAGGCGAAAAGGGATAGCTATTTCCTCAAAACTGTGGTATATGTTTGTGTTGCAAAAAACAGCAAAGGAGGTTCATCATGGCAAAGAAACGAGCAAACGGAGAAGGCAGCATCCGCCGCCGCTCCAACGGGCGATGGGAGGGTCGGTACACCGCTGGTATCGACCCGGTCACCGGGAAGTCGGTGCAGAAAAGCGTTTCCGCCAAGACCCAGGCGGAGTGCCGGGAGCGGCTCCGGAAGGCGATCCGGGACAGCCAGGGGCTCACCATCGACTACACCGGTGATTACACCGTTGCGGAATGGTGCAGGCTTTGGTACGAGACCTACTCCAAGCCCAACCTGCGGTTCAGCACCGCCGACAGTTACAGGGTCATTATAGAGAAGCACATCATCCCCGCTATCGGCGGAATCAAGCTGCGGCAGCTTACCGCCCTGCACATCCAGCAGATGTATAACCATTCCAAGGAGCAGGGACGGGTCAGGCGGTGGGAGAAAACCACCGACTTCTCCCTGGCAAACAGCACGGTCCGGCGGATACACATGGTGCTGAACAGCTGCCTCCAGCAGGCAGTGAAGGAGCGCATTATCTCCTACAACCCCTGCGAAAGCTGCCGTGTCCCCAAGCTGGAGAAAAAGGAGATGACCATTATCCCGCCGGAGAAGGTCGGGGCGTATTTACAGGCGGCGAAGCAGTATGGGGTGCTGCCTATCTTCTATCTGGAGCTGACTTCTGGTCTGCGGCGGGGGGAGCTGCTGGGGTTACAGTGGAGCGACCTGGATCAGGAAAACCAGCTCATCACCGTCAACAAGCAGCTTTCCAAGATAAACGGGGAGCTGGTGCTTACCACCCCAAAGACCCAGAACTCCATCCGCAAGGTGGCAGTCCCCAGGCAGACAGTGGAGCTGCTCATTGCCGAGCATGAGAATCATCCGGACAGCCCGCTGATGTTCGCGTCCCCCAGAACCGGCAGCTATTGGAGCCCCGACGCAATCGGGCGGGTTCATAAGAAGTTGCTGGCCATGGCGGAGATCGACAGCTCGGTGCGGTTTCACGACCTGCGGCACACCTTCGCCACTTTGGCGATGCAAAGCGGGGTGGATGTGAAAACCCTTGCCAGCATGCTGGGGCATTACTCGGCGGGGTTCACGCTGGACACCTACACACATATCACCCACCAGATGCAGCAGGGCGCAGCGGAGAAAATTGGTGGGTTTATGACCGGGGCGGCGCTGTTCGCCGGAGGGGTGGACAAGGAAAACAAGAGCGCATAGCACGGAGGGAAAAGACCAGCCCGGAGGAAAAAGCTGGAGGAAAAACCTCTGGGCCGGTCGGTTTCATTGGTGGTTTTAGGCATAGCACTGACCCACATTCGTTGCTACAAGAGAAAGGTTACCGGCTGGTTGTCACTGCCTATTGCAAAAGTATTGGTTGTAAATTTGATTAACAGCTTCGATGTAAACAACAAATGAAGGATGATCCTTATCCCGAGGACAAGATAGGTATAGATTTTTAAGATGGATATATCTGTCTCTTACTTCGAGCCATAATCCGCTTGATTTGATCTGTGCGACCTTTTCGCTAACATCATGAGAATTTGGCACTTCATTCCAAACATATTGGTCAAAACCCAGACCCCAGGAGTTTTTGTTGTGAATAAGCCGGCATAATGTTCCATCAGAATTTTTTGCTGTAATTGCGACATCAAAATGAAAGTCAACAGCCGTCTCATCCTTGAAATGTAATAGGGCAGTCAGGCAAGATGTGGAATCTTGTGATTCAGAAAAATGAAACGATTTCGCCGCTCTATCAAGCGTAATCCGGACTATATTTTTTAAGTGCTGTAAATCATTCCAGTAGAAAGATGGTGCCTTAATGATTTCAAAATTGTAGTCCAAGTCAAACGGCCCATCACCATTTCTTGTTATCATGTTTTTTGCACCACTGCCAATAAGTGTAAATTGTGTGACAATACTTTCCTCCATAAGCAACGAACGGGTTCCCTTCAATGTGCGTGAACAGGCATTGCGGTATCTCTTGCTTTCAGATTCATAGACAAACCTATACATACGATATTTCTCCTTTCCGCCCATGCCTCCATTCAACACTTCTGCGTTAAATCATTTCATTATATCAAAGGAATTTCATTTGTCAATACTTGCTTTGAGGAATTGGGTAACAAAGAAGGTAAACTCTGTTTTTGTGATTTGTAGCGGTTAGGGATTGGTTAGGGATTTCGCCCATCTCCAGCTAATTCCCCGCAAAACACCCTCCGGCTTTTTGTCCCGCCGTTTAATCCGAATCAGACACATTCCATCCCAAACACCTTTCTGACCCCCAATATAAAAACTCGCCGTATAACAGCCTGTTAAGCGGTTCTACGGCGAATTTTAATGGTCGGAGCGAGGTGATTCGAACACCCGGCATCCTGCTCCCAAAGCAGGCGCGCTACCAGCTGCGCTACGCCCCGATTCAGTTTTGCGGGCTTTTCGACCTGCTTTCGAGCATCCTCCCAAAGCAGGCGCGCTACCAACTGCGCTACGCCCCGATTTCAGTTTTGCGGTTTGGTTCCGAGCATCCTCCCAAAGCAGGCGCGCTACCAACTGCGCTACGCCCCGATTTGTTTTTTGCGTATCCTTGTTACGCCTCAACAAAATACTCTGGGGCCTGTAAAGACCACAGAATATTTCTTATTATACCATACATGGGCAGATTGTCAACCGTCTTTTCCTTTGCCCGGCCACAGAAACCCAGCTGGGGAAGGGAAGCGCCACAAAAGCCCTTTAGAACGAAACCAAACACCCAGAAAGGAGTCTCTCTTACACCAGCCCTTTGACTTCTCCCCAAAACCATTGTAGAATATAGGGAAAAGAAAACGAAAGGGGGCCGCGACCTGTGCGATTCCTGCACCTTTCTGACCTTCACTTCGGCCGAAGCCTTTGCGAATATAGCTTGCTGGAGGACCAGCGGCATTGGTGCCGCCAGCTTCTTGCCCATCTGGATGGGATCCAGTACGATGCCGTTCTCATTGCCGGGGATCTTTACGACCGGGCCGTCCCCAGCGCCGGGGCGGTGGAACTCTGCGACTGGTTTCTGGCAGAGCTGGCAGGAAAGCGCAGCATTCCTGTCCTCTGTATCGCAGGCAACCACGACAGCCCCCAGCGGCTCAGCTTTGCCTCCTCCCTTTATCGGGCGGCGGGGCTGTATATGGCCGCCATTCCGGAGAGAAAGCTGGCCCGGGTTACGCTGGAGGACCAGTGGGGTCCGGTGGACTTTTTCCTCCTGCCATACCTGACCCCGGGGGACGGCCGCACCCTCTTCCCCCAGGAGGAGATCCATACCTTCCAGGATGCCTACGCCGCTCTCCTCCGGGAGAACCGGGAGGAGATTGCCGCCGCTCCCCGAAGGGTCCTTTTGGCCCACGGTTTCTTTTCCCGGGGGGCGGACCGGGAGGCCCCCGGCCTTTTGTCCAGTGATTCCGAGGTGAGCGTTGGAGGAAGCGACCTGGTGGATGCCGCCCTCTTCGACCCCTTCCACTACTGCGCCCTGGGGCACCTTCATCGGGGACAGACAGCGGGGACCCCAAGGCTGCGGTACTGCGGCAGCCCCCTGAAATACTCCGTCTCGGAGGCGGGACAGGAGAAGTCGGTTCTGTCGGTAAAGCTGGATAGAACCGGAGAGGTGGCGGTGGAACCGGTCGTTTTTCCACCCCTCCGGGATCTGCGGACCATCCGAGGCACCATGGAGGAGCTTCTGGCGCCCACCGCCGGGGAGTTTGCCTCCGCCGATTACATCCAAATCACCGTCCTCACCCAGGGGACCGAGATGGGGGCCGCCCAGAAGCTGCGGAATGTCTACCCGAACTATCTCCAGATCCATTACCAGAACCCCGCTGCCCAGGCTCTGGAGCTGGAGGGCAGGGAACGGCTGGTCAGGCTCTCCCTCACCGAAAGCTACCTGGCTTTTTACCACCAGGTGACGGGGCAGGAGCTTTCCGCCTCGGGCAAGGCCGTCCTGGAGGCCCTTGACCGCCAGATGGAACAGGAACGAGAGGAGGAGAACGGATGAAGCCGGTGACCCTGACCCTCAGCGCCTTTGGCCCCTACCGGGGAGAGGAGACCCTGGATTTTTCTGCCGTCGGGGAGGAAGGGGTCTTTCTTATCAGTGGCCCCACTGGGGCGGGAAAGACCACCATCTTTGACGCAATTACCTTTGCCCTTTTCGGCAGGGCCAGCGGCAGCGCCCGGCAAAGCGACAACTTCCGGTGCCACAGTGCCGACCCCGGACGGGAATGCTTTGTGGAACTGACCTTCCGCCTGGAGGGGAAACTCTACCGCATCCGCCGCCGCCCTGTCCAGCGGATGGCCGGGAAGCGGGGGGCGGAAAAGTCCCTCCAGCACAAAGCGGAACTCACCCTCCCCGACGGGCGGGTCATCGATTCCCTCACCGAGGTGTCGGACTGCATCCGGGAACTGCTGGGGATCACCTGCGAGCAGTTCCGAAAGATCGTCATGCTGGCCCAGGGGGAGTTTAAGGAGCTGCTGACAGCCCCCAGCAAGGAGAAGGCGGATCTCTTCCGGAAGATCTTCGGCACCTCCCTTTACCAGGATTTTACCCTGCGCCTCCAGCAGGAAAAACGGGATCTGGATGGTCAGCTGGGGGAGCAGGGAAGGCAGATGGAGCGCCTGATTGAGAACCTGATCCGCCACGGGGTGGATGGCCTGGCCGCCTGCCCGGAACCTGCTACCCTGCCCACCGAGACCCTGGCCAAGGTGGTGGAGGAGGCCATCGCCCGGCAGGAGGCGGCGGCGAAGAAGCTGGAAACCGCCCTCCGGGCCGCCGGAGAACGCCGGGAAAAACTGGACCTTTCCGGAGCCAGGAACCTGGAGGAACGCTTCCTGCGCCGGGAAAAGCTGCTGGCCCGGGAAAAGGAGCTGGAGGCCCAGGGAAAAGCTGCGGCGGACAGAAAGGACCTGCTTGCGGCAATGGAGGCCGCCGAAAAGGTGAAGCTTCGGGAGGACCGGTACCGGGGGCTGAAGGCCTCGGTCCAGGACAGCCGCCGCCAGCTGGCCCGGCTGCAGGAGGAGGAGAAGGCCCAAGAGCAGCAGGCAGCAGCCCTGAAAAAGGCCCTGGAAGAGATCCCCCGGCGGTTGGAGGAGATCCAAAAGACCGGAGAGGAACTCCGGCAGCTGGAGGAGATCCTCCGGCTGATGAGGGAGAAGGGAACCCAGGAGGCCCTTTTGGCCCGGCTGGACCGGGAGGAGACCGGCCTCCGCCGGGAGGAAAGAGCCGTGGCCTTGCTGCTGGAGATCCAGGCCCGGGAACAGGAGCGAAACGCCCTTCTGACCCTTCAGGGGCAAGGGACGGCCCTCCAGAAGCAGGGAAAGCGGGCTCTGGAGCGGGCAGGGGAGTACCGCCGCCAGGAAGAGGCCTATCTGGAGGCCTACCGGCGGTTTCTCCGGGGGGAGGCCTCCCTTCTTTCGGCAGAGCTTCGGGAGGGGGAGCCCTGCCCGGTGTGCGGCTCCCGGGAGCATCCCGCCCCGGCAGGCCGGGAGGAGTCCGCCCCCACCAAGGGGGAGCTGGAGGATCGCAAGGCGGCACGGGACTGTGCTTTGTCTGCCAGCGTCCAGGAGGAGGAAGCGGCTAAGACGATGACCTCCGCCCTCCAGGCGCGTTGGCCGGAACTCTCCCTCCGGGGGATCTACCAGGGGGACGGCCTTTTGGAGGAACGGCTGGAGGAGCTTTCCCGGGCTATCCAGGGGGAGGAGAAAGCCCTTCGCCCCCTGAAGGCCCAGCTGGCCCAGCTGGGGGAACCCCTGTCGGGGGCCTCGTCCAAAGATCTGGCTTCCAGACGGGAGGCTGCTGTTTCCGGTCTTTCCCGTTTGGCTGGAAGCCGCCAGACCGCCCGGGAGCAGCTGGCCGCTTTACGGACCCAGCTGGAAGCTTATCCGGCCCGGCTCCGGGAAGGGGATGTCCCCAAACGGAAGGAGGACCTGGCCAGCAAAAAAAGATCCCTGGAGGAGCAGAACGCCCTCCTGGACCGGCAGGCCGCCGCCCTTGAGACCCAGCGGGCCGCCGCCCAGGGAAAGCGAAAGACCCTGGAGGAGGTCCTTTGCCGGGACGAGGGGGCCATGGAGCAGGCTTACGGGGAGCTTCGGGATGCCATGCTTCAAAGCGGCTTTGGCGCCGGTCCCGCCGCCCGGGAGAAATACCAGGCTGTGCTTTTGCAGCTCCCCCACAGGGAGGAACTGCAAAGGCAGGCCGCAGAGTATCAGAAGGAGGTCACCGGGGTGGCGGCGAACCTCCAGGCTGTTGCCGAGGAGCTGGAGGGGAAACAGCGCCCCGATCTCCCCCGGCTGGAGGAGGAAGAAAAGGCCCTGCGCCAGGAGGAAAAGGAGGAGAACCAGCGGCTTCTGGACCTTCGGGGGAGGCTGGCCCTCTGCCGGGGCAGCTGGGAGGAACTGCGTCAGGCCAGCCTTGCCAGCCAGGAACTGGCCCAGCGGGCCTCGGTCACCGCCGAGCTGGCCCGGCGGGCCGGAGGGGATAACGACAGCCGGATGACCTTTGAGACCTATGTCCTTTCGGCCTACCTGGAGGACATTGTAAAGATGTGCAACTGCCATCTGGGGGAGATGACCGGGGGACGGTACCAGCTATGCCGGAAGAACGCCGCCGCCCGTTACGGGGCGGCCTCGGGGCTGGACCTGGAGGTGCTGGACAACGATACCGGCCTCTGCCGGGAGGTGTCCACCCTCTCCGGGGGGGAGAGCTTCAAGGCCTCTTTGGCTTTGGCCTTGGGGCTGGCAGACGTTGTACAGCACTATTCCGGCTCCATCCGCATCGAGACCTTGTTTGTAGACGAGGGCTTTGCCACCCTGGACGAGGGCTCCCGGCAGAGCGCCGTAGACACCCTTCTCTCCCTGGGGAGCCGGGGGCGGCTGGTGGGGGTCATCAGCCACGCCCAGGGCCTGCAGGAGCGGATCCCCAAAACATTGTTGGTGACGGTGGGCGCCGGGGGCAGCCGCGCCGCGTTCCAGTAGCAGTTCCGACTAAAACAAAAAACGAGCCTTTCCGGAAGCTCCGGGGGCTCGTTTTTGTTTTTGGCTGACAAGTCAGGCCATCTTCTCCAAAAACTGTTCCAGGGTGATCTCCCCGGTGGCCAGACGGCGCAGAGGGACCAGGTAGGCCTCGGAGGCCGCGCAGAAATCCACCATGCTGGAGATGGCGGGGAGGGAAAGGCGGCAGTCCCGGAAGAAGCTGGTGACCCGGAAGGAGACCAGCCCGTCCCGGATCCGGAAACACCCGGCGGTGAGGCGGCTGTTCAGCTGGGCCAGGGCCATGGCGGCGTCGGTCTCCCCGGAGGCGGGGAACTCCACCGGCAGCCCCAAGGTCATGGTGAGGATGCTCCCAACTTGATCGATGGAGACAATGAGGGGAAGCTGGTACTCCCCAAGGGGAAGGGTGCCCTCCCCGGTGAGGCGGCTCCGCTCATACCGGAAGGGGAGGCCCCGGGTCTGGAACACCAGTTCCAGATCCTCCCCCAGGCACCGAAGGAGAAAGATCTTTTCTGTACGCATGGGAAATCAACCTTCTTATTTTGCCACAAATTTCCCTGTCCCCCAAGGGCTCCCCATGGAGGACAGGGAATCTGTTTTTATTATACTGCAAACCAGGATAGGATTCAAGGGTTGGTCAGATGTTATATCCTCCGTCCTTTCCGGCCCGAAGCTGGAAGAAGAGGGCGGTGCCACCGGCGATGAGTACCAGGAGCCCGGCCAGGGGCAGCGCCCATCCGGGCAGCCCGCCGGACCCGGTATCCTCCTCCGCTTCCGGCGGAAGGGAGGAGACAGGCTCCGGTTCCGAAGGCTCCGGGGGAGTGACCAGCTGGTCCTCCGGCAAAACGGTTACCTCTGCCTCACTCTCCGGAGGTGTAGTCTGGGTTGGCCCCACAGGGGAACTGTTGGCCGGCTGGCCCCAGACGTTTCGCAAAGAGACCACGTATCTCCCGCCCCGGGTAAGGGGCAGTTCAACGATCCCCTCCTCGGTGACGGTGACGCTGGCCCGGTATTCCAGCCTGGTTTCGTTTTCGTTGTAAAAGGAAAGGTACACCGTTTTCCCGGCGTGTTCCTCTCCTACCGGCCAGGCAAGAAGGGCGTCGCAGGGGAGGGCCCCGCTGTAGGCGGTCTCCAGCTGGAGGATGTCGCTTCCCTCCACTGCGGTGGAAAGGCTGCGGAAACTGATCTCCTCCGCCGAAAGGTCGTAGTAGATGCGCCCGGCGGGGATGGAGACCCCCTTGGAGGTGTCAAAGATCCATTTGTAACTGCCGTAATCCAGGGTGAGAAGGAGCTTTTCCTCTGCGGCTTGGCGGAAAAGATCCTGGCCCACCGTTTCGCCGCTGTGTACCCGGAGGGAGAGGGTCTTTTTGGAGCCGTTTTCCCGGATGCTGCCGGAAGCGTCAGACCAGCCCAGGGAGCCCCCTCCGGATTCGCTGCCGGAAGGCCCGGTGACTTTAAGGGCCGGCTCCCGGTAGATGGTCTCTGCCTGGTCCTTATCCAGGGCGATCATCTCCTCCCCGGCGGAGAAGGCCGAGGCGGGAAGGTTTTGGGAGAAGGTGAGATCGGCAAGCTCCACGCTATTGACGTTGGTGATGGGCCGCAGGTGGTCGATGATGACGGTAAGGGTGGTCTTGCCCTCCGCGGTGGTAGTGAGGATTTCTTGGAGGTGGGCCGGGGAGTTGTCCCGCCAAGTCACCTTGGGAGCCTCGATCTGACGGTCAACAATGATGTCAAACTGCACCGATTCAAACGTGCTTTGGAAAGCGTCCAGACGCAGGGTATACTGGTTTTCCATACCGTTGGATTTCAGAACGATGCAGGGCTGCTGGGCGGCGGAGGCGGTCACTGCCGTAAAGACAAGGACCAGCGCCGCCAGCAGGAGCCGGAGAGAACTGTGGTGTTTCATCTTTCGTTATTCCTCCAGGATGATTTTAGGCATAGTCTCGTAGGTGGGGGAGGGAATCCAGCGTGTATTGCTGGTGATCCGGCCGCTGCCCCCTTCCGGAACATCGGTGCGGTGAAGCTCCGCCATGATCTGGGTGGGAAGCAGGCTGCTGAGGCAGGCTTCTGCATTTCCTCCATCCTCTGTTGCGGCCTCACCCTCGGTTTGCTGTTTGGGGACAAAGATCCACAGGCCGTTGTCGATCTCCCCCATATCCCCTTCCTTGGGAAGGGCGGCGAAGAGGTAAACTTCTCCCTCCATGGGAACAGGATCTCCATCGGTGATCTCGTCCTTGGCCATGCTGCCGGACTGGCTGCGGCCATAGAGACGCACGGTGTTGAACACCGGGTTCCCCCGGAAGCTGCCGGTGATGATAAGGGTGCCGGCCTTCAGGTCCTTGTAGTCCTTGCCCAGGATACCGATGCCGTTTTCACCAAACTGGATGCTGTCCCCGGGATAGGCGGCAAGGTCGATGGCCTCTGCGGTCACTTCGTCAGGCAGGCCGCTGATGCGGACCAGTTTGGCGTCAAAGGGGCAGATGCTTCCGTCGTGGTCTTTGCGGGTGAAGAAGCGAAGCGTTCCGGCGCTGTCTGCCAGCTCCTGCCAGCTGGCCTCCAAAACGGTGGTAAAGGTGCTGCCATCCAGGCTGACTTCTACGGTCACAGAGCCGTCGGCCCGGGGGACCGGTCCGGAATCCAGCACTCTGCCGTCGGAGCCCGCCCCGGAATCCAGCACCCTGCCGCCAGGGGCCGGGAAGCTGGCAAAGCGGATCCCTGCCACCGGCTGCTCCCCGGAGAGAGAGGCGGTAAGGACGCTCCCGTCCCGGGACCAGCTGTAGCTGTTTCGGGAGATGATGTTGTCGTGGGCAATATCCAGTTCCCTGGACTGGTCTTGGTCGATGACGTAACCCAGAATGTCCACTGCCTTTACCGAGTAGGTAACGGCCTTGTTGTTTACCGATCCCAGGGTGTCGGTCCAGGTGGTTTTGCCGGATGCAGCGGAGAGGAAGGCCACCGCTTGGACGTCGCCGTTCAGCGTCCGGCTGATCTCATACCCCAGCATCTTCGCATCGGTAACAGGGGTGATGGTCACAGTCGCCTGGCGCGCCTCCTTGTCATAGTCGGCGGTGATGCCCACCGTCCCGCTCTGCCTGGAGGTTCCGGCCATCCGCTCCCGGCGGGATTCGTCGGTGAGATACTGGATCTTACGCTCCTCTGCCGTCCCGCTTTGGCCGCTGGGAGTGAGGCCCCAGCTTTGGAAGAAATCGCTGAGGTTATGGCCGGAGACCTGGCTGGCGGCGGCCATAAAGCCGTCGTCTCCGCCGCCCTTGTATGTCTTGTTGATCTGCTCATAGAAGTTGTCGTCCGCCCCGTCGTAGGCCAGGTGGAGCTGCCAGTACATCCCCAGGCTGACAAAGACGTCGTTGGACATTCCAACTTGGCCGGAGGTAACCTTTTGGTAGATGCCTTCGTACTTTCCGGACTTTTCCAGCCGGGAGGCCAGGGCGTTGTTCCCGCCGTCCCGGGTCTGGGCGAAGAGGGAGTAGATGTTGTTGGTGATCTCCGCCTTGCCCAGGGTGTCCATAACATGGCCGATTTCGTGCTGGATGCCCCAGCCAAAGAGGCTGTTGGGGTTCTCGGCTCCGGTGGTGGAGGTGGGCCGTCCGCCCATCATCCCGGAGCAGGAGCCAAAGCCGATGCCGATGTGGCTCCCGCTGGCGTACATAAAGGCGTTGCCGAACATCCGCATATACCGGATGTTATGCCGGGAGACGGAAGCCTCCAGACCGGCCTCGTCGATGCCGTGGGTGCGGTACATCAGGGTCATCAGTTCCTCCCAGGCAAGGCCGTCCTGATAGAGGGCCTCGGCCGGATCTTCAGTGCCCAGTCCTGCGCGGACCTGGCTGGCAGGGAGGGAGAGGAGGACATGGGGAAGGGCGATCTCGGTGGCGTTGAGGTAATGGGTCTGAAGAGTGGTCCCGTTCATTCCGGAGAGGGAGGCGCTGTAATACTGCTCCAGCTCCTTGAGATAGTAGGAAATACGGGCCTTGATGGTGTCGGGAGCCAGCTGGTGCCAATCAGAGAGTTCCAGCACCGGAATGGCGGTGCCGCCACGGAACTGCAGCCGGATCTCCTGGGCCTTCTCCCCGGCGTACTCCAGATAGAGGGAGCCGCCCTTCTGGGGGGAAACGTCATTGATCCTGGGGATGGTGATGATGTTCCGGCCGTTTTCCAGCTTCTGGGAAGCGCCCCGCCACTTGGCGGCTTCGGCGTAGTGCTGGGTGGGAACGAGGTTCACCACTTCGCCCTCCGGGATCTGGGCATAGACCACCACCTGGCTGCCTGCGGCGGCGGTGACCCCCGCAGGCTGAAGGGTGCTGATCCGCTTGGGATCGGCGCTGGCGTTCCGGGACTGCAGGGTATCCACCACCCGACCGAGGGTGGAGCCGTCCCCCTTCAAAAGGTGTTCCGCCAGGTCCAGTTCATCCAGGAGGATTTCCTTGTTTACATAATATCCGTCCGCGCTCTGGAGCCGGGCCCGGAGTTCGTCGATCCTGGCCTGGGTGGCTGTGGGGGCGATCTGGGTGTAAGCGCTGTCCGAGAACAGGGCGGCGATGCTGTCGTCTATATCATCATAGCTGTAGAACGCAATCTCCGAAAGGGAGGAGGGCTGAGGGGTGCCATCCCCCTGACGCACCAGAACCGAAATCTTTTTGATGTGGTCGTTGCGCTTGAAGGGAAGGATGGCAAACCCGGTGGTCTTGGGATCGTTCCGGACAATGGGGGCGATGCCTACGTTGCCCTCCGGGCGGTTGGTAAGGGTTCCGTTATCGGGGGTGAGCCAGGTCATGTTGCCGTCCTTATCCCAGGCAGCGATGGAATACCGCTGGAGGGACTGGGGGAAGCCCTTGTTGAGACGGGGAACATAGATAAGGTAATCCATGCTCTTTTCCTCGTCAAACTCAAAGGTGATGCGGCTGCTCTCCCACCAGACCCGGGCGGTCCAATGGGTCTCAAAGTCCCCGTCGTAGGTCCACTTGGGGTCAAATTTGCCGCCGTACTCCCCGGAGACGTTGTTCTTGTTCTCCAGCTCGGCGCTGATGATGGCGCTGTTGGGGATCCGGTTTAGGGTGGGCAGGGTGGGGAAGTTCAGGATCTCCTTTTCCGGTTTGCCGGTGGCGGTAAGGGAGGGCCTGCTGAAGCCGATCTGGTTCCCGGCGGTGACATAGAAGTCGTAGGAGACGTCGTTTACCAGACCGCTGACGGTATAGGAGGTATCTGTGATCTTTTCTGCCGCCAGGGCAAAGTCCTGCTTGGCGGTCTCTTTATAATAGAGGTTATAGAAGGCGGCGTCTTCCGTCTTCTTCCAGCTGACCGCAATGGCGCTGTCCTCCGGGGTCAGGGAGAGGTTATCCGGGGGCAGAGGCGCTTTGGAGGGCTGGGGGATGCAGGAGACCACGGCGGAGGGGCTGCCGGTCCACTCCCCACTGTAGGCGGAGACGGTGAAATAGTAGGTGGTAAGGTTTTTCAGGCCGGTTACCACCGCTTCGGGAGTTCCAACCTTCAGCTGGCGGCTGAGGGTATTTTGGGACTCGCCGTACTTTACCAGGTAGCCGTCCACGTTGTCCACACCGCGCCAGGTGAGGGAGACCGAACCGCTGCCGGCCTGGGCGTAGACGTTCCGGGGGATAGAGGCCCCCAGGTCCACATTCTCCGGGATGATGTCCCGCAGGAACTCGATCTTTTCCACTACGATATAGGAGGCGGTTCCATCCACGCCATAGACCTTTTCCACGGTGATGGTGATTTTCTTCACCGGTACCCGCTGGCCCAGGCGGATGGTGACGGTGCTTTCCCCAAGCTGCCGCTCGGTGGCGTATACCCCGGCAGGCGGGGTCTTGTCAAAGGGGATTTCCTCCATGGTGCCGTCCTCGTATTCCACCTGGAGGGAACCCTCCTCCGGCGCGCCGCTTACGGCGGGGGAGACAATGGTGATTTCGCTCATCTCCTTGGGCTGGGCGAAGGTAATGGGGATCTGGCAGAGGGAGCCCTCCCCGGCGGTGAGGCGCACCTTCTGGCCGTTGTCCAGAAACAGGTCCTCTACGCTGGCGCCGTTGGTGATCTGGATTCCTCCCTGGGCCAGCTCCTGGGCGATGGCGCCGAGATCAAGGAGGCCGTCGGTGGAAAGGGCTCCGTTGTAGACCTCTTCAGGGCGTTTGGCCGCCATGTTGTGGTGGACCAGGGCCAGGTCCACCAAGCTCACCTTTCCATCCAGGTTGATGTCGGCTGGGGCGTTATCGGAGCCGTAGACGGAGAACAGCCGGTCCAGGTCCTCCTGGCTGATGGTTCCGTTTCCGTCCACATCCCCCAGGGCAAAGCCGCCGCTCTCCGCGCTGATGTAGATATGGGGAGCGCAGTCCTTTACAGGGTATTCCTGGGAGGTAAAGGAGGAGAAGCCCTTTCCCTTTAGGGAGACCTGGTAACGATCCTCCTTGGGCAGGCCGGAAAACTCCGCCACCACAAAGCCCAGCCGGTCATTGCCACCGAGAGGGGCGTCCTGGGGGTTGCGGTAGGAGAGTCGTACCTGGGCTTCCTGTCCCCCAAAGGGGAAGGTTTCTTCCGTATCATTTCCGTTTAGGGGCAGGGAGAAGGAACCCCCCCCTGTTCCGGTCAGAGTGAGGGTGACTCCCCGGTTTTGAAAATTGGCGGAAGATTCCCGGTAGTCCAGCCGGAGGACGACCTCCAGCTGTCCCCCGGCAGTCCCGGCCCCGTAAGCGGGCAGGGCGAAAGCCGAGAGGGCAAAAACCGCCATCAAAAAAGCTGCAAACATTCGTCTCATGGTCAGTTACTCCTTTTTGTCGCTTATTTGATCGGTAAATTACACCATTCTACAGTTTAACACAAGTTTTGACAAATTTCCAGCGGTAATTTTGAAGCGGCATCGGGCTGCGCTTTCCATCTATATGTACGCAGCGCGGAAAAAAGAAGGGACGCCGGACAAAACAGGAGCAGCGGACAGGGCGGGGACGGCATATTTTTTTCGCCTGTCGCCAAGGAAGGGTAAAAAAACAGTTGAGTTTTTCGGAAAAGCAGTGTATAATATCAAAAGCCGCTCCTTTTTTGGCGGGCGGCGGAAAGCAAGAGGATAGACAGTGCAGGGGAATGCTTTGTGCCATGCGGGGGTCCGGTCCTGTGCGACGCGGCGCCGTGAACCATGTCAGGCGGGGAACCGAGCAGCATTAAGCGGCGTTTCGCGGGTGCCGCAGCAAACCGGCCTCCGTATGGCAGAAGGCATCCCCCTTGGGACGTCTATCCTCCTTTCTTGCAAAGGGGAAGGAGGAACGGGCTGTGTATCAGGTTTTGTACCGCAAATGGCGCTCCCAAAGCTTTGACGATGTGGTGGGCCAGGAGGCCATTACCACCACCCTGAAAAATGAGATCCGTCAGGGGCGGTTTGCCCACGCCTACCTCCTAATGGGAAGCCGGGGGATTGGCAAGACCACCTGCGCCCGGCTCATCGCCAAGGCGGTGAACTGCCTTTCCCCCCAGGACGGCAACCCCTGCAACCAGTGTGAGATCTGCAAGGCCATTGACAACGGGAGCCTTGTGGATGTGGTGGAGATCGACGCCGCCAGCAACAACTCGGTGGGGGACATCCGGGACCTGCGGGAGACCGCTTTCTTCCTCCCCGCCACGGCAAAGTACCGGGTGTACATCATCGACGAGGTCCACGCCCTTTCCAAGGATGCTGTTTCCGCCCTTCTCAAGATCCTGGAGGAGCCCCCGGAACACGTCATCTTCATCCTGGCTACCACCGAAGTCCAAAAGATCCCTGCCGCCATCCAGTCCCGGTGCCAGCGGTTTGATTTTAAGCGGATCCCCAGCGATGTCATCGCCGGGCGGCTTCTTCACATCGCCGGGGAGGAGGGCATCCCTCTGGAGCCGGAAGCCGCCCTTCTGGTGGCCCGCCTGGCGGACGGAGGGATGCGGGACGCCCTCTCCATGCTGGACCTCTGCGTCTCCCACAGCAAGGAGGTCACCGTTCACACTGTCAGTGAGGCCGCCGGCCTCATCGGTCAGGATTACCTCTTTGATATGGCCGACGGGGTGGCCAAGGGGGACCTTGCCGCCGTCATGGACCTTATTGCCCAGGTGGGGGGACAGGCGGTGGAATACGACCGCCTCTGTGCCCAGCTGGTGGGGCATTTCCGAAACCTCCTGATGGTGCTGTCCTCCAAGAAGCCCCAGGAGCTGATCGTCTGCCTGCCGGAGACCCTGGACCGCTACCGGGAGCAGGCAAAAAGCTTTTCCACCCCCCGGCTTTTGTACGCCATCCGAACCCTCCAGGAGGTGCAGAACGCCATGACCCGCACCCCGTCCCGGCGGACCGAGCTGGAGATGGGGGTTATCCGCCTCTGCGATCCCCGCCTGGACCAGACCCCGGAGGCCCTGCTCCAGCGGGTGGAAAAGCTGGAGGCCAAGCTAAACGCCGCCCTGGCAGGGGGGCTTCCAGCCCAAACAGGGGCCCCGGCCGCCCCCAGCCGTCCCGAACCCCGGTCCGCTCCCGAGGAGGCCCCAAGGCCTGCCCGGGGACCAGGACCGGCTCCGGCGGATCCCGCAAAGAACGCCGTGCCCTTTCCCCAGTGGGGGGAGGTGCTGGACCGCCTTGGCAAGCTGAACCCCGCCGCCCGGGGAGCCCTTTTGAATTCCTCCGCCTACAGTGCCGCAGGGCGGATCCTGATTGCCAGCGACAACCCGGTGTTTCGGGAGATGATGAAAACCAACGAGTACACCCGGGCCTCCATCAAAAAGGCCATTATGGAGGTGACCGGGGTAAAGTACGGCCTGGGGCCCTACAACGGCCCCGCCCCGGCTTCCAAGCCGGAAGAAAAGGCCCCCCTGGAGGAGGTCCTTCAAAAGGCCAGAGACGCCGGGGTTCCGGTGGATGTCCAGTAGGGGGCGGCGTCATGGCCAAGTTCATGGTAAAGGGCCGGCGGATCGTGGTGGAGGGGGAACCCTACACCTGCTCCATTTCCCAGGGGGCAGAGGGCATTGAACTGCTGGTCTATCGGGACAAGCGGCAATTTCTCCGCCTGCGGCAGAATTTTACCGAGGCCTGGGGCATCAACCTGTACCGGCCCGGGGTCATAGCACAAACCATCCGGTACTACCGGAAAAAGGGCGGGCAAAGGGAACCAAGGCAGTTATACCAGGAGCCGGAACTCTTTTCGCAGCTGACCGACCTGTGCTTTTCCCTGGAGGAACAGGCGGAAAAAGAGAGGTTCCTACAGGTCTGCACACAGATGCGTGAGCGGCTGGAATCAGAATCGAAGATAAAACCAGAAGGAGAATGACAAAATGAAAGCAAGACTTCCCCAGGGGATGGGCGGCGGCGCCCCCTCCAATATGAACCAGATGATCCGTCAGGCCCAGAAGATGCAGGAGGCTATGGAGAAGGCCCAGGAGGAGCTGAACGCCAAGGAATACAACGCCACCTCCGGAGGCGGCATGGTGTCCGTCACCATGAACGGCAAAAAGGAAGTGGTAAAGGTCTCCCTGAAGCCCGAGGTGGTGGATCCGGAGGACGTGGAGCTGCTGGAGGATATGATCGCCGGGGCTGTGAACGAGGCCATCCGGGCGGTGGAGGCCGACGCCCAGCAGGTTATGGGCGGCATCACCGGCGGCCTGCGGGCCCCCGGGCTGATGTAAGGGGGCGGACCCATGGAGGGTGCGCTGCCCCTGGTAAAGCTTATTGAGGAGTTCGCAAGGCTTCCCGGGGTGGGGAGAAAGACCGCCCAGCGGTTTGCCTTTCACGTCCTGAATCTCCCGGAGGAAAAGGCCCGGGAGTTTGCCCAGACCATTTTGGATGCCCGGCTGAAGATCAAAAAGTGCCCCGCCTGCGGCAATCTTACAGACGGGGAACTCTGTCCCATCTGTTCCGCCAAGGGGCGGGATGGGGGGACCATCTGCGTGGTGGAGGACCCCCGGGACGTCCTGGCCTTTGAGCGTACCAAGGAGTACAACGGGGTCTACCATGTGCTTCACGGCCTCATCAGCCCTATGGATGGGGTGGGACCGGAGCAGATCAACGTAAAGAGCCTGTTGGAACGGATTGCAAAGGGCGGGGTGGAGGAGGTTATCATGGCCACCAATCCCACCGTAGAGGGGGAGGCCACCGCCATGTACATCGCGCGCCTCCTCAAGCCCCTGGGGGTCAGGGTAACTCGTTTGGCCTACGGCATCCCTGTGGGAGGAAACCTGGAGTACGCCGATGAGGTAACCCTTTATCGGGCCTTGGCGGGAAGAAGTGAATTGTGAAAAGCGGCGGGGGATCCCTCCGCCGGGGAGGTTTTATGAAGGTCACCTTGCAGCGAGGGGTTTCTCTGCTCCTGGCGGCGGTCCTGGCCTTTGGGACAGGATGCGGCAAGCTCCCAGGAGGGGGAAGCCCGGCGGACACGGGGTACACCCGGTACAGCACCCAGTTTTATGATACCTTTGATACCATTATCCAGGTCATCGGCTATGCCAAAACCCAGGAGGAATTTGAGGGCTACGCCGGGACCATCCATCAGCGGTTCCAGGAGTTGAGCCAGCTTTACGACCGGTTCTACGAGTATTCCGGGGTGAACAACATCCGTACCATCAACCTGAATGCCGGCGTGGCCCCAGTGGAGGTGGAGCCGGAGCTGCTGGAGATGCTCTCCTTTGCCAAGGAATGGTGTCAGAAGACCCAGGGCCGGGTGAACATCGCCATGGGTCCGGTACTGGAGATTTGGCACCAGTACCGGGACCAGTATTCCGGCCAGGCCCTGGCAGCGGATGCGGCGGGGGCTATCCCCTCTATGGAGGCGCTGGATGACGCGAACCATTTTTCCAACCTGGATAAGGTCATCATTGACCGGGAGAAGGGGACAGTCTTTTTAGAGGACGAAAAGATGGCGCTGGACGTAGGGGCGGTGGCCAAGGGCTACGCCGCCCAGCTGGTGGCCGATGAGATCTACGAGGCCGGTTTCCGGTCCTTTACCATCAGCGCAGGAGGAAACGTAATCACCAAGGACCCGCCCCTGGACGGGGTGAGGAACAGCTGGGGCATCGGCATCCAGGACCCTTTTGCCGACCTGAACAAGCCGGACAGCCAGTCTCTGGACGTGGCCCTGGTGTCCAACCGGTGCGTTGTGACCAGCGGGGATTACCGCCAGTTCTACACGGTGGGGGACCAGTTGATCCACCACATCATCGACCCGGCCACCCTTTGGCCCGCCAACCAATACCGTGCCCTGACCGTGGTCTGTGAGGATTCCGGTCTGGGGGATTTCCTCTCCACCTGCCTTTTTGTCATGGACTATGACGAGGGCCGTGCCCTGGCGGAAGAGCTGGGGGTGGGGGTTCTGTGGGTCTTTCCCGACGGCAGAGTGGAGGTCAACGACATCCTGCTGCCTCTCCTGCGGGATCGAGGGGGAGCTACCAACGCCATAACAAATGAAAGCTGAAAAACAAGAAAGGGAGGGTCCTTTTCATGGGAAAGCTGGACCAACTGTGGGAAAAAGCGAACCGCTTTGAGATCAAAAAGAGCTGGCAGTACCAGCTTTATATCACGGTGGTGCTTCCGGCCCTGCTCTTTTTGCTGGCCTGGGTCCTCCAGGGAAACGGTCTGGGGGTGACCCTGGCACGGATCTTCCATACCTATAACCTTTATGTCTCCAACCCTCTGCCGAACCTTGCTCCCTTTAACGGGACAGGGCTGGTGGGGCTGGTACTGCTGCTGTGTCTCTGCTTTGGGGCGGTTCGCCGGAAGGACTGGCCCGACCTGGGGATCACCCTGGCTCTGGGCGCAGCCAACGCGGTCTACTTTTGGCAGGAGTGGAACTACCTGCTGCTGCGCTTCGTAAATATCACCGGGACGATCTCCTTCTGATTCGGGCGGGACCGGTCAATAAGTATGTTCGCCCTCGTTTGACAAGGGAACATCACAAAAAGTTAGGAGGCACCGGCATGAGTGCGGACCGCATGGAGCGTATGGACCCCATCTCCATGACCATCTACGGGGCGAACTTCCCTTCCCTGGAAGATGCCCAGGAGTTCTTTCGGGTGGAGGATGGGATCCCGAAGCGGCTCTACCAGGAGACCTATCTCCAGGGGGAGTTCCAAGGCAGGATCGAGATCCGGCGCTTCGCCAAAAAGACCAACAGGGCGGAGGAGCTGTTTGCGGATTTTCCCCAGGGGGAGTATATCATCCAGAGCTTGCAGGAGCGTTTTATGAGCAAGCTGAAACGCCAGGTAAACACGGCCGTCGTGATCTATGGCTTCTACCTGGGGGCCCACTACACCGGACGTCCGGCTGCTGTGATGCGGGAGAAGCGAGGACCGGATTACCACGTTTTCGCAGTGGAAGAAATGCTGCTTCCTGGGGAGCGGTGACCATTCTCTGCGGACGGCCCCGGGGAAACAGCAAACGCAGCTCCTTAAAATTCCTTGCAGCCCCCTTGACAAATCCCCCGTCCCCGGTTTATAATACCTCTAAACCGATGAAGCGGAGATAAAACCAGGTACGACCCCACAGAGAGCCGGAGGTGCTGAGAACCCGGCGGGAAACGGCGTGGACAAATGGACCGCAGAGGGCGGGGACCAAAGGCAGGGGCTGTGAAGCCGGGCCGAGTATTCCCCGACGGGGGGCGCCCGTTACAGAGCCGGGGATGTGTTGGCATCCTGCTGAGTGGCCGCGTTTTGCGGCAATCAAGGTGGTACCGCAGACTTTTCCGTCTGTCCTTGTTTCCCCCCAGGGGGAAGTAGGGCGGGCGTTTTTTTGTGGAGAAAACGGTCCCCTGTCCCAAACCACTCCAACAGGTGGCAGCCCATTTCCGTGGGCAGAGTTCAAAGAGAGGCCCCGGAAAACATTTTTTGGAGAGGAAGAAGATTATGAAAAAGCTGACCGCGTTGTTTCTTGCCGTCCTGATGACCCTGGCCCTGGGGGCCTGCTCCTCTGGAGGAAACGCCTCCAATCCCGGCGCGAACACCGGTTCCGCCCCTGCCGCTCCAGAGGGGGCCAAGGAGGTTACGGTAGGCCTCATCCAGCTGATGGAGCATCCCTCCCTGGATGAGATCCGGGGGGCCATCACCGCCCGGCTGGAGGAGAAGGCCGCAGAGAACGGCCTGACCGTCAAGGTGAACTATCAAAACGGCCAGGGGGATACCAGCACCATCAATACCATCTGCCAGCAGTTTGTGGCCAATAAGGTGGATGTCATTGTGGCCATCGCCACCCCTGCCGCCCAGGGAGCCGCCACCGCCGCCCAGGGCAGCGGCATCCCTGTGGTCTTTTCCGCCGTCACCGATCCGGTGGACGCCGGCCTGGTGGAGAGCCTGGAGGCCCCCGGGGGAAATATCACCGGTACCTCCGACGCCATCCCGGTGGAAAAGATCTTCGCCCTGGCCCGGGAGCTGACCCCGGAGGTCAAGAGCTACGGCCTTATTTACAACACCAGCGAGGACAACAGCCTTTCGGTTATCGCCCAGGTCAAGACCTACCTGGACGGCCAGCAGATCTCCTACACCGATGGGGCCGTCACCACCTCCGCCGACGTCCAGACCTCCGCCCGGAACCTTCTGGGCCAGTGTGACGCCATCTTTGCCCCTATTGACAACACCGTGGCCAGCGCCATGGCCGTCCTGGCCGACGAGGCCATCCAGGCCAAGAAGCCGGTTTACGTTGCCGCCGATTCCATGGTCGCTGACGGCGGCCTTGCCACCGTGGGGGTCAACTACACCAACCTGGGAAGCCAAACCGCCGACATGGTGCTGAAGATCCTCACCGGCACCCCCGCCGGGGAGATCCCCGTAGAGGTCCTCCGGGATAACGCCATCGTCATCAACGGCAACACTGCCAGAGCCATCGGCGTTGACATCTCCAAGTACGGACCCAATGATGCCGACATTGTTTCCGCCGTGAACTGAGCCGTCCGACCATCATCGAAGAAGGAGTAAGCTATGAGCCTTTCTGTTTTGCAGGGGGCGGTGGAGCAGGGCTTCATCTACAGCCTGGTGGCCCTGGGCCTCTTCCTCTCCTACCGAACCTTGGACATCGCAGACCTTACCACCGACGGCACCTTCACCCTGGGGGCGGCCTGTTCGGCGGTCCTCACCATCCTGGGCCACCCGGTCCTGGGCCTTCTTCTGGCCCTGCTGGCCGGGGCCTTGGCGGGCGGGGTCACCGCCCTCCTCCAGACGAAGCTGGGAGTCCAGCCCATCCTGGCGGGGATCGTTACCATGACCGGCCTTTACACTGTCAATCTGGCGGTGATGGGGGGGCGTTCCAACCTGAATATGCTTCGGGAGGAAAACGTTTTTACCGCCGCCGAGACCCTTTTGGGGCCAACCGGCAAGCTGATCCTGGCGGGAGCCTTCGCCTTGGGGGCAGGGGGACTGCTCTTCCTCTTTTTGCGGACCCAGCTGGGGCTGTCCATCCGGGCCACCGGGGACAACCGGGAGATGGTGGCCTCCTCCTCCATCGACCCGGCCCTTACCACCACCGTGGGGCTCTGCGCCGCCAACGCCATGGTGGGGCTTTCCGGGGGTCTGCTGGTCCAGTACCAGAAGTTCTCCGACGTCAACCTGGGGACTGGGATGGTGGTCATCGGTCTGGCCAGCCTTATCATCGGTGAGGTGGTCACCGGCAGACGGTCGGTGGCCCGGGGCATCGTTGCCGCTGTCGTAGGAGCGGTGATCTACCGCATTATCATCGCCGCCGCCCTGGTGGCCAACGTGGGGGCCCAGAACTTTAAGCTGGTATCGGCGGTCATCGTGGCCGCAGCTATCTCCTATCCCACTGTGGCGGAAAAGCTGCGCTTTGCCCGGCATCGGAAGGAGGCGGAAAAGAATGGCTGAACTGCTGGTCCTAAAGAACCTTTCCAAGACCTTTTCCCCAGGGACCATCCACGAGAAGAAGGCCATCGAGAACCTTTCCCTCACCCTGGAGCAGGGGGATTTTGTTACCATCATCGGAAGCAACGGGGCGGGGAAGTCCACCCTCTTCGGGGCCATCGCCGGAAGCTTCTTCCCGGACACCGGGCAGATCCTCCTGGATGGGGCGGACATCACCTTCCAGCCGGAGCATCGCCGCTCCCGAACCGTAGGGCGGCTGTTCCAGGACCCCCTCAAGGGCACCGCCCCCCACATGACCATTGAGGAAAACCTGGCTCTGGCCTACCTGCGGACCACCCGCCACCGCTCGCCCCTGTCCATCACCGGCAAAAAGGACCGGGAACGGTTCCGGGAGCGGCTGGCCTCTTTGGGCCTCGGCCTGGAGGACCGGATGGACAGTCCGGTGGGCCTGCTTTCCGGGGGACAGCGCCAGGCGCTTACCCTTCTGATGGCCACCCTTGTGACCCCCAAGCTGCTCCTTTTGGACGAACATACGGCGGCCCTGGATCCCGCTACGGCGGAGAAGGTCCAGGACCTAACCGGGAAGATCGTCCGGGATCAGGGGATCACCTGCATGATGATAACCCACAACATCTCCGCCGCCCTGGCCCTGGGCAACCGGACGCTGATGATGGACCGGGGCAGGATCGTCCTGGAGCTTTCCGGCCGGGAGCGGGCCGAAATGACGGTGCCCGCCCTGCTGAAGGTCTTTAAGGAGAAGGTCTCCCGGGAACTGGACAACGACCGGATGCTGCTGAACTAGCCAGAAAGGCCCCCAGCCGAAACATTTCGGCTGGGGGCCTTTTGGATCCTGAAAACGACTCCTGCCAAAGAACTCTTGGCGGGGGTCGTCCATGCTCAAAGCAGGTCCCGGCAACTCTGCCACACACAAAGTCTGACCTAAGCCTTCGTAAGGGCCGAAGGCCCGGGCAGGGTCACGCCCTAGGAGGTGGCCTCGGTTTTGATGGTGGTGGCGGCGATCTCCATGGCCCGGCGAAGCTGGTTGTCTATCTCCGGGTTGCCCATGGTGCTGGCCTTGTCGATCTCCGCTGTGTAAGCGACCTCGTAGTCGGCGGGAACCCCAACTTCGTCGTAGGTTTCGGCCAGGGGACCGGCATACCGGGCTACGGTAAGGTAGACCGCCGCGCCGCTTTTCAGCTTATAAAAGGTCTGGGTAGTCCCCTTGCCGAAGGTGGTTTCGCCCACCGTCCGGGCCTTACCGGTGTCCCGGAGAGCCTGGGCGAACAACTCAGTGGTGCCCACGGTGCCGTTGTCGGTCAGCACCACCATGGGAAGATCTACCTCCGATTCGTCGGAATCCATCAGCTCCCGCATGGCGCCGTTCAGGTCCTCTTCATAAATAATGGTCATCCGCCCCAGAAGGGTGTCCAGCATGGTGCCGATAACGGTTACGTCGTCGCTTTCGATGCCCCGCACATCAAAGATCAGGGCCTGGGCCCCGTTTTGCTCCGCCTGGCGCAGGGCGGTATCCAGGTGCTGGGAGGAGGTGGTGGTGATGGCGGAGAACCGCAGGTAGGCGATTCCTCCGTCCAGCATGGTGACGGCAATGGTGGGGGTGTCGATTTCCCGGCGGGTGAGTTCCACTGTGACCTCTTCGGTGTCCCGGCGGTAGACCAGGCTTACCTTGGTACCCGCCGCCCCCCGGAAGGCACCCACCAATTCGGTGTAGTTGTCCTTAGTGGCAGCGGTGCCGTCCACACTGACGATAAGATCCCCAGGCTGCATCTGGGCGGTTGCCGCCGGGGATTGGGGGTAGACGGTACGTACCCGGATATAGCCGTCCACGTCCAGTTCGGTGACAACACCGATGCCCACGTACTTCTGCCCCTCGGTCTGCTGGTAAGCTTCATATTCCTTATCGGTGAAGAAACGGGCGTAGGGATCCTCCAGGCCGGAAAGATACCCGGAGGCGATGCCCGCCCGAAGGGTCTCCTCGTTGATCTCCCCGGCGTAGTGGCTGCGGACGTATTGGTCGATTTCCGCCAGAACGGAGTACTCCCGCTCCCGCTCCACAATGTTGTTGTACATGGCGTTATACCGGTTTTCGGAATAGAACATGGTCAGGCAGAACACCACCGCGGCAACAATGGCCATATAGGCGATGGCAGCCCCCAATGAGATCTTCTTGTTCAAAAGAACGCCTCCTTAGCGTGATGAGATTCTACATAAACAGTATAGCACAAGCGGGGAAAAAAGAAAAGAAACAAACCGTTAAGAAGGGGGATTTTTGTCACAGGGGAAATTTTCGGTAAGAAATCGGCGGGCAAGGGTTTTATTTTCCGGAAGGATATGCTATAATGGATCCGCTGAGTTTTCCTTCCCGGAAAAAGGCGGGAGCTTTGGGCGCAATCCCGATGATTTTTGCTCTTTTTCTGCGGAGTTTTCCTTGAAAAGGTGGTATAATACAAAACAGAAAACCACCTGCGGATGTCGGAATAAAAAGGTATAGAAAAGGGGCAAAGGCCATTGAATAAATTTGTTGTAACCGGGGGGAACCCCCTCCATGGCTCGGTACAGATCGGCGGGGCCAAGAACGCGGCGGTGGCTATCATCCCCGCCACCGTCCTGGCCCAGGGGAAGTGCGTCCTCGACAATATTCCCAATATCAGCGATGTTACCCTGCTGCTGCGGATCCTCACCGAAATGGGGGCGTCGGTCCGTATGCTGGGGAAGAAAACGGTGGAGATTGACACCAGCCATCTGGTTTCCCACACCGTCCCGTACAACCTGGCCAAGAGCATGAGGGCCAGCTATTACTTCCTGGGGGCCCTTTTGGGCCGCTGCCGAGAGGCCAGCGTCTTTATGCCTGGGGGCTGCAACTTCGGGGTGCGCCCCATCGACCAGCACATCAAAGGCTTTGAGGCCATGGGGGCCACGGTGGAGATCGACAAAGGGATGATAAACGCCCAGGCCGGGCAGCTGCGGGGGACCCATGTTTACTTTGACGTGGTGTCGGTAGGGGCTACCATGAACGTTATGCTGGCGGCGGCCCGGGCCAAGGGCCTTACCATCCTGGAGAACGTGGCCAAGGAGCCCCATATCGTGGACCTGGCCAACTTCCTCAACTCCATGGGGGCGG
>CAJUFK010000012.1 GCA_910585535.1 uncultured Angelakisella sp. | reverse complement strand
CCGGCGCTCCGCGCCTAAGGGTTGTGCCGGGACTTGGGTTGTGCCTGGAGTCGGAAGCAGCAGAAGGCGGAAGGTAGTAACACTCATTGCCAGGTTGCAGGAGGCGATTTTGCGCTTCGGACAAAACGCCGTTAAGACTCCAGGCAGGACCCATGATAACCACTGCGTAACATAGGGTCTAAAAGTTTCGCTCAAGCCTTTTCAAAGGCTGGGCGTAGCCCATGCTGGGCGTAGCCCATGTTGGGCGCAGCCCACGTCCGGAGGACCCGAAGGGGCGTAGCCCCGTTAGGGCTGGCGTAGGTCACGGTCCCGAAGGGATCAAGGCTACCGCCCTGCAATCGACTCCCCCGCAAATACACCCCGGTGGGGTGTTTTGCGCAGACGAACCCAGTAACAGAGGGGAGCGGCTTTTTTGTAAAAAGACTTATAGTTCACGCCCCTGGAAAGGGCGCCTCTGCTTTTGGACACGGGCTGATTTGGCCCGGAGGCCTCCCGGTCCAAACAGGAAAAATCCACAAATTTTTAGAAGTTTTTCCCTATGATTCATCAAATGGTCTAACAAAATAATACCCGGGGCCTTGCGGAATGTCAAGATTCATTCTATAATAGTCTATAAGCAAATGCTAATAATGAAAGGGGTTGGATCCCATGCGGTTGAGATCCATTGAACACTTTTTGGCCATCGTCCGGGAGGGCAGCTTTTCGGCGGCGGCGGAAAAGCTGTATATCAGCCAGTCCGCCCTGAGCCAGCAGATCAAAAAGCTGGAGCGGGAGCTTGGAGGGACCCTTTTCGATCGCAGCAAGCATACGGCGGAACTCACCGACGTGGGGGCCCTTTTCGTCGAGGACGGGGGCCAGATCCTCCAGATCTACCAGCACACGCTGCGGCGGATCCGGGAGATCCAGGACCCGGCCGCCGGGATGGTCCGGTTCGGCATCTCCCCTTTTTACAGCCGCTATTACCTTCCCTCCATCCTCCCCCCGCTCCACAGACAGTACCCCGACATCAAGTACGAGGTGGTGGAGGACTACTCCGGCAAGCTGGAGGCCCTGCTCCTGGAGCGGAAGCTGGACTTCGCCCTGGTCCCCTCCCTGCCGGAAAACCCAAAGCTGGAGTACAAGCCGGTCTTTTTGGAGGAGATCCTCCTGGCGGTGAACCGGCACAACCCGGTGAACCGCTTTTCCACCCCGGGTCCCGCCGGCGGCCTGCCCTACATGGCCCTGGGGGAGATGCGCCGGGAGCCCTTTATCATCCTAAAGGAGGTCCAAAAGGTGTCCGCCCTCTGCCTCAGCCTCTGTGAGCAGGCCGGCTTTCAGGCCAATGTCGTCTGCGAAACGATGAACTGGGACACCCTGAATATGCTGGTGGCCAACGGCCTGGGGGTGGGCTTTGTCCCCGACCTTCTTACCAACACCATCGAGGAAAGCATCCGTCCCCGGTATTACCGGCTGAACCCCAGCGTTCACCGGGCCTACAGCGTAGCATACCCCAAGGGGATCACGATAAACCTTCTGGCCAACCGTGTCATCGAAAGCTTCCGGGAGTCCTTCCGCTCCATCCGGGTGCCCCGGGCCATCTAAAAAGCCCCCGCAGGACGGCGCGGCAGCCGTTCTGCGGGGGCCTTTTGCAATCAGCCGACAATTACGACACTGGAGTCTCCCTTTCGGGCCTGTTCCAGCACCGCTTGGGCCAGCTTTTGAAAGGATTCGTGGGAGGAGGTCGCCCCGGAAATGGCGTCGATGTTCCCCTCGCCCTGTCCCTCCAGAAGCTGGCTTGCATAATAGCGGGTGTACTCGTTGGGATAGGTGCCGTTGGAATGGAGCATGGTCTGCATATACGCGTTGTCCCAGCTTTTGATAAAGCCGCTGGCATTCTCCGCGTTGTATTCTACCGAGATGATCTCCCCGCCCTTTACCAGAATCGTAATGTACTCCTTCCAGCCGTGGCTGAACTCACTGGCCTGGGCGGTATAATATCCATCCTGAAGCTCTGTCCCGCCGCCGCAGGCTGTCAGCATGGACGCCATCAGCAGCAGGCAAAAAAACACCGTCAGGATTCGTTTCATCTTTCGTCGCTTCCCTTCAAAACAAATTTCCTCACATGGATCTGAAGCGCCTCGGCTTCCTTTGCCAAGGATCCGCTGGACTGTTCCGTCTCCCCTGCGTTTTGCAGGTTGCGGTCGGCGATGTCGGAAATGGTGGCGATCCGCGCCTCCATAACGGCAAGCGCCGCCTCCTGGCCCTGTACCGCCGCCGTCAGCTGGTCCGAGATGGTGCTGATCTGGCCGGAAACGTCGGAGATGGCACGGAGAGACCCGGCGGTATCCGCCGTCAGCTCCACGCCGGTCTGGATAATCGCCTTGGTATTGTTGACCATGGCGGTGGCGCTTTGGGCGGCCTCGGCGCTCTTTGCAGCCAGCTGCTTCACCTCGTTGGCCACAATGGCAAAGCCCTTTCCGGCGGCTCCGGCCCGGGCTGCCTCCACCGAGGCGTTCAGGGCCAAAAGGTTGGTCTGGAAGGCGATGTCCTCAATATCCTTTGCGATCTTGGTAATTTGCTGGGCGTTGGCGCTGATGTCGTCCATGGCGGAGGACAGGGCGGTCATCTGCTCGTTGGCGCTTTGGATCCTCCGGGTGATCTCCTCTGTCTGGGAGCGGGTCCGGTCACTGCTTTCCGTGACGTTGGCCAGCCGGTCCTTGACGTTGGTCACCTCATGGACCAGCTCCTCGGTAGACCGGTTCTGCTCCAGGGATGCCTGGTGGAGCTGCGCCGACTGTCCGCTTAGCTGATCCGCCATTGTGGTCAGCCGGTCCGCGGCGGCCCGGAATCCAAGGAGGGTCTCGTTCATCGATTCCGTAATGGTCCGCAAGCTGCTGCGGATCAGCACAAAGTCCCCCCTGTAATCCACCTGGGGCTCGGTGGCCAGGTCTCCGCTTGCGACCCGCGTCAGCACCTGCTGAATGTCGGATATGTACCGGTTCAGGCTTTCCAGGGTGGCATCCAGCGTCTGGGTCATGACCTCCAGTTCATCTCCGGTATCAACAGGGAGAACGTCTGTGTGCAGATCGCCGTTGGAAAGGGCCACCATCCGGCCCGTCACCCGCTTTACCGGCTGAGAGATGGACCGGGCAAGGCGCAGAACCAGCAGGATGGAAACGATGAGAACCGCCAAAGTCGCCAGAATCGAGAGAAGCATGGCTCCATTGATGAAATGGCTGTAATCCGACTTCGGGATCTGGATCACCAGGGACCACTGCGTCCCCCGCACGGGAGAGAAGGCCACCAGCATCGCTTCCCCATCTACAGAGAACTCGGTGGCCCCGGTTTCTCCGGCAGTCACCCGCTCTACCGCTTTCTGGTTGCCGCCGCTGAGCTGCGCCAGCGAACTCCTGCCCATGGCCAGGGACTGGTCCGGATGGGCGGTGACCACCCCTTCGCGGTTGACCATATAGGCCATGCCGCTTCTCCCCAAATTGATGCTGCTGATTACATCGTCGAGGATGTCATATTTGTACACGCCCATGACAAAAAGGGTCGTTTTTCCATCTTCCTTTACCGGCATTCCCATGGTGATGCCCAGCTTCCCATCATAGCCGGTGGAGGAGGCGATGGTCAGGTTATCCGTTTCCTTCAGCAGCGCCAGGAAACCGCTTTCCAGGCTTTTGGGCGCCGCATCGATCCCCTGCACCAGCTGTCCGTTCAGATCATACAGGGCGATGGTATGGAATTCGTAGATCTCCGCCGCCTCTTCCAGTACGGCCCTGCGGTTGGCCGCAGGATCCGGGCGGGATGCCTCTGTTCCGCCTGATCCAGCGGCTGACGCCGTTTTCATCCGGGGATCCCCCGCTATGTTCATCATGCGGTCCGCCAGCATATGGACATTGGCCTCCACCGTCTTGGCCGACTGCCGGGCCATTGGCTGAAGGCTGTCCAGTAAAATGTTGTTGGCAAGTGACTGCAAGGAAAGGGCCATGATCCCACAACAAACGACCACCAAAACCAAGATGTTAAGTGTTGTGTTGCTCAGTATCCTTCGATTCAGACTCCTCTTTGTCCCGCGCCTGGCGAGTGAATCTCCTTGCTTTCCCTTCACGTCTCTGTCGCTCCCTTTCCTGATATTTTTTGACAGACAAAACAAAAGCCGCTCGTTTCTGTGTTCACGGGCCTATCCCCCGCTGAACCAATAGACGACTGACTTTGTGAAATATTATACCATGTTTTCCCAAGAAAGGGAAGGGGGTTTTGCAATTTTCCTCTTGGTTTGCCCGGCGGGAGCCTTTTTCACCGGTGTGCTTGAACCAGTCTGCCTATCGGAAAGCTTCTTGTCAAACCCGCGGCGAGCAGGGCGTCTGCATAATAAGCTTCCTTCTACAGCCCCTCCAATACCGCCTCATACCTGGGCAGAAGCCACCGGTATGCCTCCTCGGAAAAATGCCGGTTCTCCCCCAGGCCCAGACTCAGCCCCTCGTCGATCCAGGCCAGCTGGGCGGGGTTCTGGAAGGAAAGACCGCAGTTCCGGTAGTTGTCATAGCAGGGGAGGGCCCAGAGGGCCGCTGTCTCCAGCATGGCGTCCACATAGGCCAGCTCGGTAAGGCCCAGGCCGTTGGCCTTGGGCCACCGCTGGTAGTTGGTCATCAGCAGGACACGGGCCCGGGGATACCGGGCGGTGACCCCCGCCAGGAGGACGTTCAGCGCCCCGGCAAAGGTGGCGGGGTCCCGGTTCTCCCGGGCGACCTCGCCAATGGGCACATCCAGCCGCTTGTCGTTGGCTCCGCCCAGGATGACCAGGTAATCCGTCTCCTCCGCCATTTCCTGGTAACGGATGCACATGGGCACCTGTTCAGGCTCCCGGGTCTGAACTGCCACTGTGTTCCCGTTTCGTCCGTAGTTGTAAATCTGCATCCCATGCTTTTTTCCCAACAGATTTACCCAAGTCTTTTCGCTGCCCAGCCGGCTCCCGTAAATAAGGGAATCCCCAAGGGCCAGCAGCGTCTTTCCATCCAAATTGCTCATAAGATAACCTCCTTGTTTTGGGGCGTTTCGGGTCGGGACCCGGCATCGCTTATAAGGCGCCCTCGGCGTCGTTCGGATCATCCGGAGGCTCCGCCGTTTCGTTCCGATCCAGCACCCTGTTGATGATCCTGGCCGTCCCCCAGCAGGCCAGGGCGGGGAGGAACAGCACCCCGTAGGGGATGCAGAAGGACCCAGCCAGGGCCGCCCCCAGGAGAGCCAGTCCCAGCAGCCCGGAAAAGAGGTGCCGGACGGCCAGGAGGCTGGCGGCGGTCACCGCTTCCCGCCAGGAAAGGCCCTTGGCGCCCACAAGGGGGTAGAGCCACAGTCCGGCCAGGGAGAGAAGGAGGAGCAGGGCTCCGAACAGCCCTGCCAGGAAGGCCCCGGCCACAGTGCCCATCCCCAGGGCGAGGGAAACATCCAGGAGGAGGAAGGCGGTGAGGGCCAGGTGGGCCAGCCAGGCAGCGGTCCCGGTGAGGAAGCGTTCCCGAAATGTCCGAAAATATCCGGAGAAAATCCGGGGCTCCTCGTCCTTGACCAAGGCCAGGGTCATCCGCCAGAACGCGGAAAAAGCCGCCCCCACCGTAACCAGGGGGAGGCAGCAAACAAAGGTGAGAAACTCCAGGACCACCAGATCCGCCATCTTGTTGGCGAAGGTCCAAAAGCGGTTTTCGGGGTCAAAGATCCGGTCCAGCATGGTATATTTCTCCGTCCCATTCAAAAAATGCCCGAAGGGCTTCCATCTGCCGGCGGTAAAGGATCCTCTGCTCCTCCCCGGCCGGCATGGGGGCGATGACCAGATACATCCCGGCCATAGGGGCGAACTCCTCCCCCCGGAATACCGGCAGACTGCCGCAGGGGACGCAGAAAGGGGTGCTGTCCTCCCCCTGGCCGGTGAAGTCGGACCAACTGCCCAGGATGTCCCGTGCCTCCAGCCAGGCCCGGGCCTCTTCGCTGGCCAGGTAAACATTGAACTCCCCGGTGCCGATGAGGGTCACCAGTTCTATCTGCCGGTCGGTGAGACGGCCCTCCTCCCCGGTGAACAGGAGGTAATGGACCAGGCAGCGGCTTTTTCCGTCGCCGTCCACATCCAGGGGAAGCCGGGCCAGGCGGGCCTCCAGGGCGGCGTCGGTGGCCAGGTCGTGGCTTTCCCCCAGCCAGAGGATGGACAGGTCCACCCGCCCGGCCCAAAGGGGGCGCAGCATCCCCGCCAGGGTCACAGCGGTCAGAACCGCCCCCAGCAGGTGCCACTTGTAATACAGCCAGAAGTGGGCGAGCCGTTTCCCCCTGGGGATGTCCCGCAGCCGGTACCGCTTCATCCTCTCACCACCGATCTGATAGAAATTCTCCGCTTTTATTATAGCCGGACCCGGCGAAAAGACAAGGGGCTTATTTCATCGACGCCTTGGAATAGCCGGTGAGCATATACTTTTGGAACATAAAGAAGAGGACGATTGCCGGCAGCATCCCGATAACCGCTCCGGCCATGGTGACATTGGTGTGGGCCCACATCTCGGTCCCGGTCCAGGATTCCCGCAGATGGATAAGCCCCACTGTCAGCACCCGGGCGGCGTCGGTCTTAACGATGATCTTGGGCCAGAAGTAGCTGTTCCACTGGCCGATGAGGGTGGTAAGGGACATGGTAATCAGGCTGGCCTTGCACATGGGCACCATGACATACCAGATGGTGCCCAGCACCCCCAGTCCGTCCAGCCGGCCGGCGTCGATGTAGCTTTGGTCCACCGACCGGAAGGATTGGCGCATCATAAAGATGAAGTGGGCCCCCACAATGCCGGGGAATACCAGCCCCGCGTAGGTATCCACCCAGCCCAGCCGGGAACAGATTACATACATAGGCACAAAGGTGACCTGATGGGGAACCATGGTGGCTCCCAAAACCACATAGAACAGAATATCCCGGCCGGGAAAGCGCCCGTTGGCAAAGCCGTAGGCAGCCAGCACCCCGCCCACAATTTTAATGGTCATGCTGATGGCCGTTACCGCGATGGTGTTCCAGATGTACCGCCACAGGGGCACCCGGGTCCAGGCCTCCAGGTAGTTGCGCCACTCAAACCCGGTGGGGAGGAGACTGGCGGACTTGCCCAGCAGCACCTCCCCGGGGCGCAGACTGGAAATAAGCATCCAGTAGAGGGGAAAGAGCATCACCAGGGTGACCAGCACCGCCAAAACGGTCTGGGTAGTATAAAGGGCCCTGCTCTTCTTGGAGTAGCCCCGAAAGGTCTTAGGACGCTTGTACCGTTTTTGTTCCATTATCTTCCTGCCCCCTTATGTATCATAGTTGACCTTGTTTTCGGACCAGCGCATGGTCAGCACCGTCACCGCCAGCAGGATGAGGAAGAACACCGTGGCCACCACAGCGGCCCGGTCCACCCGGTAATCCACAAAGGCCAGGCGGTAGATAAGGTAGACGATAACCTCGGTGCTACGGTAGGGTCCGCCCTGGGTCAAGACATCAATGGAGTTATACACCTTCATGGAGGAGATGAAGGTGGTGACCAGCAGGAACATCGTGGTGGGAGAAAGCAGGGGGACGGTGATCTTAAAGAACTGTACCCTGCGGGAAGCGCCGTCCAGGGAGGCGATCTCGTAGTAGTCCTTGGGGATGCCGGTCATGGCCGAAAGGTAGATCATCATGCTGTATCCCACGGAATGCCAGGCGGACAGCACCAGGACGCTAATCATAGCCGTCACCGGCTGGGTCAGCCAGGGGATCCGCTGGGCCCCCAGCAGGGCCAGGACATTGTTGACGATGCCGTAGTCGGTGTTGAGCATCCAAACAAAGATGATGCCAGCGGTGGACATGGCAACATACCGGGGCATAAAGATCACTGCCCGCATCATGCCGAAAGGACGGGTCATCCGCCCCATCAGCAGGGCCAGAAGCATCCCCAGCACCAGGCTGATGAGCAGGGTGAAAAAGGTGTAGATCAGGGTGACCTTCATATCCGCAAAGAAGTGGTTCCGACTGGCGTTTTTCACAAACCACACCCAGTTGGTAAGGCCAACGTACTGGTAGTCCTTTTTCAGCATATCCCAGTCGGTAAAGCTGATACGGACAAGGTCCACCAGGGGGTAGTAGGTGGTGACAATGACCATGACCACCGCGGGCACGACGCACAGAAACTCCTTGACATTGGTCCTTCGCCACTTGAATTTTTTCGGCGCCATAACAGTGCTTTCCCTCCTTTGGCAAGGGTGAACGCCGGAACGGCAAGGAAGGGGAGGACCGCGATCCTATCCTCCCCTCCCCGGCCCTCCCGCGTTTTCCGGTCTGTCACCCGGAAAACCCATTAAGCCGGAAAATCTCTATTTTGATTGGGCTTCATCAATCGTTGAGGATATAGTTGACCTCCTCCACCATGTCGTTCCAGGTGGAGTCAAAGTCAGCCCCCTCCAGATAGATTTTGCTCAGGGCGGTATAGTAAGCCTTGATGCCCGAATCGTATTTGGTGGTCTTGGGCTTGGAGACCATGCGGTCGGAATTGCCGTAAACGTTCCGCATTTCGGGCAGGGCGTTGTAGATGTCGGCCATCTTCGCCTCGTCGTTGAAAACCGAGTTGCAGCTGGTGAGGTAGCTGGAGAACTTGGCCCAGCGGTAGTTGACGTCGGGGGTGCAGAGGTAGTTGAGGAAGGCGAAGCCGGCGTTCTTCACATTCTGGTCGTTGGCGGCGGGGATGAAGAGGTAGGAACCGGTGACGGTGCTGATGTTGTCCTCCGACTTGAAGTTCCAGGCGATGCCCACCTCAAAGTCGTTCTGGATGAACTTGCTGTAGGAGGTGCAGGACAGGTTGTAGGAAACCACCTCGCCGTTGATGAACTTGCTGGAGAGGATGTCCGAGCTGTCCAGGCTCCACTCCACGGCGCCGGCGTCGATGAGTTCCTTCATCTCCCGCATATGGGTCTTAAGGGTCTCGGCGTCCAGGCCGGTGGTGTTGTCGTCCTTGATGAAGGTCCCGCCGAAGTTCTGCATCATGTTGTAGTTCACCGTTTTCTCGTTGGCAGCCATCAGGTAAGCGGGCTTGCCGGTGGCCTTGTGGACCTCCATGGCCCAGGTCTTAAACTCCTCCCAGGTGGTGGGGAAGTCGGGGAGGTCTTTCTCTTTCAGAATGTCCTTGTTGTAGTAGTAGACAAAGCAGGAGACGCCGTGGGGCATCCCGAACTGGACCCCGTCGTAGTTGCCCACACTGAGGAAGCCGGGGATGAAGTCATTCATATCCACCTGGTAGTCGGCCAGGTAGTCATCCAAAGGCTCGGCCACGCCGCTCTGGACGTAGTTGGGCAGGGTGCTGTAGTTGACCACGCTGATGCCGGGCAGTCCGGTGCCAGCGGCCTGGGCCCCGATGATCTGCTCGTTGATGGCGGCGTAGTTGCCCCCGCAGACGGGGACCACCGTCACCTTGTCCTGGGAGGCGTTGAACTCCTCCGCCACCTGGTTGTAAAACTCTTCGTTGCCGGAACCGGCGTACCAGAACTCGATGGTCACCGGCTCGGTAACGGCGTACCTGCTGCCCGGCTCCTGAGAGGCGTCGGGGGCGGGAGACACCGGGGCCGGGTCGGAGCTTGGGGCGGGGGGCTCGCTTTGACCGCCGCAACCGGCCAGGCAGCTTAAGACCATAGCCGCTGTGAGCAAAAGGGCAAGTGTTCTGCGTTTCATCGTTTCTCCTCCGTTCTGTGTTTTTGGTTTGCAGTATGTTATCCCAACTTCGGGAAGGGATCCTGACTGGGCTCTCATAAGCTCCGGCCAATGGAGGCCAGGTACTGTTTCGCCTCATAGGGCCAGTCGGTCTGGATGATGTCCACGCCCTTTTCAGCCAGCACGCCCCAGCTTTCGCCGCCTCCAAAGCGGAGGGCCTTCAGGTCGTCGTATCCCCCGCCATAGACCAGCCGCTTGGCAAGGCTTAGGGAGTTGCACCAGACCTTGATGCCCCGGCTGTGGAGCCACTCAAAGACCTCCGGCTGGAAGATGGGGTCATCGGGGGCCTCGGGCAAGATCTCCAGGGCGGGGACACGAACGGTCCCCCTCAGCCGCTCCACCCATTCCAGCGTCTCCGGCTCCCGGACCATGGGGACAAAAAGGGCGTCGGGGTGGGCCTCTGCAAAGCGGCAGGCCGCCTCATTTTCGATGTAGAACTTAAACAGGGACTGGCCGATCATTTCCTTTTCCCGGACCAGGGCATAGACCTGCTCCCAACAATCCCAGCAGCGGTCCAGGGCCAGAAAGGACCTGCCCTTCAAGCTCTCCAGGATGCGGGAGAGAGGGTCCAGTCCCACGGTGCCGATCTCCCCCACGTAGTTATAGAGGGGCAGCTCCTCCAGCTCCTTCCAGGTGCAGCCGGAGATGGGCCGGTCCAGGTGGAACAGGCGGTTCATGGTCTTGTCGTGGTGGCCCACCAGCACCCCGTCCCGGGTCCGGACCACATCCAGCTCCACCAGATCAGCCCCCTCGTCCAGGGCCAGCAGGCAGGCCAGGGCGGTGTTTTCGATGACACTGGAGGAAAATTTCCCCCGGTGGGACGCCACAGCCACCCGGCCGTCATATCCGCCGGACAGCCACGCCTCTACCTCCCGCCAACTGCTCATACACGCTCCCCCGTTCTTTTCCAGGCGTTCCACCCTATCGGTCAAGCGCCATGGCAATTTTTATGATTTCTCTATGATATAAAAAAGGATTCTGTCGTAATTTACCAATTCGATTATACAATGACTCCCAGGGTGAATCCATATGCAATCATGCTATTTATATGGATAATTCCGCTTATTTGGTTTTCCACCCCTTCCAAGGATCCGGCCCCGGTTTGTTGGCCGGAACAGGGCCGCTTCCTCTTTTTGATCCAGGAAGAAATTCAAAAAAAGAAAAAAACCGCCTTGCCTTTTCCCGGGAAGGTGGTATAATCATTTCGGGCCCAACAGGCTCGAAGGGCCGTTTCATGGCGAAATTTGCTGTCTATATGGAGATTTCCGTTTTGAAAGGGGGCGAGGCGGCATGATCCGCGTGGCGGGACACACAAGAAGCACCGGAAGCCGTGTCTTCCCGGAGGACGCCGCCCGGGAGCTGTTTGTCAACTGCTGCGGCTACCAGCACTTTATGACCAAGGATTTTTCCATCCAGCGCCCTGGGGGCAGGCCGGATTACCAAATCCTTTATGTCAGCAAGGGATGCGGCCACTACTGCCTGGGCGGCCAGTGGACTGTCATGCCGGCGGGGAGCATCATCCTTTACTGTCCCCTGGAGCCCCAAATCTACCAGTATTTTGCCAGGGAGTCCCCGGAAATCTACTGGATCCATTTTCTGGGCACCCAAAGCGACGGGCTGCTGGAGCGGTACGGCATCCGCAGCGGATTTGTAGGGCAGCACCAGCACCTGAAACAGCTGTTTGACGAGATTATTCTGGAATGCCAGCTTCGCAAGCCCTGTTTCCAGGAGGTGGTCACTGCCGATTTCCATAAGCTGCTGGCGCTGCTCCACCGCCATTCCCTGTCCCTGCACACCTCCCGGGAGGGGGTCACCCTGATCGAAAAGCTGATCGCCAGGCTGAACCGCCGCTACATGGACTCTTGGAGCGTCCAGGATATGGCCGACTACTGCCATCTCAGCGCCGACTACTTCTCCCACCGCTTTAAGGAGTTTACCGGCGTTTCTCCCATCCAGTTCCTCAATAACCTGCGGATCGAACGGGCCAAGGAGCTGCTTCTGGCCGAGCATCTCAGTGTCTCCGAGGTAGCCGAGGTAGTGGGCTACAAGGACCCCCTCTATTTCAGCAAGGTGTTCAAAAAGGCCACCGGGATGTCCCCAAAGCAGTTCCATGGCAACCGCTGGCTCATTGACGAGGCCTCGCTTTAAGAGGTTGTACCAATAGCCGCCGAAAGCGGCTCCTAGCACGGAGGAAAATTTGCTCGCCCATCTGTGTACTTCGGCTAATAGCACAACTTCTAAGAAAAGTGAAAGGCCGGAAACAAGGAGGATCTATATGTTTGTGATTGCACACAGGGGGGCGTCCTTCGCCGCCCCGGAAAACACCTTGTCCGCCTTCCGCAAGGCCCGGGAGCTTGGGGCAGACGGCTTTGAGACCGACATTCAGCTCACCCGGGACCAACGGCTGGTCATCCATCACAACTACACCGTGGACGCCCGGTCCAACGGCACAGGCCGGGTCTGGGACATGACCCGGGAGGAGCTGCGGCAGCTGGACTTCGGAGCCTGGAAGGACCCCGCTTTTGCCGGGGAACGGATCCCCACTCTGGAGGAATGTCTGGAAGCCGCCCGGGACTTTACCATGGTCAACCTGGAGCTGAAAGCCCCTATCTGCCGGGATGTCCCCTTTGTAGAGCCGGTGATCCGGGCCATCTGCGCCGCCGGGCTGGAGGACCAGGTCCGTCTTTCCTCCTTCGATCACTCCCTTCTCCGGGAGGCCAAGGCCCTCCTGCCCGCCATCCGGGTGGGGGCGCTCACCTCCCGGGCGGTGACCCAGCGCAACTCGGTTCAGCTGCTGGCTCGATACGCCCCTGGAGACAAGGCTCTGGGGGCGGTGACCCCCCGGGATCTGCGCCTGCCCCAGGACGACAGGGAGATCCGAAAGACCCTGAACAAGCCGGGACGGGAACCGGGGGAGGTCCTGCTGGAGCGGGCCGAAGCTCTGTCTATCCTCTACCCCGGGGCCACCATCCGGGAGGTGATGGCCCGGCTGGAGGCCCAGCTGGACCTGGCGGATTATCTGGCCAGGCTGGATTTTCCTGTGGAGTACCTCCATTGCGAGTACCACGCCTGCCTGGACGACCCGGGGCTGATCCGGCGCTTGGGCCGCCGGGGCGTTGGCGTCACCCCCTGGACCCCTGATGATCCGGAGGATCTTCGCCAGCTGGCCGCCCTGTCGCCCGACGGGATCATCACCAACCGCCCGGATCTGCTGCTGAAGCTGTTGGGACGGTAAAAAGGAGGGGACGGCATGAAGGAAAAAAACCTGATCTGGGACCTGGACGGGACGCTGCTGGATTCCTACGGGGTTATCGTAGGGGGGCTCCATGGAGCGCTGCTGGAGCAGGGGATCTCCAGCGACCCCGAGGAGATCCGGCGCTGCGTCTGCCGGTTTTCCATCGGGAAATGGCTGGGAGAGGTTTCCGCCGCTTTTCAGATCCCCCGGGAAATCCTTCGGGAGCGGTATCTGGCACTCAGCGAAGAGCGGTACTGGGACATTACTTTGATGCCCCATGCCAGGGAGATTTTGGAGCAGACCGCGGAGCAAGGAGCCACCCACTTTGTGTTTACCCATCGGGGCGGGACGACCAAGCCGGTGCTGGAGCATCTGGGCATTCTCCCCTACTTTGCCGAGATCATCACCGCCCTGGATGGCTTTCCCCATAAGCCCCATCCGGAGGGGGCCCTTTACCTTATAGAAAAGCACCGGATGGACAAAGAAAGCACCTGGTTCGTGGGAGATCGCAGCGTCGACATCGATTGCGGCCGAAACGCCGGGATACACAGCATTCTGTATCTGCCGGAGGGCAGCTGCGGCGAAGCCACCGGGCGGGAAGACGCAGTGGTTACCGATCTGCTTGGGATCGGCGATGTTGTTGGAAGGTAGCGGGGCAAAGGAAAAAAACGGGCAGTAAGAAGCTGTATTCACAACCGTTTGACGCTATCTGACATCTCCCGGTTATAAATACAGCTTCTAAACCGAGATTCCCCGGCTTACTGCCCGGCCTCTATGGAGGCATTGATTTGGAGGAGAAAAAGGCTTATTCGCTCGCTTCCTTTTTAGAGGCGCGCATCATCAAGGCGAAAATCAGGGCCAGGGCGGAAAGGACCGCCAGCACCACAAAGGCCCGGAGCATTGCCGCCGCATAGGCATTGTGGATGTTCCCCGCAAATTCCGCAAACAGCTTCTGCCCCTCCGCCTGCAAAGCGGATGACGCATTCAAAAGAACCGATTTGTCGGTAAGGATTGCGGTCCCCATGTAGCCCTGCAGTTCCCCGGCAGGGATGTAGTCGGTGAGACCGGCCGGCACGCTAGCGGTCAGACCGGCGGCGAAGGAGACGTTCAGCACCATCCCCACCACCGAAAGTCCGATGGTACCACAAAGGGACTGGATGTACTGGATGGTGGAGCTTGCCTCCCCCACCATTTCCTTGGGCAGCTCATTTTGGGCATGGAGGGTGTAGACCATGCTGTAACCGGTGGTGCCATAGCCGGAGAGCAGGACTCCGATGAGCAGCATGGCAAACATCGCGGCGGAATTGCAGAAGCCGATCATCAGATTGGAGATAACATAGGCTACCGCTGTGGTAACCACCACCAGCTTCACCCTGTGGGTCTTGGCGATGAAAGCGCCCATCCCGTAGCCAAGCACCAGCTGGATCGCGGATTTGGCGGCAATGATAAAGCCGGAAACTGTACTGGAGGTCTCCACCAGCGCCTGGTTGACCATGGGCAGATAGGTCCCCACCGCATACATAGAGGGGGCGATAAGCCCAACTCCCAAAGTCACCAGGATAAACTCCCGGTTCCGAAACAGCGCCGGGGAGAATATGGGGTGTGCCGCCTTTTGGATATAAGCCACAAAGACGGCAAGGGAAACGACGAACAGCCCCCCCATGCCGATGACTGGGAAGGAGAGCCAGGGATAGCTCTGGCCGCCCCAGGAGAACATCATCACAATACCAATGGTGATGGCCGCCAGCAGGATCGTCCCCACCCAGTCCAGGGGCAGATCCCCACGGTCCAGCTCCTGCTCCGGCATCTTCAGCAGGATGAAAAAGGCCAGAATGCTAAACGGAACGGAGATATAGAAGGTGGAGCGCCAGCCGATGAAGTCACCCATGACCCCGCCGACTACCGGCGCCAGGAGAAAGACCAGTCCGGTGAGCGTTCCGTAAAAGCCCATGGCCTTGGCCCGGTCTCCCTCGTTGAGATACTCGCCAAAGTAGGCCAGTACATTCCCCAGGATGCAGCCCTTGCCGATTCCCTGAAGCCCCCGCATAACAACATGGAAGGTCATGCTGCCTGCAAAGCCAGCCAGGAAGGTGGAAATCCCGTAGACCAGAATGCCCGCAATGATGATCTTCTTGCGTCCGGACTTCTGCCCCACCATAGAGGTAAAGGGCAGGGCCAAAGTGCTGCACAGATAGCTAAGGGTGTACATAAAAGCGTAAAGGGAGGTGCCGCCCAGCTCCGAAATGATGGCCGGGCCGATGATTCCGCTCATGGCATCCACCAGCAGGACCTCGCCCAAGGCGATGAACAGACCGGTGAGGATCAGTTTTTTATTTTTTGCGTCTTCCATCTTCACACCTGCTTTTTACATTTCTAATTCCAGTTTATCTTTGAAGCGTTCCCCGCCGTCGATGGTCAGATCGGCTCCGGTGGTGTATTTGGACTCGTCACTTGCAAGGTACAGAACCCCGTAGGCAATGTCATCCGGTTCTCCGATGTGGCCCAGGCAGGTTTTTTCCTCGCAGGAGGCCAGCACTTTGGGATAGTCGCAGATGATGCGGGTCATGGGGGTTACGATGGTTCCGGGGATGATGGTATTAACCCGCACCCCGTACTGCCCCATCTCCGCGGCGGCTGCCCTGGTCAGGGAAACCACGGCGCCTTTGGAAAGGCTGTAGGCGTTAAACTCCACACTTACCACCGCCGCCAGGGAGGAAACATTGACGATGGAACCGCTGCGCTTTTGGATCATCACCGGGGCAACGGTTTTCATCCCCACAAAGGGACCCCAGGCGTTGATCTTCATCACATGCTCAAAAGCGCTGTAGTCGGTCTTGTCGTAGTTGATGCCTTTGGAGCCGATTCCCGCATTGTTCACCAGAATATCCACGGTGCCATAGGATTCCAGGCAGACCTTGAGGGCGGCCTGCCAATCCTCCTCGCTGGAGACATCCAGCTTGACGCCCACAGCGGCGCCGGGGAAATCCCTGTTGATCTTCTCCACAATTTCTGCCAGCTCCTTTTCGCAGACATCTGCCGCGATGACCTTGGCGCCCTCTTGGGCAAAGAGATACGCCTCCGCCGCGCCCTGTCCCATGGCCGCCCCGGTGATGATTGCTACCTTGTTTGCCAGTCTACTCATTGGTAAAACCCCTTTCCGGTTTTTCATTTTTGTGAGATCATTATACCGTCCGCAAGGAAAAACCGGAAATATCCTTTTTTTATCACTTGGAAAAGTCTATATTTTTTTATCATGGCAGGTGACAAATTGTCACCAAAGCTCTTTGGGAGGTGGCTATGTGACCCTTTCACAGCTAAACTATTTCCTTGCGGTCTATCAGCACCGCAATATGACTAAGGCTGCGGAGGCGTGCTATGTTTCCCAGCCGTCGGTCTCCAACGCCATACGGGATCTGGAGGCTGAGCTGCACACCCTGCTGTTCTGGCGGAACAAAGGGCTGGAGCCTACCGCCGCTGGGGAAAAGCTGGCCAGCCTGGCCGCCCCGCTCCTGAAACAGTTTGAGGCGCTGCCGGAGAAGCTGCACAACTATCTTCACCAGGTCCCTTCCTGCATCAAGCTGGGGATCGAAACGGTGGTGGGAGAATTTTTTGACGACAGATTTATCGACATCTGCCAGAAAAACCCCTCCTTTATTGAGAAAGTAAATTACTGCGGCGCCGACTTTCTTCAAAGGTGCATCCAAGATGAGACCATGGATTTTGCGCTGATTACATCGGTGGACCCTTTCGAGAATCCAAGATTTTATGTCCACACGGTCTACTGCGGCAGCGTTTGTCTCTACACCCACAAGGATAATCCCTTGGCGGCCTGTGCCCTGGTCCGTCCTGAGCAGCTCGCGGATATTCCCCTGGTTGGTTTTTCGGAATACGCCCTGTCCCAGGAGGAGTACCAAGAGCTGCTGGTTCAGATGCTGGGGAATCTGTATCCCTGCAATATCGTCTGTTATTCCACCAATCTTTCTACCGTCTTTCGCATCATCCAAAAAAAGATCGCCAGCGCAATCCTTTTGGAGGGGCTTTTTACAAGCGCAAGCGATATTCAAGCGGTTCCCATCGCATCCGAAAAAAAGATTTATTTTTCTTTGATTTGGAAAACCGGCCGTGTCCTTACCGGGGAAGAAGTCCTGTTTATCAAGACGGTGGAGAAACTGTTTGCCCTTCCCGGTATTTTAGAAGTCTGAACGGTTTTCCTTCATCCCTGCAGGGCGATACTGCTATCTGCCGAAGGGCGCGCTCCCCGCAAACGGCGGCAGTTGCTTTTTCCCCCGACTTGTGACATAATGGAGGATAAAGAACTGGTTACAGGGAGTGTGAACAGCGATCAAAGGAAATTACTATCTGCTTACCAACTTGATCTCTGAAGATGAAACAAAAATTATCACCAGTATCATTTCCCATATTGAGGCCGGGGAGCGCCGCATCGGCATCCAGCAGATCGCCAGCGAAAACTACGTTTCCTCCACCTTTATTATCAAAATGTGCAAGCGCCTTGGCTTTGAAGGATACAGTGAGTTGTACTACCATCTCTCCCAGACCGTGGACGCCTATGGCAAGACCACCTGTACCGCCCGCCTTCACGAACGGGTGGATAACTACCGGGACGGCATGGAGGAGGACTTCTGCCGCCTGCTGGCGGAGTTCCAGAACCAGAAGATCTTCGCCAACGGCCGGGCCTTTGGGGATGTCGTGGCTGCCTACATTGTCCAGCGGCTGGCCGTTTGCGGCTTCATGGTTTTTAACCAGGTCCACTTTTACGATTTCATGATCTTCCACCAGGAACAGGGGCGGATGGTCACCAACATCGCGCCCTCCCTGATGATCGCCATCTCCCAAAGCGGAGAGGCGGAGCCGATCCTCAACGATGTCCGGGCCGCCAAGCAGCGGGGGTTTAAGATCCTTTCCTTCACCAAGCGGGAGGACTCCACCCTGTCCCGGCTTTCCGATCTTGTCTTTGTGGTGGACGGCGCGCGCCAGACCCTCATGGGCGGGATTCCGAACCACTTCTTCGGCCAGGTGATCCTGGTCTTTGAGGAGTTGATGGGGGTCTATTTCCAAAGCCTTACCGCGGCCCCAGGGGAACTGCCCGGCGGAAAGCTGGCGAAATAAGAAAAATAGTAACGAAAATGGGAAAAAATTCTCGCGGGCGGTGTGTTATACTCAAAACAGGGGCAGCACACAGTCCGCTTTTTGCGCTCCCCTGACAAGAAGAAACCAGATCATCGACCACCATCAAGAAGGAGGTAGTCACCTATGAAGAAGGTAACCGCATTTGCCCTGGCGTTGGTTCTCTGTCTGGGCCTGCTGGCAGGCTGTGGCGGAAACAACGCTCAGTCCTCCAGCTCCGCCCCCTCCCAGGAGTCTGGGGCTCCCGCTCCGGAGGGACCCGCCGCCCCCAGTGCAGTGAAGCTGGATAAGCTGAAGGTCTACTTTGTCCCCTCCCGGGAGCCCAGCGAGATCATCACCGCCACCGAACCCCTGAAGGCCCTGCTGAAGGAGGAGATGAAGAAGGAGGGGTACGACATCGGCGAGGTAGAGATCTCCGTCGGCACCACCTACGAGGCTGTGGGCGAGGCCCTGGTCGCCGGTACTGCTGATGTGGGCCTCATCCCCGGCGGCACCTATGTCCTGTACGATGATGGCTGCGATGTCATCCTCACCGCCACCCGGGACGGCCTGAGCAAGGATTTTGACGAGGCCAAGGACTGGAATGACGGCACCCCCACCGAGGCCTCCGACAAGCAGGCGGTCTCCTACCGCGCCTTGATGATCGCCGGCCCCTCCGAAAAGGGCAAGGCTCTGGTGGCCAAGGTCAACGCCGGCGAGGCCCTCACCTGGGACGAGCTGAACAGCGCCAGCTGGAGCGTCATGGGCTCCTCCTCCCCCGCCGGGTACATCTATCCCGCCCTGTGGCTCCAGGACCGGTACCAGAAGGGGATCACCGATCTGGCCAACGCCGTCCAGTCGGATTCTTACGCCAGCGCCTTTGCCCGTCTGGCCTCCGGCCAGGTGGATGTTCTGGTCACCTACGCTGACGCCCGGCGGGATTACGCCGAGCGCTGGACCACCGAGTTTGGCCGTACCGCCTCCATCTGGGAGGAAACCGGTCTCATCGGCGTCACCGCCCCCATCTACAACGACACCGTTTCGGTAAGCAAGACCTCTCCTATTATGGATGACGCCCTGATCGCCGCCCTCCAGAACGCCTTCATCAACATCGGTAGCACCCCCGAGGGCAAGGAGATCATCGCTATCTACAGCCACAATGGCTACCAGAAGGCGCAGTCCGCCGATTACGACAACGAACGGGCCGCCCAGAAGCTCATCCAGGAGCTTTCCGCCAAGTAACGAAACGTCAGCTTTCTTCTTCCTTTCATTTTGGGAGAGGGCGTCCCCCCTGCGCCTTGCCGCGCAAGCGGAGGATGCCCTCTTCCTCTTTTTTCAACAAAGTGAGGTGCCCAAATGATTCTCTTTGATCGTGTTTCCAAGGTCTACCCCAACGGCACAGTCGGCCTCCGGGATGTAGACCTCACCATCCAGGACGGGGAATTCGTTGCCATCATCGGCCGGTCCGGGGCCGGAAAATCCACCCTGCTGCGGGCGGTGAACCGGATGCACAGCATCACCGGCGGCAAGCTGACGGTGGAGGGGGTGGATGTTTCCTCCCTCCGGGGAAAGGAGCTGCGGCGGTTCCGCCGGGGCATCGGCATGGTGTTCCAGTCCTTCAACCTGGTCAGCCGCACCACCGTTATCCGCAATGTCCTTTCCGCCCGGGTACCGGACCTGCCCTTTTGGCGGGTGGTGCTGGGGGCCTTCCGCCGGGAGGACAAGCTGGCCGCTCTGGAGGCCCTGGACAAGGTGGGCATCCTGGACAAGGCCTACATCCGGGCTGACCAGCTTTCCGGCGGCCAGCAGCAGCGGGTGGCCCTGGCCCGCACCCTGGCCCAGGACCCCAAGATCATCCTGGCCGACGAGCCGGTGGCCGCCTTAGACCCTGTCACCGCCCGCCAGGTGATGGAGGACTTTGTGCGTATCAACCGGGAGATGGGTATTTCCATCCTGCTGAACATCCACCATGTAGAGCTTGCCCTGGAGTACGCCAGCCGGGTCATCGGCATCCGGGCAGGGGAGATCGTCTATGACGGGCCCGCCAGCCAGGTGGATCAGGCCGTGCTGGACGGCATCTATCGGGAGAGCGCCTCCGGGGAGGGACGGTCATGAGCCTTTACGACCGCATCTTCAAGCCCAGGACATACCGGCTTGCCAACGGCAAGGAGGTGGAGGAGCGGTTCACCCGCCTGCCTCTTATCCTGCTGATCCTTCTGGTCTGCACCGTGGTGTCAGTCCGGGTCACCGGTTTCAGCCTTCAGGTGCTGGTCACCGGCGGCAAGCGGTTCTTTGATATTCTCTTTGCCATGTTCCCTCCCAACACCAAATATCTGGCTAAAATATGGTCCCCCCTGCTGGATACCATTAAAATGTCCCTGCTGGGGTCGGCGGTGGGGGCGGCTCTGGCCCTGCCCTTCGCTGTTCTGGCCGCCAGCAATGTAGTCACCAACCGTTACGTGGTGATGCTGGTCCGGCTGTTCCTCAGCCTGGTACGGACCCTGCCCACCTTGGTATGCGCCCTGATCGCCACCTATATTTTTGGTTTGGGAACCATGGCAGGGACCTGCTCCATCGCGGTCTTTACCTTCGCCTATGTGGGCAAGCAGCTGTTTGAGCTGATCGAAACAGCGGACATGGGCTCCTTTGAGGCTATGGAGGCCCTGGGCGCCACCAGGACCCGGGCTTTCCTCACTGCAATCTTTCCCCAGGTCCTCCCCACCTACCTGTCGGTCTCCCTCTTTTGTCTGGAAGGAAACGTTCGCTACGCCTCTATCCTGGGGTATGTTGGGGCCGGCGGCCTGGGCCTTATCATGAACGAAAAGATCGGCTGGCGGGAATACGACAGCGTGGGGATGATCCTTATTGTCCTGTTCGTTACGGTGGTGGCCATCGAGGGCATCAGCCACGCCATCCGCAAGCGTCTGACCTGAGGGAGGTGCTACAGCCATGGAAAAACGAATCGAAGCCGCATACCAAAGCGCTCCCAGGACCTGGATCCGGAAGCTGCTGCTGGCCCTCCTGGTGGCCGGACTCATGGCCTGGTCCAGCTCCACCGTAGAGTTTACTGCCGCCGGCAGCGGCCTGGAGGTAGCGGGGAATATCCTCTCCGGCATCTTCCACCCGGATACCAAGCTGCTTTTTAACTTCACCACCTCCGGGGTGGCCTATCTCCTTCTGGAAACCCTCTGCATCGCCTTTTTGGGGACCATTGTGGGCGCGGTTATCTCGGTGCCCTTCTCCTTCCTTTCAGCCACCAATCTGGTGCCCCGGCCCATTGCCCTGCTGGGACGGTTCGCCATCGCCGCCATCCGTACCGTTCCGGCCTTTATCTATGGCCTGATGTTCATCCGGGTCACCGGACCGGGGCCCTTCGCCGGGCTGCTCACCATGTCCCTCTGCTCCATCGGCATGGTGAGCAAAATGTTTATCGAAAGCATCGAGGATTTGGACAAACGGATCCTGGAATCCCTGGACGCCGCCGGCTGCACCACCTTCCAAAAGATCCGATACGGGATACTGCCCCAGCTGTTCCCGGATTTCATGTCCACCCTCATCTACCGGTTCGACATGAACCTCCGGGACGCCACCGTTTTGGGATTGGTAGGGGCTGGCGGCATCGGCGCCCCGCTGATCTTTGCTATGAGTTCCTACCGCTGGAACGAGGTGGGGGCTATCCTCTTGGGGCTTATCCTGCTGGTTCTGGTCATCGAGGCCATCTCCTCCAGGATCCGCGCCAAGCTGACACGGGGGTAGGGGAATGGAAAAAAGATTTCGCGTCTGCTTTACCTCCGACCTTCACGGGTTCCTCTTCCCCACCGACTACCGGGGGAAGGGGGAAAAGGAACTGGGGCTCTTTAAGTGTGCCAACCGCTTCGAGAAGGATGGCAACACGCTGGTCATCGATGGAGGAGACCTGCTCCAAGGCTCTCCCCTGGGAACCTACTGCCACGACACGCTGGACGACCCCCGATGCTTCGCCCAGGTGATGGACCGCTGCGGCTATGACTTTGTGACCCTGGGCAACCACGACTTTAACTATGGTATGGACTACCTGGGGCGGTACCTGGGCCCGCTGCGGGCCCGCTGCGTCTGCCAGAACCTGGTCCGGGAGGACGGCTCCACCCCCTTCCCTTTTCAGGTCCACCGGCTGGAGAACGGCCTGCGGGTGGGGGTCGTGGGGCTGGTCACCGACCATGTGATGGTCTGGGAACGTCCGGAGCATCTGGGGGGGCTCACCGTGTCCGACCCTATTCCCGCCGCCCGGGCGGCCCTGGAGGCCCTTCGCGGGAAGGCCGACGTCACCCTTTGCGTCTACCACGGAGGCTTTGAGCGGGACCTGGAAACAGGGCGGAGCCTCTCCGCCAGCACTGAGAATGTGGGCTACCGCCTCTGTCAGGAGCTGGACTTTGATCTTCTCCTCACCGGGCACCAACACCTGTGCATCCCGGGGCAGGAGCTTTTTGGGACCTATGTGGTCCAGGCCCCCGATTCCGGCAGAGCCTTTCTGGAAATCACCGCCACAGCGGGAGAGAAGGGCGTCCGCTGCTCCAGCCGGGCCATCCCTGCCGGAGGGGCCTGTGACCAGGACCTTCTCCCAATCCTCGCCCCCATTCAAAAAGGGGTGGATACGTGGCTGGATGTGGTGGTAGGCCGTTTGGAGCGGCCCCTCCTTCCCGGCGCTCCCCTGGCCATGGCGGCGGAGGGCAGCGGCTTGGCGGCCTTCTTCAACCGGGTGCAGCTGGAAGCCTCCGGGGCGGAGCTTTCGGTGAGCAGCCTGGCCAATGACGCAGCCGGGCTCCCCCAGGTGGTGCGCCGCCGGGATGTCCTCACCGCCTACCCCTATACCAACACTCTGGCGGTGCTGCGGGTCACCGGGAAGGTTCTCCGCCAAGCTATGGAGCGGACGGCGGAATACTTCGCTTTGGACGGGGCGGGAAAACTCCAGGTCTCGGAGAAGTTCCTCAAGCCCAAGGTAGAACACTACAACTACGACTACTACGCCGGGGTGGAGTATGTCATCGATCCGGCCAGGCCGGAGGGTCGGCGTGTGATCTCCCTGACCCGGAACGGCGCCCCGGTGGCGGAGGAACAGGAGTTTACCGTCTGTCTCAGCAGCTACCGGGCCAGCGGCGCGGGGGGCTACCCCTGGTATGCCGGGTGCCCGGTGGAGCGGGAGATCAATGTGGAGATGACGGAGTTGATCTTGAAGTTTTTTGAGCAGCATCCCAACGGCGTAGGTTTAGACGGTCCTGTATTCCAGATCCTGGGAGATCTGGAAATAGGGTGATCGGAAGCAGCCCGTTTAATAGCTGCACTCAACCTTTGCGGTTCTTTCCGTAACTCTTGCCGCCGGGCAGTAAAGATTCTATTTTACCCTCTGCTCTTCCCCTCTGGCTGGTCAGCTGCTCCTGCAGGATAAGGGCAGAACGAATGGATGATCCATTATCACAAGCGCATCCGGTTAAAGTACGGAGCGGCACCGCTTCCATGGTGCCGCTCCGCTTAAATCTCTGCATTATCACAGATTTATCTCTGTTCCAGACACCGCCGAAGTCCCCGCAGATGATAACAAGGTTATCCCTTGTCATCTTGGCCTGCTCCGGAAAGTTTTCCAAAGTGAAGCGTTCAAAGCGGCCGTGGGTATCGGCAGAAGCCCATAGATTGGTTTTGCAAGCCAATCTATGGGCCTAATCAGCATTTTTAATTCATCAATAAGCGTCACTCAATAGAAAATCTGCAACGTGCATCGTTATGATTCCTTCGTAATTGCCGCCGGCAAATTCATCTGTACGCAGAACATACTTAGGATAGTTGTCACGAATTTCCAGCAAGCGCTCGTACTCCCGCTTCTCAGTCTTTTCGGAATTGATACGCTGTGTGACCTGAACATAGATCTTCTCGTTCTGGCGGACTGCAACAAAGTCCACTTCGCCATCCCCGGTCTTACCGATATAGACCGTGTATCCTCGTCGACATAATTCAAGGTAGACGGCATTTTCCAGGCTGCCTGCAACAGTATCATCTTGGTAACCGAGGCCACTATAGCGGAGAGAGGTATCGGCCAGATAGAATTTCTCCTGTGTTTTCAGGATCTCTTTGCTGTGCAGATCGTAACGGGAACAGCGATGCAGAAGATAAGCCTTCTCCAGCTTTTCAAGATAGCTGTACACCGTCTCGTTGTCAAGAGATCTGCGCTCTGCTTTCAGGTAGTCAGAAATCGACTTGGCAGAAAAGGTGCTGCCAACATTGTTGAAGGTGTACCGGATGACCCGTTCCAGCTGATCGATCTTCCGCACCTGATTGCGCTTTACAATGTCTGAGAATATCGTGGAATTGTAAATATCCCGAACGATGGTATAAATTTCGTCCTGTTCGTAAGCCTGCAAATGTGCGGCGGGAAAACCACCCAGCCGAATGTAGCTGGCAAATTCCTTACGGACATCATCAACTGTCGCATACCGGCTCTTGAAAGTCAAATACTCCCGGAAGGACAAGGTGTAGATACGGAAGGCGATATATCGTCCGGTTAGATAGGTGGAAATTTCAGAGGGCATCATACGGGAGTTGGAACCTGTTACATACAGGTCAACATCAAAATCCGACGCCAGAGAATTGACGACCCTTTCCCACCCATTGATCTCCTGCATTTCATCAAGGAAAAAGTAGGTCCTTCCATTGGGGCAGAGCCTACTTTTCAGCTCCTGATACATCTGTTTCGCCGTCATATCCTCGTATTCCATGGAATCGAAGCGATAGCTGACGATCTGTTCCATAGGAATGCCACGCTCTTTATGGAGCTTCTCCATAATCATTTTCAGGATCGTGGATTTGCCGCAGCGACGGACTCCAGTAAGGATCTTCACAAACGGTGTATCCACATACGCCATGATCTTGTCAAGATATAAGGGTCTGTAGATCATATCAGCCACCTCCGCTCATGTATAGTATATCGCAACGCACTGCATAAATCAATATATTTTGCGGTTATAAACCGCAAAACTTTCGCAATAATATGGGAATGTCGGTCGGTGGAATGACCTCGGACCCGGTTCTTACTATTCTGTGTTTCTCAGCAAACCGCCCCCGGAGAAGCGGAAAGCTCCAGGGGGCGGTTTTGCGCCCTGCACAATATTGGGGTATAGTCAGATCAGCTCCCCTGCCCTTTTTCCCGAAGCACCCGCAGAATTTCACAGGAGACCAGCATCCGGCAGGTGGCGGGGACGTCCTCCAGGTTCAGGCGGAACAGCTCCCGCAGGCGGCCCACCCGATAGTTGACGGTGTTGCGGTGGAGGTGCAGCTCCTCCGCCGCGGCCTTTACGCTGCGGTCCTGGCGGAGGTAGCAGTAGAGCGTCTCCAGGTATTCGGTATGATGGGCGGTATCATACTGCCAGACGGCGTAAACATCGGTGCCACAGTAGCGGCGCAGCTCCTCCGCCGGTACACGGTCCAGCAGCCCGAACAGCTTTACCTCGTCGTAAAAGGTGGTGCGGAGGGCAGGTCCCGCCAGGTATTTCCGGAACTGCAGGGCGTCCAGGGCCTGTTGGTGGCAGCGGGAAAAGAGGAACAGGTCGTCAAAGGGATCGCTGGCCCCGAAGAGCAGCTTCTTCTCCGCCAGGAAGGGCTCCGCCCTTCGGGCGATCTCCTGCTCCCCGGGGACCAGGAGGAAGAGCATCCGGTCGCTGATGACCGCGGTGGCACCGGGGAAGAGCCGGGCCAGCTCCAGGCGGAACAGGTCCTGGTCCGCGTTGTAGGAGAGGAAGTCCCGAAGGTCGGAGCAGATGACCCGCCAGGCGGTGTTTTCGGGCATCCGGGCCAGGACCAGTTGGTCCAGGAACTGCCCCCGGCTCTTGAACCGCTCCCGAAGCAGGCCCAGCAGCAGCTCCTCCCGGCGGCTCCCCTGGCTGACCTCCCCGGAGCCCAACCGGGCCCGCAGCTCCTTGGCCAGGAGCCGGACCACAAAGCGGCAGTCCTCCTCGTCGATCTCGTCCAGGCTCCGGGCGGTCTCCAGGACGTTGAGATAACCCAAAATCTCCTCCCCGACGGTCAGGCGGAAAAACCGGCGGCGATGCTCGTTGATCTGATCCACCGTCAGCTGCTCGTACCGGCTTCCCGCATCCCGGACACGGTCCCAGTTGTTCAGGGTCACCATAAATTCCAGGGTGACATACCCCCGCTTCATGGCGTTGTTCCAGATCTCGTCCGGCACCGGGATCCGCCGGGAATGGGCGATGACCGCCCCCGTATTGCCGATGACCACCAGGGGAGCCCCCAAAAGGGCTGCCGCCCGGTCGGTAAGGCGCTCCAGGTCCTCCCCGTCCAGAGCCGCCTGGACCAGTTCCCACCGCTTTGCTTCACTCATCGGTGATCTTTCTCCCCTTTCTGCTTTGTGCTGCCAGCCTAAATCAGTTCCCTTATTTCATGCTATTATACCATTTTTATTGCCGTGGGACAATGCTATAATAGCAGACAAAGAGGATCGTTATTTGATTGTCAATCAAATAAGCGGTGGGAAATTAGGCCTTTATCCCAAGGCCGTTACAGGAATGGAGGAATTATCATGTTTGATTTCAGTGGTAAGACGGTACTGGTGACAGGTGGTGCCCAGGGCATAGGGAAAGAAGTAGTCCGGGGCGTCGTGGCCGGCGGCGGACACGGGGTCATCCTGGACCTCAACGAGGAAAAGGCCCAGCAGACTGCCGGGGAACTGGGGAACTGCTCGGCCTATCGCATCGATCTGGGGGACCCGGGGAACATCCGGGAGGTGATGGCCCGGGTCCTGGGCGACTTTGACCGGGTGGACGCGCTGGTCAACTGCGGCGGCGTGGTCTCCACCCTTCCCTTCCAGCAGATCACCGACGCCGAGTGGGAGCGCACCCTGCGGATCAACCTCACCGGGACCTTCACCATGTGTTCCGCCATCTATCCCTATTTCATGGAGAAGAAGGGCGGGCGGATCGTCAACGTCTCCTCGGTGGCGGGGAAGATCGGCGGCGGCCTGCTGGGTACGGCGGCCTACGCCTCCTCCAAGGCCGGGGTCAATGGTCTCACCAAGGCCATCGCCAAGGAGGGCGGAAAGTATGGCATCTCCTGCAACGCCGTCTGCCCCTCCTTTACCAAGACCGCCATGACCAAGGGCCTTTCCGAGGACCCGGAGAAGGAGGCCAAGGTCCTCAGCATCATCCCCCTGGGCCGGGCGGCGGACCCCTCGGAGCCCGCCCAAATGATCCTGTTCTTCGCCTCGGAGGCCGCCAGCTTCGTCAACGGCGAGATCGGCGACTGCGACGGCGGCATCGTTCTGGACTGAGGAGGGAGAGGTCATGGGTCGCGTCAAATACCATCGCTTTCCCGGGGATACCATCGTGGTCCCCATGCTTCTGGGGGTGATCCTCAACTCCCTGGTCCCCGGCGCTCTCAGGGTCGGCGGATTCTTCACCAGCATGGTCACCGGCACCGGAGCCCTGGTGGGGGTATTCCTCCTCTTTCTGGGGGGTAGCATCGACATCCGCAGCACCCCCAAGGCTCTCAAGACCGGGGCGGTCATCATCACCGTCAAGGTGGCCATGTCGGTGCTGCTGGGGTTAGGGGTGGCCTTCTTCCTCCAGGATGATTTCCTGGGGCTTTCCTCCCTGGCCATCATCAGCGCCGTGTCGGTGGCCAACAACGCCCTCTACTCCGGCATCACCGCCCAATACGGCACCGACCCGGAAAAGGGGGCGGTGGCGGTGACCTCCCTCAGCGTCGGCCCCACCGTGACCATGATCGCCCTCAGCTCGGCGGGGCTGGCCAGCATCTCGGTCTGGGCCATCGTGGGCTCCGTCCTGCCCCTGCTCCTGGGCATCCTGCTGGGGAATCTCTCCCCATGGTTCAAGCAGACCCTTTCCGCCGGGGTCACCCCCTGTATCCTGGTGGTGGGCTTTGCCCTGGGGTGCAATATGTCTGTCCAGGAGCTGTTCCGGGGCGGGCTCTCCGGCATCCTGCTGGGGGTCATCACCGTCTTTGGGGTAGGGGCGGTCACCATCCTGGCAGATAAGCTCACCGGGGGCACCGGGGTAGCCGGGGCGGCCATCTCCAGCACCGCTGCCAGCGGGGTCTCCAACCCCGGGGCGTTGGCTGCGGTGGACCCCGCCTACGCGGCTATTGCCCCCATCGCCACCGCCCAGGTGGCGGCCTCGGTGCTGGTCAGCTCCTTCCTGACGCCGGTCCTCACCAGCCTGGTGGTGAAGCGCCGGGAGGGAAGGTGCAAGGCCGGGGGCATCGGGGGGAAGGATCCGGAAGTGGCCTGAAAAGCTGTCCGCCCGGCCACTTAGGAGCCAAACAGACCAGGTGTGTACATACTTCCAGCATACATATACCAAAAGTCCCCGATTCTTATCGCCTTTGCACTCATCCTGGTCATATTCTCATGCTCTGCTCCGGAGACAGTGACCGAGACCCAAACTTTCTGCGCTTCTGTCACCTCCAGGTTGTATTTCGACTTATAAAGCACCTTGATCTCTTCCAGCTCACTTTCGGGAAGTTCCTCTTTCCCAGAGGGCTCCCAAGAAAAGGTCCAGCCCTCCCCGTAGTAGGCGGCGCACCGCATTCTTTGCAGAAAGAAGCGCTGTTCTCGTTTTTAGTTCCACATTTTTCACAAAACATCCTATTGTTTCTCCGTTAGAGTGAGAAAAATCGCATTCATTTCCGCTATTTTTTGTGCATCCATCCTTTTTTGCGTCATAACCACATATTCCTTTCAAGCGGCACGTTGTACACACAATATAACACACGGCAATTGTGTTGTCAACGAGAATATCTCCCTCATGTCGAATTTTTATTGTGTTGACACACCTTTTCTTGTGTTGTATGATATGCTTATAAAAAAACAGGGGGGCGATCCGTTTGCATACCAGGGTCAAAGCTGTCCGGAAAGCGCTCGGTCTTTCCCACTGGATAAGGTCACCGAAGCGACCCGGATCTTTAAGCGCCTTCATCCAACCCTTCAGGACTATGCCCTGGAGCAGATCAAGCGCTTGGCCGAGACGCAGGACAGCTTCAAATAGCCCAAGAGAACAAAAAGTGCGGTGTTTCGATCCCTTCTGGAGCAGGGGAAAGAAACACCGCGTTTCTATTCTGTTTATGGCAGGCTTTCTCTGACTTTGGCAGGTCGCCGCCTCATCGCTTGGCGGGAATAACCGGCTGGCCTCTGTCCCCGCCTTCCCGGAGCCAGGCCTCCTGCCCTTCGCCGGCCAGGGCTTTCTTGTCGGCCAGCGGGGCTACTGCTCTTAGGGCAGGGAGAAAATAGCGGAGCAGCTCCGGCGGGCAGGTGGGCGGCGGAGCGCCGTTCCCATCCTGGAAATATTCCAGAAAATCAACGGCGGAGGTGTTTTTGCCAGCTCTGCCCCCACCCTTGACCAGATCCTCGAACCACTTCAGCGCCTCCGCCACATTGGGATAGCCGCAAAGCTCCTCCAGTTCGTCCTCATCGCCGCCCCAGACCGACCAGGCCATGGTGCCATATTCCCCCGGCGACAGACAAAGGTCGTTGGTGTAAAGACAGGCGATGAGGCAGGCTCCCTTGGTATTTTTCAGCCTGGTTCCCTGGAAAAAGTCATTTCCGATAAAGTAAAGCCCAGCGCCGGTCAGGGGTTCGATGCAGATGGGAACCAGAGCCCCCTTGTACCGCTCCCCGCAAAGGTCCTCGTAAAAGCGCTGGAGCTGGGCGATCTTCTCCTCGTTCCAGACCCGCTTTGCCCTGCCGGAGCCGCTCTTTGCGTAAAACTGACTCAGCCCAGGGGAGATGCCGTCGTCATCCTTGTGCGAGCCGCCGGAGGAACGGTCCAGGTAGGCTTCCAGGATGGCCATGTCGCGGCTGTTTTTACGGTCGTTTTCCAAGTTGTAAAGGTAATCCTCCGCTTCCCGCCGGAGCAGGCCGTCGGTCAGTTCCCGGTGGAGCAGTTGGAGCCATCCGGCGTCAGGGATCGGATACGCGCTGTTTCGTTCCAAAAGATCCAGGAGCAAGCGGCAGGTCTTTCGGTCCCATCGCTTTGTGCCAAGGAACTCCGGCGCCCTGGTATCGCGGGCATAGTCCAGCAGAAGGGCTTTCCCATCCTTCTGCCCTTTTTTCCCGTTCCCGGGGAGAAGCGGCTTCCGGCTCTTTTCCAAAAGCCCCAAAGCCAGAAGGAAATAAGCGCGCCGACCATCTTCGCTGTGGATGTTGGAAAAGGCCCTTTCCAGTTGGGAGTAGCTGTCCTTTTTCTCCTGGCCCTTTTCCTCCTCCCGCTCCTGTTTCAGGTACCGAAAAAGAAAGGAGTCCCGCCAGCCGTTAGACAGATAATCCCTTCGGAGATCATCACGGAACTGGTTCAGGAGAAGTCCCATTTCCTACTGCACCTCCCCGAGGAGGGCGCGGAGCTCCTTCTCCGAACGGTCCAGCAGACCGTAGGCGGCAAAAAAGTCCTCGTCCCTCAGATAGCCGGAGACCCCCGCCCGGCAGAGATAGTTATCCAGGGCCCGTTCTACCGTGGCGGCAAGGCCCCGGCAGTTTTCGATTTCAAAGTACCGTTTGCGGCAACTAAGATAGGCTTGGCAGAAAAACTCCTTTTCCGGAAAGCTCCTTTCCCAAGCCTCTTGTTCCTCCTGTCGTTGCTTTCCCCAGTTCCGCTCAAATTCCCTCCATTCCTCTTCGTTGATGTCCGCCGGGATATACTCCCCGTCCATCTCCTCCAGTTCCTCCAGCGTCGGGACATATACCCCTTCCTGGGCCAGGATACCATATCGAGCCGCCGCCTTTTTCGGGACCTCCGGGAGGAGGCGGGTCAAGGCCGCCTCTATTGGTTCGCCAGAAAATATTTCGTAAAGATGATTCATCAGAACAAAGCTGAAGGAATGTTCTAAGAATCTCTCATGTTTTGTCCCTCCTTAGAGCCTGTTCAAAATTTTCAACTGCGCCGAGGGCGCTGGGAGACCTTGAATAGGCCCTTACAATTTGTTAATCACCCTGTCGGCCAGACCAAAGGAGACCGCCTCCTCCGCGCTGAACCAAGTGTTCTTAGCCGTTTTCCTATAGATCTCCTGCCGGCTTTTCCCGGTGTGCCGGGCCAGGATGTCCCCCAGGGTCTGCCGGGTCTTGAGCAGCTGGCGGCTGGTCTCCTGGACCGAGAGCGCGCTTCCCCCCACGCCCCCGTAGATCAAGGGGTCGTGGATCATCACCTCCCCGTGGGGGAGGATCTCCCGCTTGTCCCCCGCCGCAAAGAGGATGGCCCCCATGCTGGCGGCCTTGCCCAGGCAGACGGTGCGGATGGGACAGCTGATGGCCTGCATGACATCGTAGAGGGCCAGGCCGCTGCTGACCTCCCCGCCGGGGCTGTTGATGTAAAGGGCGATCTCCCCTTCGGGGTCCTCCTGCTGGAGGTGGCGCAGTTGGCGGCAGAGGGAATAGACCGACTGGTCGTTGATCTCCCCCACGCATTCCAGCTCCCGGTTGTGGAACATCTCGTCCACCACCTCGAAGGTCGTGTAGCCGGCGGCGGTCTCCCGAAGGATCCTGGGGGTCTCGGCGTAGATATTCATTTTATGTCTCCTTTTCTGGACAAACTCTTTGGAGGGCGGCGTCGATCTGGTCGTAAAGGCCGCCGAACCCGATCTCCGGCGTAACCTCCTCCACAATGGCGAGGGGGAGCGAGAACTTCCTGGGGGATGGGATCAACAGGGGTGGCACCCACCGCACCAGGTGCGGCGGTTTCACCGGCGGCCGCTCTCAGGGCAGCTTTTCATGTGAATGCTATAATGATGAACTCCTTTCAAAGATACTGGTCAATTTTTGTGAAGCCTTTCGGCTGTCGTACCCACCCGATCAGTAGGCAGTCTCTCTTTCAAGGCCTTTCTGTATATGGACCCTGCGCTGTCATCGCCTGGATGGCTTTTACCACCCCTGACAGACTGCTTTATCGCTCGTCCGGGGCTTCCCCGGAGTCATCGCGCGCCGCCTGGCTCGGCACAGCGTCCTCCTGCTGCGGGCTATTTTGTTTTCAAGGTGCGAGGTGTTTCTCTATCGATGGTCTTATTTTATCACCGGCCCTTTTCTGTTCCGTAATTTTTACGGAACGATCTTCTGCCTTGAAGGAGCCATACTCCCCTCAGCGCAACCAAATTCTCCCGCCGGCGGAGACCTTCGCCTTCCACTGCCGAATATGCTCCTCCCGGCTTCCCAAAAACCCAAAAGCGTCTGCCTAGCCATCCTCGTCCTCCCAAAAACCACAAAATTTTGAATAAAAGCCCAAAATCCATCCCTCAGAATATAGAAATATTTTTGGGAATACGATAAAATCAAAGCCGCCCGCTGAACGGGTGGCTCGACCAGGCCCTATAAAGGCCGATCTCTAGTGGTAACCCCCTAAGGGGGCGCTGAAAAAATATCAATAAAAACACCGTGCAGGGCATCAGCCTACACGGTGTCACAGTTGACAAGGAGGACGGTATCATGAATTGTATATTAAACGTCGGTGCCCCACAGACAGGGCAAGTACGAGCAGCTCGTTATCATCGATCTGGCAGATAAGGTGACAGTCACCGATCCCGTACCGCCACTGGCCACTTCTGTTTACGGTCAAGCCCCTTCCGTGCTGGCGGGGACCTTTGCACCCAACGAGATGTTTCCCGATCCACCCATAGATCATATGTTAGGTGCTTTTTCCTCCAAATTGTATTTTTATTTCCTCTATAACAGGCGGATAACCTGCTCCCACAGAAGCGCAAAATGACCATCGATTTTCCTGTTGGTGGTCAAAATGTGGTCACTAAGCAAAAGGGAGGCCCATAGATCGGCTTATAAAGCCAATCTATGGGCCTCCTAATCACAAAGAACTCACTCCCACTCGTTGCGGAGAACCATAATCTAACGGGTTTTGCTTTATGATTATGGCCTCTCGTTCTTTTGATTATTCGATTTGTCCATATTATTTAGCCTGTACGATGGGGTGTTATCAAATTGTTATCGGGGGTGATAACGAACCCTTCTTAATTATAACAGGATTATTGATAAACTGCAATAGGAAGTACAATAAAAGCTGGTCCTTTAATTATATCACGAATTTCTGCAGGATTATCCATATTCTTTGGCATTTTTCGTCTTTGCTGTCGATTTAACGGCAGTTTTTTAATATCGTCAAATATTTCATCCAGTTTTACACTCTGCCCCTTTGGTATTTTCCGAATAATCTTACATAATAGATATGACTGTCCAATGAAATTATCTCGCTCGCATCGGAAGTAGCTTTCATCTAAATATGCTACTAAGGGAAACTTATTATCATCAAACTCAAAAACGCAAGCAATTTCTTTTTGGGATTTTAATTGGCCTAAAGTTGCTAATCCATTCAAAGCTTCTGCAGCCTTTTTATCAAGGAGTTTCTGGTCAGTAAATGATTCAAAAGCTGTTGCAATTTCTGTAATCTTTGATACACTGTCAGTTAATGCTTTCATTTTAGAAAATCTGGCCGTAACAAGCACTTCAAGGAAGTCATCTCGATGGAGTGCTTCATATACTTCATCGGAAAGAAACTCATAATATTTTAACCCATCGTCATCATCAGATTGCAAGTATTTATATATCTTATCAAATTTGGCCGCATCACTAATTTTGACAGATCGTTTAATTTCCTCTTCTTGTTTTCCGCCATAAGTACCGTTTCCACTGATAAGAGATCCTCCAGCCTTACCACCAATTACCCTCTCATTCAATGTTGCAATTGCTTGAGATTCTTCATCATATGTATATCCATCAATAGATGCAATATAGTCTTCTATTATTTTCGTATTTAAGTAGAGAAAATTTCTAAGTTTCATACATCCGCCTCCATATATATTTTTAACAGCATATCCGTGCGTACGAAATTTTCGGACGATTTTTTACAAATCGTCCTTAATTTTCCCGTTCAATACATATAAATTTCTCACCTCATCTAATTTTTAACAAATCCAAATGCATTTGAAATAGACTGAAATACTTGCTCTACAGCTGTTTGCAGAGGAATTTCTTCTGAACATATTCCTTCAAGAGAATTCACAATATCCCTTTCGATTGGTAGTGAGGTTCCCCAGCCAGTATCGGTAACATAACCTTTTGCGTTCAGTAAGGTCGCTGAGATATGCCAAGGCTTAGGAATGTTTAATTCATCAAGCAATTCACCATATTCTGCGATAATTGGCATAAACCCTTGCTGTAACTTTCCCCAGTCATAGACAACCTTGTCATGGTATCCAGAAATGCATCGTATTTCTGTAGCTTCAATAATCCCGCTACGGAAAAACTGTAAATAGGTCTTGATCAAACCGGTTGAACTTTCACTTGCAAAAATACAATAGCCATCTGCATTATAGCGATGATCCCATCCGCTCCCGGAAAGAGGGCGGACAGTACGATTTTCTGCAAATCGTTTCAGCTCAACTGTATTTCCCAACTCAAAGCTCCATTCAGGAACAATATGCAACACAAGCTTTGCGAGATTCCCCAAATTTCCTACACACTCATTTGCTAAAATAAGAGATATTCTATCCCGTCTAAAATCTCTAATTTTATCTTGTAGCCCATTTGTATATAAAAATTCTTTCCGCAAATCATCAATGTCCATGTACATAATACCATTGACATGACGCATAAAAAATTCGTCTTTATTTCCGTCCCAAAAGCTATGCGGTCGGGCATAGCTTTTGGGAACTGAAACAACGATGGCAATATTATCATCGCCAACTTCAACCGGAACACAGTCAACTTCATGTAAGTGCGGACGAATCCGTGAAAGCACTAATTCCTTGAAAGAAGAAAGCCAACTGTCAAAATCGCCTATTCCCATACCTGCACCACATAGTTTTGTAGGGAGGTGGTCTTCGTCTTCCTGCATTCCAATAATTATTGTGCCTCCGTTTGTATTTGCAAAGGCAGCAATTTCCTTCATGAGTTTCGCTTTTTGCTTGTCTTGTAATTTTCCACCTGCAAATGAATAGTTCTTATATTCCAATTCTCTATTTTCAAAAATTTGATTATCAATTAGTGCCTGTAAATCTGCTTTTGTGATATTTTTGATGTCAAACAGCATATTTAGACAGCCTCCTAAATAATTTCAGATGTGATTTTGTTCACAGTTACTTTGTTAGCTTTTGGTACATCCTCATCAGCTCCGCCACGCACTTACTCTCGGTCATTTCCTTCACCGAAAACCCATAGGCCTGCATCACCGCCCGGTCGTTATTCTGGTGGGCCTTGCGTAGCTCCGGGGGCATGGTCAGCTCATCGTAAAGGTCGGCCAGGCTGCTGTCCGGGTAGAGGGCACGAGCGTCCAGGATGGCTTGGGCGGTCTGCTCGATTTTTGCCTTCTGTGCATCGGTGGGGGTGGGCCAAGGGAAGTTGTTGTAGACTGCTGGAGTATAACGGTAGTCACTTTTCAGTCGCCCGCCTACTATCCGAAGCCAGGCCATATGAACATTTGAAGTCATAACTCCAAACATATAGAGGGTAGCGTTCGACACAAGATAAAGCATATTACTTGCTATCGTATCAGGTTCCATATAACCAAACGGGATATACCGCCGCTTTGAAGATGAAACTTCCGGCATTGCCAGATATTGCGTTTCCGGTTGCCTGATTTGAGTGAAAAGCATAGGTGTATCCGCATCGCGTTGCACAGATGCCGTTGGGCTTTTTCTCCTGCATTCCGCAACCATTTCCAGCCGCTTCATGATGAGTGGGATATTCCTATACATAGTTGGAGACACTCCTTTTAGCCAAAGGCAGAATCTCCATTTACTATTGATGTAATCATCCGCACTAATGTAGCGTTTTAAGAAATCCCCCGCTGCCGGATATTTCCTGATAAGTTCTTCCCGTTCCTCAACCGAAAAAATCAGATTTCCACCGTCTGTCGGCTGACTTCCCTTACTCATTTCCGGCAAACCCTTGGTCAAAACCTTTCCTCTGGATTGGATAAAAACATCAGGCGCTTCCAGAAGATAACCATTGATATGAGAAACCTCTTTCCCTCGTTCAGATTCAAACAGTACCTTTGATCCAGCAGGTGTTCCACAAGTAAAACCAACAATCACACAGTGAACCGCTGCCCGATTCTTCGCCTCACTTGTCCACACAAAAGTCCTATGTGCAAATTCAATTTGTACTCTTTTCTCAAATAGTGGTTTCCACAGGATTCCAACAGATTCGCCTTGCGAAATAGAATTTGTAGAAACAAAAGCGGCATGTATATTCGTTTTTTGCATATAATCAGCAGCTTTATTATACCAGCCGCAAACATAATCCAGCTTTCCGCATTTCGGTATATCGTGGCATACTTTTTCCAAATCCTCTGCTTGTTTCTTTGTTCGCCATTGATGCCCAACAAACGGAGGATTCCCCATAATATAATTCAGCTTCTCCTTTGGCACGACATCCCCCCAGTCTAACCGCAGGGCATTTCCTTCCGTAATATTGGCATAGGACCGCAAAGGCAGAAAATCCAAGGTCCTGTTGATAATATCCTCGGTTTCCTTCATCATTTGGCTCTCGGCAATCCATAGGGCAGTCCGGGCTACTGTCACAGCAAAATCATTGATCTCGATACCATAGAACTGCCCGATGGATACCTTGATAAACTCCCCGCCTGCCATCAGCGTCTGCCCATGGTAAAGCAGATCAAGGACCTGATTTTCCAGGCGACGCAAAGACAGATAGGTTTCAGTCAGAAAGTTCCCGGAGCCACAGGCCGGATCTAAAAAGGTAAGCCCCGCCAACTTTGCCTGAAACACCTCCAATTTCACCTTGCGGGTCTTGTCTACGGGAATCTCCCGGATCTCTTCCAGCTCCCCACGCAGTTTATCCAGAAACAGTGGGTCGATCACCTTGTGGATATTCTCAATGCTGGTATAGTGCATCCCGCCGCTGCGCCGGGTTTCCGGGTTCAGGGTGCTCTCAAAGACAGCGCCAAAAATCGTGGGGCTGATGGCAGACCAATCAAAATCGGAACTGGCCTTCTCCAAAATCAGGTCAATGACTTCATCCCCCAGACGGGGGATCTCAATATTTTCATCCGCAAAAAGCCCGCCGTTGACATAGGGGAAAGCGGCCAGGTCGTCATCCAGATACCGGTCCCGCTCCTCCGGCTTCTGATCCAGCACCCGGAAAAGATCGATGAGGGCCCGCCGGTCCTCTGCCCGATGCCGTTGGAGGTAATTGTGGAACATCCCCCGGCTTCCGAAAATCCCCGCATCCTCGGCATACAGGCAAAAGACCAGTCGAACACAGAGGGCATTGAGACTTTTCAGTGTCGATTCTGCCTCTGGGTCTTTGTACTGCCGGAGCAGAGCATCGTATAAAACACCGACGATCTCCCCGGCCTGCAAAGAGACTTCCATCTCCTTTTTAATGCTGCTGTCCCCGGTATCGACCAAAAATTGCAGACGATAGTATTCCTTTTCCAAGTCGTAGAGGCGGATGATCTCCGGCTCTCCGGTGGGGCGTTCCATGTCGTAGACATAAAACTCGGCAAAGTTGCAGGTAACGATCCAGCGGGGGCGCTGGGAATAGGGCAGCTCGGCAGCATACCGTTTGGCCTGCTGAAAGGGTGAGAGCAGCGAACCGTCTGACTGCTTGATGGGCTTGTTCAACTCTTTGCCCAGGCTTTTCTGCTCAATCAGCACATGGGTGGAGGGAATGAAGCCATCAATGAAGCTGGTGTGGTCCAGCATCACCTGATCCTCAAAGATGATAAACTTATCCGGCTCGGTCACTCCATAAACCTTCTGCAACAGAGAAAGCCAAAAGACTTGACTATGACCCTTTTCATACCCCTTGCCGGCCCAGTCGGCGGCGAACTGTTTTGCGGCTGCGCGGCGCTGTGTATCTGTCATGGAAGTATCCTCCCCAAGTGCTTTTCTTACAGGATACCACAAAAAGGGGGATTTTACCAGAGCGGAGAAAACCATATGACATTTATCTTTCGATATTATAATTACGATTTCTCCTTTGAGGTGTTTTTGCCTTGCGCTCAATAGCCTCTTGCAGCAATAAACGACCCAAGTTCTCCTTCACCTGCCCGGAGCGCAAAGCAATACCATCACACAAAGCCACTTCTTTCCGCAACTTTTTGAGCCTTTGGGATAACTGCCCGATCTTCCCCCGAACCGCATCAGCAGCGGGCTGGTTCTCCGTCCGGATGAGCCGCCGCAATTCCTTCCGAAGATCCTCCCGCTGGACCTTCAAAGACTCCATTTCGGATTCTGTTGCTTCCTTGCGGTTAGAGAGTTGCTCTATGCTGGTGATACCTTCCTTTGCAAGAAAAAGCGTCTCCCGGTCCAGACGCTCCAGCTTTGCAATATCCTCCCGCAAGAAAAAAGACACCCGTTTTACAGATGCTGGTCGTTTTTGGATGATATGCAGTTCATAACAGTAGCGAAAGTAAAGGGCTTGCAGCCCCGTAAACCTTTTCCGGGGCTTTCCCCGCAAGTGATACCGGCGGGGCGGACGGCATTCTATCTCCGGGAAAGGTACTTGTTTATAGATGTTCTGCAAAATGCGGTTTTTGATTTCATCCAGATTGTACCCTCTTCCCAACTTGTGAAAGCGGAAATAGCCTTTCGCCCCTGGCGGTTTGAGAGCCGGATATTTCAGTGGCTGCCCGTCTTTGGCTCTGGTCTTGAACTCATAGCCCATCTCGACCATGACTTGGATAAAATTCCGCCCTGTGGTAGAGGCTGCAATCGCTCGATCAATATCCGCCCGGATGCTCCCTCGGAGGGTAGAGCGGCCTTCCTTCTCTGCCTGCCATTCAGCGTAGCTTTTAGATTTTCCTTCAGTTTGCTTTATCACCGACAGGCCGTACTCCTGACAAAGTTCATCCGAAGCAATTTGCATATCCCGGTAATCCTGCACCGTCCGATGAAACTTCTTCCCATCCACATAAGAAACTGTATTCAAAACAAAATGGGAGTGAAGATGGTTTGCTTTATCTAAATGAGTAGCCACGACAACTTGATACCGATCTCCCCACAACCTCTCTGCCAACTTTACCGCAATTTCATGGGCCATTTCCGGTGTAGCTTCGCCAGGGGCAAAGGACTGATACCCGTGGTAAGCTGTTGTTCCGCTTTCCTTGCCAAAGCGTCTTTTTACAGCTATCATTTCACTAACTGCTGTTCCGGGACAACAGTTTATCCCGGAAACAAATTGACGCAAGATTTGTTCACCCTCATCACTATCAATGGCCGTTTTATCCTGCTGCATAGCGTAGCCAATTACTGCCGATATATCCTCTCCATCAAATGCGGGATTTTCAGTTTTTACCGGATTTACCGCATAATCTACGACCTTACCAACTCGTCCTTTTATCCGCCATAAGGATGTAACTGCCATCATCTCACCCCCCTAACCGACGAGGCAGAACAACCGCCTCCGTAATTTTTTTGACAGCCGTTTCAAACTCACCAACAACCTTTTTATAAAGCGGAACATCTATCATATTCAATGACTGGGCTTTCCGGGCTATCTGATTCAAATTGTTGCCGATTCTGTAAAGCTCTCTCATCATAGCATAGTAATCCGGCGGAGGTACATCCTGTGGCACAAGACCATTTATTAACTGCCGCAAATACGCTTCTCTGGATAGACGACTTTTCTGCACTCTTTCGTTCAAAATATCCGCTTCTTTTTGGTTCAATCGAACCTTGATTTCTACCGTTCTATTATTCAATCGCACTCTCCTTTCTGCTGGGGTATTAGGGGTCCTCCCCTAACAAGCGGCCTTTTGTCCCCAAAAGGCGATGCTTGCTAAGACTGTACCATCCTTTCTGGGATATGGCAAAGGCGGAGGTTTTTATCACCTCCGCCTTTGTGCAAGTCTTGTTTCTAAATCAGCTGTAAACTAATTCCTTCAAAACGATTTCTTCTGCCGCTGCCCGGATATTGTTCATCAGTCCCACCCATTTCAGCTGGTCTTGTTCCTTTAGTTCTTCTGTCACACCTTGCAGCTTTACCATCTGAGAAATAAGGCGTTTTACCATTTCATCTGCTTGCCGGTCAACTTCCTCCAAGTGCTTGTTTAATTTTCCGTTGAGAAGCAATCCGGTATAGATCCCCTGCCTGTTTTTCCGAAGATAACAGCGCCGCAGCATCCCATACTTGCCGAGTTTTGGGGCTTCTGGAACAGTGAGATTAGGCAGCAGATAATCGCCTTCCTTGTGATAAGTCAAAATCATTTTTAACACTCCTTTTTTATATATTACTTACTGAAAGATTATTACTGGCTGAAAAGAAGATATTTTATGATATAGATTTACCCCCCTCCCCCTCTCTTTTCAGCCCGTATAATGTGGTGTTGATTTGGCTGATGGTATCTAACAGGTCATCCGATACATTGTCCCCACTGGCGATTCGTCGAAGTTCTTCTAAAACCTCCGCCATTGTGTTTTTCAAAGCCTTATACACCCTCGGATTTCCCACTACCTTGATTTCCTTTTGCAGCGCCCGCTGAATCAAATAATCCTGCTTCGATAATCCCGAAAGCCGGACATTTACATCCAACTGCTCCGCTTCTTCCGGTGACATCCGAAAGGCGATAGTTTTATTTCTCCAGCGATTCTGCCTGTCCAGGTTTTTAGCCGACATCTTGAAACTCCCCTTTCTCTAAATCGTCCAATTTATCTGCCATTTCTTTCTGCTTGGAAGGAAATAAATGGGCGTAGCGATAAGTGATTTCGATACTTTCATGTCCCACCCTATCCGCAATCGCTACTGCCGAAAATCCCATGTCAATCAGTAGTGAAATGTGGCTGTGCCGCAAATCGTGGATTCTGATTCTTTTCACCCCAGCTTCTTTGGCTCCCCGGTCCATTTCGTGATGCAGATAGCTTTTTGTGATAGGAAAAATGCGGTCTTTCTTTTTCAGCCCATAAAGCATTTTCAGATAATCTTGCATTTCTTCACACAGGAATTTGGGCATCTTGATCGTGCGGTTGCTTTTCTTCGTTTTCGGTGTAGTGATGACATCCTCTCCATGAAGCCGCTGATAGGACTTGTTGATCCTAACAGTGCTATTCTCGAAATCAAAATCAGCAGGAGTCAAAGCAAGTAACTCTCCCCGCCGAATACCGCACCAGTAAAGCATCTGAAAGGCGTAGTAAGAAACCGGCTTGTCCATCATCACCTCCGAAAACCTTTGGTATTCCTCCTTTGTCCAAAACAGCATTTCCTTCCGTTCCTCTGTCCCCATATTTCCGGCTTTAGCGGCGGGATTAGAACGCAGATCGTAAAATCGAACCGCATGATTAAAGATGGCGCTTAACTGATTGTGAAGCGTTTTCAGATAAGTTTGGGAATAGGGCTTTCGCCTTTCATCCCGATAAGCCAACAACTCATTTTGCCAGGCAATCACATCCTTTGTGGTAATTTCGCTGATTTTCCGCTGCCCGAAATAAGGCAGGATTTTCTTTTTAATAATATTCTCTTTGGTCAACCAGGTGTTTTCCTTTAATCGGGGCCTCAAATCTGCTGTGTAGATTTCCACAAAGGCGGCAAATGTCATATTCATATCAGCGTTGTTCTGCTGGTGGAATTTCTGCTCCCACTCTTGGGCCTCCCGCTTGGTGGCAAAGCCCCGCTTGCACTTCTGTTTTCGCTCCCCCTTCCAGTCCGTGTACCTGGTCATCACATACCAGGTCCCGTTTTCGCCGTTCTTGAAAACGCTCATCTGCACCCCTCCTTTTCCGTTCCGTAAAACCGTTCCTCAAAATACTGGCGGTTCACCCTCCCGGCAATCGTAAGAAATCCTTTCTTCCGCAGTTCCTCGTTCAACTGCCGGATGAGTTTGTAGGCGTAGGGTTTGGATACCCCCAGCTCCACTGCAACATCTTCTGCCCGGATAAATCGGTTCTCCATTGGCCTCCCTCCTTTCCCTGCTGTTTTGCCGTTTCCCCAACCAGTTCCGGCAGGCAAATCCCCTTTTCGGTGCTGTGCCGTTTTCTCACCCCTTGGCCCGCTCCCTTGCGGTCTTCGCCGGCTTCTCCGGGGTGGTACTGGTTGGACGGTCATTCACTTGTCAAAGCGTTTTTGCTTAGCTTCTAATTCTATTGTACTAAGCATTATTGCTTTTGTCAAGTGGCTGGACCAAAAATATTTAATATTTTTGCTTAGGTTTCTATTGACCGTGCTAAACTTATCTGTTATACTGTAATTGTCATCATATATCACATACAGACAGGAGCTATCACTATGGCAATTGGAGAGAGAATCCATTTCTTCCGCAAAATGAGAGGCATGACGCAAAAGTACCTGGGGATGCTCATGGGCTTTCCTGAACGCTCCGCCGATGTCCGTATGGCCCAGTATGAGACTGGCACCAGGACACCCAAGGCGGACCTCACAAGGGCCTTGGCAAACGCCTTTGGGATTTCCCCTGACGCCCTGACCATTCCGGACATAGATACCGATATTGGCCTTATGCACACTCTCTTTGCCTTGGAGGACTTGCGGGGGCTGACGATTGGAAAACTGGATGGGGAAGTCTGTCTGCGGCTGGACAAGTACAAATCCACTTATCTCACGATGTTTGAAATGCTGTCCGCTTGGGAAAAACAGGCTGAAAAGTTAAGGGCCGGGGAAATCACCAGGGAGGACTACGACTGCTGGCGGTACACCTACCCAGAGATGAAAGCACAGCAGACCAAAGATCGGCTGGATGCTTTGCGGATAGCTGCCAAGGACGCAGAAACTGCTGAATAGACAATAAAAAGCCCTTACCGACGTTGCCATCGGTAAGGGCTTTGCTAATATGGACCTGTTGCCAGCGCGTATTGCCAGAGGGAACCACTCTGGACCCGCCTGCCACCTGCACGGGAAGAATGTTCCATCCTCCCGGAGATGTTATCAAATCGTTATCAAAAGGAGAAGGGAAACCTCGTAGAACCGCTTATCAAGCCAATCTACGGATAGTAAAAACTCACTCCCACTCAATCGTCCCAGAGGGCTTCGGTGTCAGATCATACAGCACCCGGTTCACCCCGGCCACCTCCCCGGTGATCCGCTGGGTGATCCGCCCCAGCACCGGCCACGGCACCTCCTCGATGGTGGCCGTCATAGCGTCCACCGTGTTCACCGCCCGGAGAATCACCGGCCAGTCAAAGGTCCGGGCGCCATCCCGCACCCCTACCGACTTAAAGTCCGGCACCACCGTGAAATACTGCCATACCTTCCCGGCAAGGCCGGCGGCGGCAAACTCTTCCCGGAGGATGGCGTCGGATTCCCGCAGCGCCTCCAGGCGGTCCCGGGTAATGGCCCCCAGGCACCGCACCCCCAGACCCGGGCCGGGGAAGGGCTGGCGGTAGACCATGCTGTCCGGCAGCCCTAGCGCCACACCACAGGCCCGGACCTCATCCTTGAAGAGCATCTTCAGGGGCTCTACCAGCTGGAAGCCCAGATCCTCGGGAAGGCCGCCTACGTTGTGGTGGCTCTTCACCGCCTTCACCGTCTTGGTGCCGCTTTCGATGATGTCGGGGTAGATGGTCCCCTGGGCCAGGAAGCGGATGCCGGAAAGTTTCCTGGCCTCCTCCTCAAAGACCCGGATAAACTCCGCGCCGATGATCTTTCTCTTCTGTTCCGGATCGGCCACCCCGGCCAGCTTGTCCAGAAAGCGGTCCACTGCGTCCACATAGACCAGATTGGCGTCCATCTGGTCCCGGAACACCGCCACCACCTGCTCCGGCTCCCCCTTGCGAAGAAGGCCGTGGTTCACGTGGACGCAGGTCAGCTGCTTGCCAATAGCCTTGATGAGCAGCGCCGCCACCACCGAGGAATCCACTCCGCCGGAGAGGGCCAGCAGCACCTTTTGATCCCCTACCTGGCGGCGGATCAGTTCCACCTGGTCGGCAATGAAATTTTCCATATTCCAGTTGGTCTTCGCCCCGCACGTCTCAAAAACAAAGCGGGAAAGGGCGGCCTTCCGCTCCTCCGCTTCCGTGGGCCAGGGATGCTTTCCCTTTACCCCCGCCAACAGCACCGGGACAGAACCGTTGTAAACGTAGTCCCCGGCGTCGATCTCCACACCGTCCACTACGCAGTTAGGACCGCCGTTCAAGATGATGCCCCGGACATTGGGGAGGGCCTTCAGCTCCTCCTGGGTGATGTCGTGGGGGTAGATCTCGCTGTACACCCCCAAGGCCCGGATCTCCCGTGCCAGGCGGGGGTTCTCCTCGCTGCCAAGGTCAAGGATCAAGATCATGTCCTGTTTCATAAAAATGCTGCCTCCTTTTACTCTTCGTTGAAACGACCAGACGGGCAGTTATCCACCATCGTTCATTGCCCGACAAATTTACGTTCTGTGACTCCATGGTTATTACTTTCTGTTTGGCTTCCTTTTGATGCTCAACAATCGAATGAAATCTTGAAACAAAGAAGTATCCACCGGCTCAAACATGATCCACTTCCCATCATGGTAAGTTTGGGCTTCGTCATATATTTTTTGAACTTCCTTTGTGTAGTTTTCTCTATCTGCTTCAAATTTTAATCGTTCGTCTTTCCCTAAGATAATCATAAAGCCTACGCAGCTTTCTCTGGCGTATAACGCGCAGAGCGTTTTACCGCCCCGACGGTATTTATATTCGTATTTCCATGCCTTCCCCCCTTGATTCCACAGGCAGTCCATGTCATATTTTTCATCAATTAAAGCGCATAGCCGATTCCATACATTATATAGAGATTGGCCAACTAAAGCGGTCATCTCTTCTTCGTTTGGTATCGCATCAAGCATATTGGCCCTCCTTGCCTCTTTGAACTATACCGTAACTTGTTTTTATTTTCAAGCTGCGATTGGCGCTTGGCTCCATCAACACGAAAGCCAAGGGCGGCAAACGGTTCTGCCCCTATTTTACTATATTGGAGGACGGGGCGCAATGGGCAAAGGAAAAAAAGGGGAAGGGAGGCTTGGGCGGGTGGTCTGGGAATAGAGAAAGGCCTGTTTCGGGTGTGCAAACTTGTCGATTTTATCCCTTGACAAGGGCCCTTTGGTCTGGTATCCTAGATAGAAAAATCCAGGGGAGAACCGGAAGATTACGGCACAGATCGGAGAAATGGCCGCGCTATGAGCAAGGCGGAAAACAGGGATTTACGGAGGCCGTCCCATGGTATTAAAGCATGAATATCCCATTTGCGAATTTGACAGCTGTAAAATACCATTGATTCAGCCGTCGGCTGTTGTAACGGAGAGCCTACCGGAAAGCTGTGTAATCACCTTTTTCAGGAAGGAACTGGAACGGTTTGCTGCGGAAAACAAGCTCCCGGTCGTCGGTTATCTTCGTTCGGAGGTCCTTGACATACCGATTTATGAATACACCCTTGGCGCAACCAGGCTCTGTATTACCATGGCTTTCTGCGGCGCGCCTGGCGCGGCCGTGACCCTTGAAGAGCTGCACGCTATGGGTTGTGAAAGGTTCCTCGTTTGCGGCGGAGCCGGAGCCCTGGAAAGAAACAGCAGGGTGGGAGAGATCATCGTCCCCACCTCCGCGGTGAGAGACGAAGGGGTCTCCTATCATTATTTGGAACCAGCCCGAGAGGTGGCGTGTCACCAAGGGGCGGTCCAAACCGTCACCGCAGCCTTGCGGGAGATGGGGGTCCCCTTCCGGACAGGCAAGACCTGGACCACCGACGCCATATACCGAGAAACCCCCGATCTGATCGAATTGAGACGCAGCGAGGGCTGTATCACGGTGGAAATGGAAGCGGCGGCTTTTTTCGCGGTATCGCAGTATTATGACCTCCCCCTTGCCCAGCTGCTGTATACCGGTGACGATGTAAGCGGCGAGGCGTGGGATCCCCGGGATTGGAATACGCAAAAGCAGATACGGGACCATCTGATCTCCTGCGCGGCAGAGCTTGCGGCGAAATTATAAGAAGCTGTATTCACAACCGTTTGACGCTATCTGGCTGGGTCTTTTTCCGCCCTGCGTTGCTGCGGTTCCTGCCTGGAACACCGGGTCGTTTTTGTTTACGAAGTGGGGCGCTGCCCCGTGCCAATTAAGCAAGAAAGAAGGAGAAGAAAGTAATGGCGTTTTATTTTACCGAGCCCTCCCACACCTTTGGCGAGTATCTTCTGGTCCCCGGATATTCCTCCGCAGAGTGCATCCCCGCCAACGTCAGCCTCCGAACCCCCTTGGTCAAGTTCCGCAAAGGGGAGGAGGAGTGTCCTCTCTCTATGAACATCCCCCTTACCTCCGCCATCATGCAGTCGGTCTCCGGCGAAAAGATGGCCATCGCCCTGGCCCGGGAGGGCGGCATCTCCTTCATCTATGGCAGCCAGACCATTGAGGAGGAGGCCGCCATGGTGGCCAGGGTGAAAAGCTATAAGGCGGGTTTTGTCACCAGCGACAGCAACATCAGCCCCGACGCCATGCTCTCCGACATCCTGGAGCTGAAGGAGCGCACCGGCCATTCCACCGTAGCGGTGACCAGCGACGGCACCGCCACCGGGGAGCTGGTGGGCATCGTCACCAGCCGGGATTACCGCATCAGCCGGATGCCCCTGGATACCAAGGTCCGGGATTTTATGACCAAGTTCGAGGACCTGGTCACCGCCCCCTACACCATCACCCTGAAAGAGGCCAATGATCTGCTGTGGGAGAATAAGCTCAACTCCCTCCCCCTCATCGACGGGGAGCGGCGGCTGCGGTACTTCGTCTTCCGCAAGGACTACGACAGCCATAAGGAGAACCAAAGCGAACTGCTGGACGCCCAGAAGCGGTACATCGTGGGGGCGGGCATCAATACCCGGGACTATGAGGAGCGGGTCCCCGCCCTCCTGGAGGCCGGGGTGGACGTGCTGTGCATCGATTCTTCCGAGGGCTTCTCCGAGTGGCAGAGCCGGACCATCGCCTGGATCCGCCAGCGGTACGGCGACAGGGTAAAGGTCGGGGCCGGCAACGTGGTGGACCGGGAGGGCTTCCTCTTCCTGGCCAAGGCCGGCGCGGATTTCGTAAAGATCGGCATTGGCGGCGGCTCCATCTGCATCACCCGGGAACAGAAAGGCATCGGCCGGGGGCAGGCCACCGCAGTCATCGAAGTGGCCCAGGCCCGGGACGAATACTATAAGGAGACCGGGATCTATGTCCCCATCTGCTCCGACGGCGGCATCGTCCACGACTACCATATGACCCTGGCCCTGGCCATGGGGGCGGATTTCCTTATGCTGGGCCGGTACTTCTCCCGGTTTGACGAAAGCCCCACCGCCAAGGTCCTGGTGGGCGGCAGCTACATGAAGGAATATTGGGGCGAAGGGAGCAACCGGGCCCGGAACTGGCAGCGGTACGACCTGGGCGGGGACAAGAAGCTCTCCTTCGAGGAAGGGGTGGACTCCTACGTTCCATACGCCGGGTCCCTGAAGGACAACGTGGGGGTGAGCCTGGCCAAGGTCCGCTCCACCATGTGCAACTGCGGGGTCCTGTCCATCCCGGAACTCCAGGAGAAGGCGAAAATCACCCTGGTGTCCGCTACCTCCATCGTAGAAGGCGGCAGCCACGACGTTTTGTTAAAAGACAAAGCAGCAGCCCGATAAGAAGGGCTGGCCGGCGTTCTTCTAAAGCCGGCAATCCCAGGGAAACTGTATTTATTTAGAAGCGGCCTTTGTGTTGGTTGACACAAAGGCCGCTTTTTGCAGAATGGTTCAGCCCTTTACCAGCTTTACAATCCGGCTGGTGCCCAGGCGGGAGGCCCCCAGCTGGAGGAACCGCTCCCCGTCGGCCAGGGAGGAGATTCCTCCCGCCGCCTTGATCCTGACCCCCGGGCCCACGTGCCGGGCAAAAAGTTCGATGTCCTCAAAGGTGGCCCCGGCGGTGGAAAACCCGGTGGAGGTCTTGATGAAGTCCGCCCCGGCGGCGGTGACGATGCGGCACATCTCCATCTTTTCCTCCCGGGTGAGGAGGCAGGTCTCGATGATGACCTTGAGGATCCGCTCCCCGCAGGCATCCTTGAGAGCCCGGATTTCCTTTTCCACCTGGGCAAAATCCCCGTCCCGCAGCCAGCCCAGGTTGGTGACCATATCGATTTCCGAGGCCCCGTCCCGGATCGCCTCCCGGGCCTCGAACAGTTTGGCGGCGGTGGTGCTGTTCCCGTTGGGGAAGCCCACCACCGTGCAGACCGGCACCCGCCCCCCAAGATACCCGGCGGCCTGGCGGACATAGCAGGGCGGGATACAGACCGAGGCCACGCCGTAACGCGCCCCGTCGTCACAGATCTCCCGGATGTCCGCCCAGGTGGCAGTCTGGCTGAGAAGGGTGTGGTCCACACACCGAAGGATTTCCTGTTGGGTCATACGGATGCTCCTTTCGGCCCCGTCCCCGGGGATATGATGGATCCATTGTACCACAAAACAGGCCCTGGCGCCAGTGGGAAAACCGCCCCGGTAAGGATCTGCCCCCCTGCCGCGATTTCTTTCTTTACATCCGCCCCCATCTCCGTTATAATAGGATTTGTAAAAATTTGCCCCAGATCGGGGAAAAGGAGCAAGCACAGCCTATGGAAAGAATGTTTGGAACCGTTGTCCGGGGGGTCCGGGCGCCTATCATCCGGGAGGGGGACGACCTTGCGGCCATCGTGGCCGACACCGTGGTTTCCGCCCTGCAAAGCGAACAGATCCCGGTAGGGGAAAAGGACGTGGTGGCTGTCACCGAAGCGGTGGTGGCCAGGGCCCAGGGGAACTACGCCACGGTGGACCAAATTGCCGCCGACGTCCGGGCCAAGCTGGGCGGGGAGACCATCGGCGTCGTCTTCCCCATCCTCAGCCGCAACCGTTTCTCGGTCCTCCTGAAGGGCTTTGCCCGCGGGGCGAAAAAGGTGGTGCTGCTCCTCTCCTATCCCTCTGACGAGGTGGGGAATCATCTGGTCAGCCAGCAGCTCCTGGACAAGGCGGGGATCGATCCCTACCGGGACACCCTGACCAAGGAGCAGTTCCGGGAAAGGTTTGGCACCATCCTTCATCCCTTCACCGGGGTGGACTATATCGACTTCTACTCCTCCCTTATTGAGGCGGAGGGGGCCCAGTGCCAGGTGATCCTCAGCAACGATCCCACCGCTGTTCTTCCCTATGCCAGCCGTGTCCTCACCTGTGACATCCACACCCGCCAGAGGACCAAGGCCATTCTCCAGGCCGCCGGCGCCGAGGCGGTGGTGGGGATGGACGAGATCCTTTCCGCCCCGGTGGACGGCAGCGGCTACAACCCCGACTACGGCCTGTTGGGCTCCAACAAGGCCACCGAGGAGCGGGTGAAGCTGTTTCCCCGGGACTGCCGGGCCTTTGCCCTTGCCGTCCAGGAAAAGATCCTTGCCGCCACCGGCAAAAAGGTGGAGGCCATGGTCTACGGCGACGGCGCCTTTAAGGATCCGGTGGGCAAGATCTGGGAACTGGCCGACCCGGTGGTCTCCCCCGGCTACACCGACGGCCTGGAGGGCCAGCCCAACGAGGTAAAGCTGAAGTACCTGGCGGACAACAACTTTGCCCAC
>CAJUFK010000011.1 GCA_910585535.1 uncultured Angelakisella sp. | reverse complement strand
GAAGCTCTGACCCCGGATGAGGCCCGCAGGTGGGACGCATTGTATATGCGGTACATCGGTGACGAACGGCTGAGCGTTGACACCATCGCAGAGAAATTGAACATAGACCGGCGAACCTTCTACCGGGACATCAGCCTTGCGATGGAGGACTTGGCGGTGTTGCTGTTCGGTATTGAGGCCATCGGCGCACGGAAGAACAAGAAATGACGGCGGCGCCCGCTCCACTTCACCGGAGCGGGCGCCGTTGTGGTGACGCCCTAAAAGTCAGAGGTCGGCGAATTATCATGGTCGTTTGCTCATCGCTGAGAAATGACTGCTGCGCCCAGCTATGCGCGTGAAAGTGTTTGCTATGGCGATTTTCCGAAAACTTTTTTGAAAAATTTTCGGAAAAACGCTTGACAATACAACGCTATCATGGTAGAATGAAGATAGTGAAAGAAAACAAAAACCCCGACTGCTGGGCGCAGCGGGGCAGGCCAAGAGGCCAGAGAGGGAGATAAAAATGACCAGAGAGCAGAAAATCAAGAATATCATGGACGCCACCACAAAGATTGTTGAGGAAGGCGTAAAGAACGGAACGATGACACCTGAGAAGTTCGCAGCCCTTCTGGAATCTCAGAACGCAGCGATTTCTGCTATTTACAACGAAGTCGAAGACTGAGAGATAAGCCGAAACGCCCGACAGGGCGTCCGCCGGAACCGCCCCACCGGTGCTGATGATGGCAGGGCAGAAAGGACGAGAACCATGAAACAGTACAAGGAAATCCGCAAGATTCGCGCCAGCGCACTCCGCCAGCTCTGCATCGACCATGATTGGTACACGGCGGGGGACAACGATGAGTATGAGCACCTGCTGTTCGACCTCGCAGGCCACAAAGAGAACCTGAGCACGGCGGACATCGTGGAGATTGCAGCGGACATCATGGAGCACAGCGAGCTGGACGATGACTGCACAATCGAGAGCGTGGCCTTCGAGGTTGCCCGAATCGCCAATGTGTTCTTCGAGGAAGTCTGAGCCGAAACGCCCAACAGGGCGTCGCCGGGAGCTGACCTACCCGGCCCGATGATGGCAGGTCAGAGAGGATGACAACGATGATTGAGACAAGAACCGGTGAGCAGGTCCGCGAGATCGCTCTGAGCCGCGCCGAGTGGTGCAGCTTCACCAGCGCCAACGGCGTCCGCTACATCGTGACCAATGCCTGCGGCAAGCTGATCGTGACCAAGCCCCTGAGTACCCGGCGGCTCAATCCGACGAAAGAGATGCGGGCCGTGTTCGGCAGCAAGATTACAGTGAGGTGAGCGAGATGACATTCACAGTTTACGCAGAGCTGGCGCAGGAAGTCAGCAAGAAGCTCGACCGGCTGGCGAAGAAGGCCGACGCTTACGGCATCCAGTTCTCCTACTCGACAGGCGCGGAGCATCCGCAGCTCGTTCGGGTGATGGGCGTAGACCCCGTGACCCAGACGCAGGCGGAAGTCAGCCGCCACACCGTCGCCGCCGTGAACTTCGAGGTTGAGTGCGACGGCCTCATCCGTGCCAACGGCTGGACCGTCCGGGCGAAGGTCGAGCACGGCGACAAGGGCAACATCGTGACCGTGTTCGGCGGCTACAAGGCGAATCCAGCGTGGTACACGGCGGCTCCGAACTGCGACCACTGCCAGACGAACCGTTACCGTGGCGTGACTTTCTTCGTTGAGCATGAGGACGGCTCCGTGCGTCAGGTTGGGCGCACCTGCCTGAAGGAGTACACCGGCATCAGCCCTGCGACCGCCGCGATGTGGGCGGAGGTTCAGGACCTCGTTGACCGGGGCGTGGACTGCACCCGCGAGGAGTGGGACGCATGGCACCCCGCCCCCATGTACGAGGTGCTGGGGATTCTGGCCCACGCCGCCGACGAGGTGCGTGAGTTCGGCTACCGCAGAAGCTCAGAGCCTGATAGCACCCGTGACCGAGTTCTGGGCCGAGTGCTGAGCGGCGAGCAGCCGTCCGAGGCTGGGCTGGCTGAGGCCCGCGAGGTGATGGACTGGCTGACCGCTATGGAGCCGGACGACGCGAGCGACTTGGAGCGCAACTGCATCACGCTTGCGCTATCTGGCTACGCGAAGCGGAACCACATCGGGATGCTGGCATATATGCCGGTGGGACATCGGCGCAAAATCGAGCGTCAGGCCCAGCAGGAAGCCGCTGTAGCCCGTTCTGAGTATGTGGGCGAAGTAGGACAGCGCATCACGCTGAAAGCCGCTACAGTGGCTCTGCTGTCGTCGTGGGATGGCTATTACGGCACGACATGGCTGTACAAGTTCGTTGATGAGAGTGGGAATGTGTTCATCTGGAAGTCCTCCCGCCCGTTCACGGCTGAGGACGGCGCGACCATCCGGGCCACCGTGAAGGACCACAACGAGCGGGACGGCGTAAAGCAGACCATCGTGACCCGCTGCTGTCTGGCAGCGTGAGAGGAGGACAGTATGAAGCCAGAGTTGACACAGGCCGAGATGAGGAAGCTGGTGGCTGAAGGCAAGACGCATATCTGGGCGTACAACACGCTGTACGCCGTAGACTTCAGCCTGAATCTGGGCCGGGGTGAGTATTACCTGATGAAGCTGCTGACACGCCCCTACCGGGGCATGGGCGTTACAAAGCGCGGCAGGTTCATAGCGATGGAGCCGGGGGAGGCGTTCAAGTATGTCGGAGCCTGAGAAGAAGTCGGATGTCGTGCGGCGGCTGGTGCGCGAGCAGGACTATCGCTCCGCCCTTCGCATCGTGAAAGGCTTCCGGCTGGGCATCAGCAGGGACGACCTCGATGCTATGCGCCTCGCCTATGAGTGCATGGTGAATCCGGGATTTTACCGGCAGTTGGGCCGGGACCCCGCCGCCGAGATTAAGCGCGGCATCGGCGTTCTGGTCCGACTGTACGGCAGTGAAGGGAGGTGAACGGAGATGCGGGAGTTCTCTGTGCGGATTGTGCTGTCGGAGCTGACCATCGTGGCGGACAGCGCGGAGCGGGCTGAGGAGATTGCCGTGGGCATCCTCGACAGCGACGCCCGGACGCGCCTCAGCCACGGGCTGTGCGTTGAAGCCTGCGAGGTCGAGGAGCGGGGGCCGTCTGACGAGGAAGAAACAGAAGTTTGAGAGGAGGTTGCAGCGTGAAGATTGTGCAGACCTGCCCTATGTGCGGAGGGCCCGACTGGACCCGCGTGGATGACCAGTTTAAGTGCGCGGCCTGCGGCTGTGTTTGCTACACCGAGGAGATGAGTTCTGCTGTGCTGGAAGAAAACGAGGAGAGCTGTGATGGCACGGAGGAAGATAAGCCGAAATGCCCGTACTGCGGGAACACGATGACGCTGGTAACGCTGAGCCTGCAATACCCGCCGGACATTCAGCACCAGTACCAGTGCCTGCGGTGTCAGGCCGCTGCACCGAAGGGCACCACAGATGAAGATGCCTATCGTCTGGCAAAGCAGCGCTCATGTGAAGGGAGGTGATGGTGGTGGCACGGTATTTTAGAATTACGGAGATCAGCGGCGATGAGTTCATTCAGGCAACGGGTGAGGACTTGGATTGCTTGCAGTTGGTCATACCTACAGGCGAGAATGTCTATGTGGCGGTGGACGACGCCAGTGAGGATGATCTGGAGGTCTCGCTGGATAGCTTCGATAAGGAGGACGAAGATGGACAGAGCTGAGATGGCGAAGAAGCTGATAGAATCCCTGAAGCCGAGGCAGCTCGCGGGTGAGGCGTTCCCCTGCCCGCGCTGCGGTCGGAACACGATGCGGACGGACCGGCCAGCGCTGAATGCCCTCAGTCGGTATGCGGATGTCTACATCTGCGACGAGTGTGGGACCGAGGAGGCTCTGTTGGACATGACCAGCTCCCAGCTTCCGCTTACGGAGTGGGGCACGGTGCTGGGTTTCACGGGAAGGAGGTGATGGCTGTGGATGAGAAAGAGCTGGAGAAGCTGATCGACCAGTACCAGAAGCGGGCCGATACCGCAGAGCAGGCGTACCAAGAGACTGGGATGCAGCGGTACTACACGACCCACTGGACAAATCAGAACTTGGCGGACGCACTGCGGATTGCCCTGTCAGCCAAAGAGGAGCACGAGACCCTGCACGACATGAAGATGATGCTGTCCAACTTCGCCAGCCGGGGCGCGGCGGCGACAAGTCCGTTCCGCTCCGGTGATGAGCAGATAAAGCTGGCGCTCACACTGGCGCGGGAGATCGCCGAGTATGGGCAGCGGAACGGTTTGATTTGAGAGGAGGTTGCCTTTATGGGCGTGAGCAAATATGAGGCCGTGGTCGTAGCCAACCGGCTGCACCAAGAGAGCAGCATTGAGTACAACGACTATCTGTCCCTCATGGACGGGCTGGAGGAAATTGATACCCTACGAGAGCGCGATAAGATTTTGGAGGAGCTGTGGGATAAGTTCGCCGATGTGCCGATGAACCCTGAGACCGAGTGTATGGATGAGCCGTTTCTCGGCTTCCCTGCCGGTACGCATCGGGAAGACATCTGGCACTGGTTTGACGAGCGGCACAGCAGAGGCGTGGCCTATCTGCTGAACGGCGATATGCAGAGCGTGGAGAAGTGCTATGTCGTGACCGATAACAGCTACGATGTCGGCTTGAGCACCTATGCCTTCTGGAGCCGGGAAGATGCCGAGCGGAGTGTGCGGGAGAGCGTCGCAAGTGTGGTGGCCGAACTCAAAGAGCGGGACTGGGACCGCGTAGAGGTGCTGGAGCAGGGTGACAGCTTCAGCGTCTATGTGCCGGACACCGGCATCAGCTATGATTGGACCATCAGCGAAGCCGATATTCGATAGAGCAGTACATGAGAAAGCGAGGAAGCAGTATGAACGATTTGAAGGTGTTTTCCTACGGTGAGCAGCAGGTACGGACGGTGCTTAGCGAGGGTGAGCCGTGGTGGGTGTTGACAGATGTTTGCAGGGTGCTGGGGCTGAAGCGAGCGGATAGCACAGCTCGAAAGCTCGATGATGATGAGAAGGGTACGCATCTGGTGAGTACCCTTCGTGGAAAACAGCAGGTTATAACGGTAAACGAAAGCGGGCTGTATGCTGTCATCCTCCGTTCCGACAAGCCGGAGGCTAAGGCGTTCAAGCGGTGGGTTACTCACGAAGTCCTGCCTTCCATTCGGCAGACCGGCGCCTACGCTGCGCCCGCACAGCCTCCTGTGAACACCGTACCAGTTGCCGAGCCGGTTGTGCCTGAGCTGCCCGCAGATGTCCGGCTGAAGCGGGCGGAGCTGCTGATCCGTGCTGCCGAGCATCCGGCTCTCCCGCAGGATGAGCAGGTACGGCTGCTGAATCAGGCAGCGATGGACCTGACCGGGATGGGTGTCAAATCTCCATTGAACGGAGCTGAGCAGTTTCCGGCTCCCGCTTTGGCAGGGCCGCGATTTCCCCGCTCATACGCTTATGCGGGCCGAGAGGAGGTGGAGTAGTATGCTGGAGACCATGTACGCTGTGACCGAACAGTGCAGCACCGAGGCTGAATCTGCGATGGCCTTTGCCAGCCAGTTCGTGCGCGGTGAGGAAATGGAGGACAAGTTTTATCAGGCCGTGCGTGATTCTCGGCTCAGCGGTTTTCGAGAAGGGATGAAAGCAGCGCTGATGCTGTTTGCGGAAGTTCGGTGAAAGCGCTTGACATGACATCGTTGTATGTGGTATAATAGCCGCGTGGAGGTGGTGTCGTGGAAACCGAAAGAAAGAGTTCGCAGGCGCGTATTGACGCTAATGCGCGATATGACAAGAAAGCGTATGATCGTGTGCTGTTCAGGATTCGGCGTGATAGTGAGATAAATCTTGATTTCATCCGTGCTCATGCTGAGGCGATGGGCGAAAGCATAAATGGCTTTTTGATGCGGGCGGTAGAAGAAGCTATAGCTCGTGATAAGCAACATCTGGCATAAGTAAATAGCGGGTCTTCCGATTGATGGAAGGCCCGCTATTCTTTTTGTTGACAGAGCGATAAACTGCCAGTACAATATTAGGAGCGTTAAGAACATATTGTGCTGGTGGTGATGGTGCGTGGACGAAAAGAAACTCAGTATTTTGTTCAGCAGATATATTGCGAAATTTGATGTCTTGACTAATTCGTATTACGACGAGAGTTATAAGTGGGTTGCGTGTCAGCAGTTTAAGGATTGCTGGGAGCCGAACAGATCAGATTTTGCTGATATGCTGAAAAAAGCATTGGGCGGACTTGGAAATATTACAGATGCTGGGAAAATGAGACCGCGCAAAGGCGTAGAACTGTTTGCAGAGCAGGAACCTGATATTGTGCGAGATATGTTTCTTGCTCTATTCGCAGATGGTGATTTGAAAACACGAGTTGATCGCTTTATTGGCAGCAGTGAAGCATTAGTGAGAAAGTACGGTAATTGGTCTAACGAACAAACGCCATCAGCAGTTATGGCATATCTGGCCTGCTGGAAACCAGACGAATATTTCTTTTTCAAGCCGAGAGAAGCATGGAAGTTTGCGAGATTTGTTGGGTTTGAAGATGACTGGGGCGCAGCATCGTCTTTTAAGCCGGATGTCTATTGTCGAATGTGTAATCAACTTATTGAAGCCATGCGTCAATGCGACGAGCTGATGCAGACTAACAAAAGCCGTTTTGTGAAAGACGGTCGGAAGCTCTGGCCTGACGAGGCTCTGCACATCTTAGCTTATGACTTGATTTTCTGTTCGTTTTCCCCAAAGTATAACTGAATACTGACAAGGCCCGTTCTGTTTTGGAACGGGCCTTTGTGCGCTTTGATTGCAGACTGAAAGTGCTTGCAGCGAGAACATAAAGCGATTTTCTTGAAAAATTTTCCGAAAACCTATTGACAATACAACGCTATCGTGGTAGAATGTAGATAGTGAAAAACTAATAAATAAACGCCCGACCGCTGAGAGCGGCGGGCGCGGACAGGCCAGAAGGCCGGAAAGGAAGATTACCATGACTTACACTTATACTCAGACCACCGACAAAAACGGCAAGGCTCGCTTCTACCGCGTTGATGAGAACGGCAAGCGCAAGGTTATCAGCCGCACCGAGTACGAGGCCAACACCTCCGAGCAGATCAGCATCGAGGCCGTCGAGGTCGAAGTCCCCGCCGCCGAGGTTGAGGCCGCTGAGAACGAGACCGTGTACACCGAGGAAGCTATCGAGGCCCCCGCTGCTGAGACCTGCACCGCGCTGGTCGTCCCCTTCAATCTGGAAGCCGCGGTTGCTGAGCTGCGTGAGCGTGACCGCCTGAACAGCATCGACCTGACCGTTCCCAGCCTCGCCGACACCGCGCTGGAAACCGTGAAGGCCATCATCGCCGGTATGGGCAGCAAGCACTCCAAGAAGGTCCGTATTCAGGAGACCAAAAAGGGCATCCAGATCCGCTACCGCAACTGCGCTGTCTGTGCTCTGGTGCTTGACGCTGAGCAGAACCTGACCGGCATCCGCTTCATGGGCACCACGATGGAGACCGTAAACGAGGCCACCGTCTGCGAGCCTGCCAGTCTCGACACCTACGCCGACAAGATCGCCGAGCAGGTCGTGTTCATTGACTGGTGGTGGGCGAGCGCCTCCAAAAAAGCCGCTGCTTAATTTCGCCCGATGACGCGACTTTTAGCAAAATATTTTCCGAAAAACTCTTGACTTCTGCGACTTTTGGTGGTAGAATAGAACCATAGGTACAATACATACACTAAAACGGCAAACGGCGTGAGCCTGCCGGGTCCGGGAAGCATATAGGCAAACCCGGCAGGCTATGTCAATGATTGCCTATCACCTCTTTTGTCCGCCGCCTCCCGGCGGCAAGTCCTTTGCCGGAAATCGTACTGGCTGAGAAAAGTCTCGCCGTTGAGCAGTGTTTCCCTGAAATACACGCCGTTTTTGTACCATTCACGAAGAATCTGCTCACCTTCTTGGAGTTCCGGCAAACTGCTCTTTGCCTGCGCTGCAAGCTCTTTCGCCACCGCGATCAGGACTGTCGAAGCCTCCATCATGTCTCCTGAGTTCCGTCATTGTCGTAACCGCCGATGTCCTTCAGCAAGTCCTCGACGGTGCAGCCGTAGAGCTTAGCCATAGCAGGCAACCTCTCAATACGGGGTTTCGCCTCACCGCGCTCCCACTTGCTGACGGCAGAGGGCCTGACGCCGAGGACCTTCGCTGCTTCCACCTGCGAGGGAATCGCCCCGCATAAACGCCGTTTCATCAATGCGTGCATCTTCTCACCTCCTCCTTCGAGTGAATACCGGTGGTGTTTTCTGTGTCCCCCTGATATTATTCTACCACTATTATTCTCGTTTGTCAACTTATATTCTCATATTTTTCGCAATTTTTCTGGAGAAATTTTCTTGACTTTTCCACTAACACGACTTATAATGAACTAACAGGAATAGGAGGTGCCATTCACTATGGACGAATTTGGCGAAAGATTGAGGAAACTGAGAAACGGCAGAGATATGTCACAGGGAGACTTAGCCGCCCATCTCGGCGTTGTGCCGTCTTCTGTTGGCAAGTATGAGCGCACACCAAACTCATTTCCCAGTGTGGAAGTGCTCATTAAACTCTCCGACTTCTTCGGTGTCACAATCGACTATCTGCTGAAGGGAACCGAGACCGCCCCTTCTGTGGAGAACAACATCAGCGGTCAGCTATCGAACAGCCCGTTCATCCAAGCCAATCACGGCGGCATGGTCATCAACGGGGAAAACAAATCTCTCTCGCCTGAAGCAGTAGAGCTTTTGCGAATCTACGAACTTCTCGGCGGCAGAGACCGGCTGAAGCTCCTCAATTTTGCTGTGGAGCTGGAAGAAGGGGGTACAGCATGAACTTCGCACTTTATATCAAAGGGTTCCGGCTGAATGCTTGCCAGACTGATTTTACTGGCTATCAGCCGAGGACCAGAGGGGAGCTTGCGGATCACCCATGGGCCTGCCTCTCAGATAGGACGCCGCTTTGAGGCGAGCAGCCCTCTATATCCGCGTCTCTACTCAGGAACAGGCGCAGGAGGGATATTCTGTCGGCGAACAAAAAGAACGCCTGATTGCATACTGCAAAGCACAGGACTGGATAATAGCCGACATCTATGTTGACGGGGGCTACACTGGGAGCAATCTAAAACGCCCCGGCATACAGCAGCTCATACAGGACACGGATAAATTCGACCTCGTGCTGGTCTACAAGCTGGACCGGCTCTCCCGTTCTCAGCGGGACACGCTCTATCTCATCGAGGAGGTCTTTCTCCCAAACAAGGTTGACTTCATCTCGATGCAGGAGAGCTTCGACACTTCTTCTCCCTTTGGCAAGGCGATGATAGGGTTACTCGCCGTGTTCGCCCAGTTGGAGCGCGAGCAGATAAAAGAGCGCACCAAAATGGGCCGCTTGGCGCGGGCGAAGGCCGGCCTTTATCACGGCGGCGGATATATCCCAATCGGCTATGACTACGAGGACGGGAAGCTCGTCATCAACCCATACGAGGCTCAGCAGGTGCAGAAGATTTTCGAGTGGTATCTCGCCGGTATGTCACTCCAAGCCATCATAGACCGGCTGCGCGATGAGGGGTACACCAATCGGTACAGCAGCTATAACTCTTGGTCCGGCATCCGGTATATCCTCGAAAACGAAACCTACCTCGGACGCATCCACTTCGGAGATGTGCTGGTAGAAAATGCACACGAGCCGATTATCTCCGAGGACCAGTTTAACGCTGTCCAAATCATGCGAGGAAAACGGAGGAGGAAAAACGGCGTGGTATCTTTCCAAGCAAAATATCTCTTAACAGGCATGCTGTTTTGTGGAAAGTGCGGGGGCCGGTACTACCTCCGCAACAGCGGAAAGTATCGTTACTACTCCTGCTATTCCCGCACAAAACAGATGCGGGAAATGGTCAAAGACCCCGGCTGTAAAAACAAAAACTGGAAAGCGGATGTTCTGGAGCCGATCATTGATGCGAAAATCCGCGAGGTGCTGCACTCACCAGAGCTGGTTGCGGACATCGCCGCCAGCCGTCCGCAGCCTGCCCCGGCGGTCCAGAGCATGAAAATCGAAAAGCGCATCAGGGAAATTGACCGAAGTATCGCACGGCTCATGGAGCTATACCAGAAAGACGATATTCCGCCGGAAGTGCTGGGCGATAGCATCAATAAGCTCTACACTGAAAAAACCGCCTTGCAGAACAGCGTCACACCTGAGCCGAAAAGCGATGTTCTCCCGTTCGACTTGGCACAGGAACTGATAGCAGATGCAGCGGAAGTGTGGGACTTCGCCGATGATGAGCAAAAACGGCGTATCATGCAGGGACTGATTACCCGCATTGTCCTCACTGACGATGATGTAAAAATCGAATGGAATTTCTAACCGACACCCAAAACAAAAAGAAGCCCTCCGCGCAGACTGTAAAGTCTACACGGAGGGCTTCTTCACTGGTTCTTTTCTCTCTTAGCCGCTGCGATCACGCGATAAGATGGCCGATGCCGGTTTTCTGATTGCGTACCTCAGCCTCAATCTTCGTGGTCAGATACTCGGTGATGTCGTCGTACACGCTTTCCATAAACTCTTGCGCAGCAGGACTGATAGAAGCAAGGCAGGCGGCCAAAGCCTTCTCTGCGGCCTTCTTCTGGGCTTCCTTCGTAAACTCGCCGGAGTTTTTGAGAGAATCCACATAGGTCTGACTGACCATCGACACCGCCTCAGAGACCGCCAACGCAATCTCGTTTGCATAGCCCTGTTTCTTGGCGTCATCAGTCTTGGCGGCGGCACTTGCGCCCACCTGCTTGATGAGCTTGACCGCGTAGGTCGTAAGAACGGGAACCGCTGCCGTGATAACGGCAATCAACAAATTGGACAGAAATTCACTCATGGCCCTTTCCTCCTCAAACCTTCTTGCAGAAGTCCAGCGAAATCCAGCCCGCGCCAGATTTCAGCTTGCCCCACTTGGTCGCACCATGCCCGGTGCTCTCGGCAACGATTGTGTACACACCCGGCTTGATGACACCAGCAACAGCGTTGTTCGTACCGGGGCCTTTGCGGATGTTCAGGTCGGTGACACTCACGCGCACCAGATAGTCTTTGAACGCGGCGGAGCCGGAGCTGGTCTGCGCGGTAGAAGTCGTGGGGGCGGATGCTGTCCCGCCGCCCAGCCGCTTCGTAACCTCTGCGGCCATTTCAGGGTGCAGATCATACAGATACTGCCCCGGACACGATTTGTTTGCAAACCAGCGATGCACGGTCATCACCATCTCATCGCTCTTGGGCGCATAGGCAAGGGTCTTGGTCTTGTCCCCAAACCAGAGCAGCTTTTTCTTGCCATTGCGCTTGCAGATGTCCGTCAACAGGTCCAGTAAGGCCCGATACGCGGCATCTTTGACCGCATAGGGATGCGCGGTATCACTGGCAACCTCAATCGTGACTGCCCGATGGTCGTTATCGCTGCTGGACGAGCACCACGAGCGGTCCTTCTCCTCGCAGTACATTCCGATGCGCCCGTCGGGGCCGATACCGTAGTTGCTGGACGCCTGCCGCGATGTGGGGGCGAACACATTCCCGATAGTCTCCACAGAGCACTGACCAACGACACAATGCACCGTGATGCGGTCGATGGCGTGGTTCCGGGGGCTATTCCGGTTCGGGGAAATTTTCGTGTAGGACACGAGCGGACTGTTACTCATTTTGCCTTCCTCCTTTTTGGTCTTTGCGGCGAACTTGTCATAGAACTGCTGACCACAGCTCGTTCGCCTGTTTTTTGCCGCCTCGCTTTGGTCAGCGGGGCGCTCGAACTGAAGCATGAATGCGTCAGAGGCTTCCTTCACAGAACCGGCAGACCGCAGCTTCTCCAGCAGTGAGCCGTACCCTTCGGACAGCTCTTTCAGCAGGAAGTCAAGCTGCATCTCCAAGTCTCCGATAGACTTCTTCTGGGCCTGAGCGAAAGTCAGAAGATTCTGCTTCCGGCTCCAGAATGTCCACTGGCACAGCCCGTAGCCCGCGCTGTCCCGGACGAAGTTGCCATAGCTGCCGTTGTCCACCGCCGCCGTATAGGTCGCGTCAGTGAAGCCCAGCTTCTTCTCGTAGATGTTCTGGAGGTTCTGCGGGTTGTTGCCGCTCTCCGCCTGCGTGTTTGCCATCACGCCTGCGGCACCGTAATCGCTGAATCCCTTCGCTTTCAGGTAGTTCCAGATTTTCTCGTCGTTGTTTTTTCCAGTAAGCACTTTCGTTCCCTCCTTTATCAGCCCAGCCCTGTTGATTCTGAATCCGGCGGCATCTTGTGGGAGAACCATATCTTCCCGATGTTTTCAAGCCCCGCCTTAATGAGATAGGCAAATACGCAGTCCCGCGTCAGCTCCTTTGTGCTGTCAATCAGCGAACCCAGATAGCTGAAATCCATGAACTGGACCATCACGACCATCGCGTATATTTGGGTCACGATATAAAACAGGAAGCAGATGAGCACGGCTTTCTTGCTGAACTCCCAAACCCACAAAAGAGAGCTGCTGCTCTGTTGAGCAGCAGCCCGTAGCTCCAGCTTCTTCTGTTGGTAGGCCATGCGTTCCCTCAGCCGCTTCAGCCTGTACCGTCGGAATCCGGCAATCACCGTACTCGGTGTTCTCTTTTTTGATGCTGTCATAGTTCATCACCTCAGAGCAGGAAGTCGTTGGTTTCCATGCACTCTTTATACACCCGCTTGATGTTCTCGATTGCAAGAACAGCCCTGTTGTTCTCATACTTCGGGTGGTCCTCGCAGTACCTCTCGTAGTAGGTGACACTGTAAAGGATTTCATCAAATTCCTCTTTGGTGTGCCGGGTCTTCCGCAAAAGCTCCGTATTAAACCGGAGCAGGCGGTATCGGTGCATATCTGCGTCCCGTTCATCGTCCACACGAATATGCTCCTCCAGCTTCGCCATGATGTCGCCCCCGATAAGGGCTTTCCCGATTGCTCGCGCGATGGCAGACCACGGGTTGACTTTGATGGGGGTAATCTGCACCAAAGTCAGCAGGGCAAAAACAATCCCGCCCCCCTTCAAAAGAAGCTCCTGTATGCTCATAAAGCTACCTCCTGATTCGTTGTAATAAAGCAGCCGCCTCCAACGGACGCGACTGACAGCGCAAACTATTCGGCTTCCAACCGGCCCAGATAGTGGCTTACCAGCCCGTTCACTTCGGCGATTTGCTCCTCCATACAGACCGCATCATGCTGAGCCAGCGCGTCCGCCTGCTGGCGGATGATATAATTCTGCTTCTCAACGATCTCGCTGAGAGCTTGGATAATCTGAAGATTACTCACTCCTGCTTTCGCTCCTTCGTGGATGTAGATTTTGTTCATTTGATGCCGCAGCCCTGTGTTATCGGTGTGCCTCATCATGCCCTCATAAGCAGCTACCTTGCGCTGAAATTTTGCCTCTGACATTCGACCGGCAAAATACTCGGCGCAGATGCAGTGATAGGCTGATTTCATCCGACGCGCAGTAGACTTCCGCAGACGCATACTGTGCGCGTTTATGATATAGCCCACAAACTCGATATTCTGGTCTGCGGGACGAATCGCGGTTTTCCGGTTGAGGTCGAGATGCAGGCGTTCCGCCAAAAAACCCTCTATCTCAGATTCCCAGTCGTTCGCCGTGGCCTTGTCCGGCGCAAGGGCTACCGTGTCGTCCATGTACCGGCCATACTTATTGATGTGAAGCCGATGCTTACAAAACTGGTCCAGCTCGTTAAGGTAGATATTAGCAAATAGCTGGGAGGTCAGGTTGCCTATTGGCATCCCTACATCTCCCAGCCACTCCTCTGCCTCAACATCATCAGGCCCCATGAAACGCGGCAGACCAAACTTCTCACCGTCGCAGTTGACGATGTTTTCAATTAGCCGCATGAGCCTGTCATCTTTGATTCGCTGCGACAGAATATTCAGCAGTACGGCGTGATCTATCCGGTAGAAATACTTCGAGATGTCCAGCTTCAAGCTGTACCAACCCGGCTTATGCTCAATCTGCCGAAGCCAGTATTGCAGACGCTGTGCCGCAGCGAGAGAGCCTTTGTCGTCCAGACAGGCGTAGCTATCCTCAATCATCAGCTTCTGGTAAAAGGGCTTCAGTTCCAGATAGATCGCCCACTGCACGACGCGGCTGTCGAACGGCAGAGCCATCACCATACGCTTCTTCGGCACATATACCCAGTGCTTGCGGTACGGCCCGAAATGGAAAGCCTCATCCCTGAGCTGCGCCTGAATAGTCAGCAGGTTCGCATCCAAGTCTGAGGAAAACTTCAGGACCTCCGGGCGATACCGTTTCTGCCTCCGGGCTTTCCGGTAAGACCGCTCCAGCCACTCAAAACTGGTCATCTCATCAAAAACGCCGTCTAAAATATTCACATATCACTTCTCCTGTGCCGCGCTTGGCGTTTCCACCTTCGCGGCTATACGGTTTTCGCCGACTTGGTTTCAGCCGGAGCGGAAACAGGCTCCTTTGACCTCCTTCTGCGCCTGCCGGGTCCCGTAAGACCCGGCACACATATCCGGCAGAGGGCAGAGCGGGGCGCCCGCCGATGTTCCAGTTGACATTGGAGCGCGGATTGTTGAAGTTCAAGTTGAACACCCCAGCGTTCGCGCCATTGTTCCAGTTGCCACCACGAATCGCACACGGCGAGCACAATCTTAGCCCGTTCCCGACATATGCAGCTACTTTGTTTCCAGATACTTTTTGTAGCCGCCTATGATTCTGCCTATTTCATCGTTAAAACGGCTCCAGACTTCTCTCTGATGGATTGTGAGAGGCGGCGCGAACTTTTCGCCGCAGTAGTCCTTGTCCGAGGCCAGCACGACAAACTCCTTCAGGACCGCAAGCTCGATGTCAAGGTCTTCCAGCGTCGTCTTCTTGTGGTACTTCCGCTCTAACCGAACAGACAGCCGGTACATCTCCAGCATGGCATCCCGCATAGTATCAGCCAGCTTGCGGTCACGCCGAGGGAAGCTATTCACCAGCGACAATCCGTACTTCATCATGTCGCTGATTTTCTCCTTCAGGATGAAGTTTTTCGGGCGGACCCCGGCCTCCACATCTGGCGGGGTATAACTGCCGCCAAAGTCTCTCGCCGTATTACGCTCGAACCGTCCCATCACAATACCTCCAAAGTGTAAATCCTACCGCTCCCTTCGGGAGCGGTAGGAGGGGCGGGCTATCGCCCGCCCCGTCAGTTACCAGTTATTCAGTTTCCAGTTCGACAAAAGCGGGGCGCCCGCCGAGGCGCCAGCTGACATCGGAGCGCGGATTGTCGAAGTCCAAGCCGAACACCCCAGCGAGCGCGCCATCGTACCAGCTGCCACCACGAAACGCACAGCGTTCCTCAGCAGCATTGTTGGCCCAGAAGTGGTCGCCGTTGTAGTCCTCCGCAGCGGCACCGTCCTCCGGCATCAGAGCCATCGCCTGCAAATACAGCTTGGCGGTGGCGCTCAGACCGGTGCAGGTGGTAGCAGCGAAAGTACCAGACCGGCTGCTGTCGCTCTGGCTGGCGATAGCCGCAGCCTGCCACTGCCAATGACCGGACACATAGTCCAGCTTGATGCTGCCCGCAGTCGTTCCCTGACCGTTCGGGGTGATAAACAGATCCTCCCACGAAGTCGCCGCCGCTTTGACGGCTTTCCACTGGGCAGAGGCCGCGCCGGTGTCCACATCAGGGTCAGCAGCGTTGTTATACGGAATGACCTGAAGCTCGCCCCGTACAAGGCGGATGCCCGCAACCCATTCCCAGATGTTGCCGTTCAGGTCGCAGATGCCATCGAGCTGCCCATTGTGCCGCCAGCTCAGAGGGCCGGTGCCAGTGAGGACGCGGGCAACTCTGCCGCTGTCACGCACACCGGGGACCGGAATGGCCTGATAGATGCTCTCTGTGGTGTCCTTGCCGTAGTTATTGTTGCCTTTGGGCTGAGTGCCGTTCTTCTTGCACCAGAGGGCCAGAAACGCCCACTCTGCCGCCGTGATGCAGTGATGACCGAAGCCCTTGTTCCGGCAATACTGCTCGTAGGTATCAAGGTCAACGCTGACCATCGGGTCCACACCGGGGAGGCTGTAAATGCGGTTGGCATCCGCGATGCCCTGGTACTTGCCGATGTAGATGCTCGGCTGCTCCACGCCACTCACGCGGAACGCGGGGTGAACGGAATCATCCCCGCCAGTCAGCAGAGCGGACAGCTTCTGAGTGCCGACCTGCACATAGAAGCTGGGCATCCCCTTATCATCGGTAATCATCTTGTTGCTGGGGCAGACTGCCGCCAGCGCGAGACCGGTTGTGTCAAAGTTCGCCATAGTGTTTTTCCTCCTGTTTCTTATTTGCGCAGGCCGTTGATGGCCCACAGGGTCAGAGTAACATCGGACATCTCCAGCGGGATGACCTCAGCCGGGGTGAACCGCTGCTGCATACCGCCACCCTCGCCGTTCTCGCTCTCAGCCGCTGCCGCAATCTCAGCCTCATCCGGCTCGATGGGCTGCGGCTCTGTGTACTTCACGGCGGGGATGTCAACCTGAGCCACATAGTAGCGGCCCTCGCCGACGCCCAGCACCAGATTCCCGTCCCTGTCGCCGCAGATGTCGAGCTGCACAGGCCAGTCCTTCTGGTACTTGGCGACATTGACCATCAGCTCGTCGTCACCGAAGGTCAGCTTCGTGGTGCTCTGCTTCCACGCGATCTTCTGGCCCTCATTCTTCTCGATAACCTTCACTTTGGTAGCCATTACGCCATACCTCCCTTAATTTTCAGCTCCAGCGTAACGCTCTTTGCGGAGCCGTCGAACGACACCTTAAAGCCGTTAAGCGCCTTGTCTGTGATGTGGATTTCCCCCAAAAGCCCACCGCTGACCTTCACAGCAGTTGCTTCTACGGAGTAGTACAGGTTCCTGCGGTTCTGCGTCAGTGCTACCGTCACGGGGGAGCTGACGGTAGAGTTGAACGGAAACGCCTTGCTGTTGGTCAGCGTCACCGTGTGGGTCTCACCGAGAATTTCCGCGAAAATCTCGGTGCTGTCGTGCTCGACCTGCCGACGGAGCTGAAGGTAGCCCTCTGTCAAAACCTGCGCCGCGAAATTCGCGTCCGCGATGCCCACCTCCATGTTGTTGAAATGGGCTTGGTCCTGAAGCGTCCCCTGTTGGATGACTGCGCCGTTCTGATCTGTCACATGGTCAAGCCAATGTGTTCTGTGGTACACGATTTACACCTCCTTAATCGGGAGCACGAATTTCAGCAGCGTGTTTTGGACGCTGGTGTGCTCGATGTTGACGGTGGCACTTCCCGCGAGTACGCCGTCGCTGTCGTAAACCCGCACAGCGGTAATCTTGCCGCTGCTGCCAGTGCTGGGAGCGTTCGCCAGAACGATGAGGTCAGTTCCCTCGACGGTCTTGCTGTTGACCTGCGCGGTCTTCCACACACCGTCTTCCTCGTACTGGAACAGGGTGAGCGAATCAATCCACTTCTTTCGCCTCTTTGCGAGATATTCCTCCGTGTAGAACGCCATGCCGTCCTCCTTTCCCGGTCAGTTCTGACCGCAGTATTTTGTATTGCACAGCGGCGCGGATGCAGTGAATCCCTCCGCAGAGCAAGCAAGCGTAGCCTCAGATGCTGTCTGAGCACCTGTGCCGGTGGTCTTGGGCGAAGTGCCGCAATCTGTGTTCTCGTATGGAGCATCCACCAAAACGCCGTCCACAGAGCCGGAGATTGCCGCCTCTGCCTCGGCAGTGCCGCCGGTCATTGTTCTTTCAGGGGTCGTGCCAGAGCGCGTCATGCCGCTTCTGGCAGGCGTTTTCTTGATGCCCTCGGCACTGGCGGAAACATCCGCGCCACCATCGACGATAAAGGCAAAGGTCGCCTTGTCCGGGAACACTCCCGCCCGTTCCGTGTTTGCAAACGGCGGAATGACCGAGACATCCGCAAGCGCCGGATTGGAGCGGATCGCCGCCTCGATGCGGTGAGCGATGGTAGAAGCAGAAGGAATCGTTCCGCACTCCTCATCACCAGCTACAGGAGGCTCGAAGGTCCGCCCGGAGGCGTCGCCGGGGACAGCAGCGATAGACTGTAATACCTGCCCCAGTGTTGCGGTATCAGGCTCGATTCCGCAGGGCTTTCCGTCACTCTGAATATCTTCAAGGGAGAAGCCTGCCTCAGCTATAGCCCGCATGACCCAGCCGAGTGTCGCGGTGTTCGGGTAAGTGCCGCATACGCGCACCAGATAGGCCAGCGTCTCCAGCGAAGCGGACGCAAGCACAGAGGTCAGTTCGCTCCAGCCGACGGTGGCATCCACCGGGCGAGTACCGCACAGAATATCTCCGCACGGCTCGCTGTCTGCGAGCGCATGAAGCACATCGGAGCTGAGCTGAATATCCGCATGGGTCAGCCAGCCCAGCGTTGCAATCTCAGGGTAGGTGCCGCAGAACCGCGTCAAATATGTCGGCAGGTCCAGCCGGACAGACGCCCGGATTACAGACCGTGTTGTCCATCCCAGCGTAGCTCTGCACGGGAAGGTTCCGCAGTACAGCGTGTTGCATGGCGGCATCGAATAGCTCCACGCTTCCAGCTCATAGCTGACCTCGATAACATGGCGGAAGATATACACAAGGTACATCCCAAAGCCGACACCGGCGGCAAGCAGGCGCTTCAGGTCTGCGGCGATCTGGTCTATGAGCTTCTGCCGCTCTGGTGGAATAGCCAGAGCGTTCACCATCATCTTCTTCTTGGCCGGAAAATCATCTTCCAGCTCAATGTCGCTCGGTGCTACACCTAACAGCTCAGCGGCGGCATTGATGACCGTATCATCGTCGCCGCCGCTGAGCTGAGACATCACTTTTACTCGGATTTCCAGCCGGTAGAACTCATCTGTTGTACCGTCACGCCGTACACCGAAGTTAGCTCCGTAACGGTCCAGCACCGAGCCTTGCGCATTGTCCAGATTATCCCAAGCCTTTATCTTCTCTGCCTGCTCTTGGACCATATTCAGCCCCCACGCAAAGACGGCGAACAGCTTGCCGATGTTCGTCTCAGGCGAAAGGCCACATCGGAGGTTGTCGTAATCCTTCCGGCTGTATGCGCTGGTCAGGGCATTTAGCATCTTGGACAGGTAGTCTTTCATATCACAACCACCATGCTTTCATCGGTCACGGCCTTCTGCCGGGACAAAATGCTGATGTTATCCCAGCTATAGGTCTCACCGTCTGCACTGAGCTGTAAATCGAAATCCACCACCCCCGGCACTTTCAGGACTTCGGTGGGCAGCTTTACGCAAACAACATCCTGCCCGATGTTCAGCCCGCCTCTGGTATCAGCGCCGATATACGCCACGATGCTCCGCTTTATCTGCTCGATGCCGTCCAGCGGGAAATGCCTGTCGGTCGAGAGGTTGAACACTTTCACCCACACATTCACAGGCGCCGGTCGGCTGAAGTATATCTCCTTCGTCGCACCCGAAGCAGTGATGACCGGAATCATAGTGTTTCCGAAGCTCTCGATGCCCGCCGCTTTCCGGCGGTAGATTGCCTGCGCGATCTCCTCATCCAGACCGCCGTATGCGACAATCTCGATGGAATGGGGAGGCAGGCCGCTGGCGCTCACATAATCGGTGTCGTTCTCCTCGCCGGAAACCGCTATGACAGCCTCCACGCTTTCGTAGACCTCAGCTACGATTGCGTCAATGTTCACGCCGCCTGCGAAGTCTACCGAGATATAGTACCGCTCCCGAAACTCAGCATCTGTTTCGGTGTTCCTGCCGCCCTCAAACCGTTTCTGGTTGGTGACTTCATAGATGCCAGATTTCGGATTCGTAATATTCGTTATCGTGTTCTCCGGCGTGTTCCCGTCAGGGCCGGGTATAACCGCCGAGGCGGGGAGTGTTACACTGCCGTCTGTAATTACGCCAGACGACAGCGTGACATACTGCGCTCCCGCGATGGTTTCTGCCAGAAAGCTCTCCGGGACTTCCACGCCGTCTTCGCCGGAGAAGGTCAGATAGCCGACGGCTTTCTGCGCACCCAGCAGCCGCAGCCCGATTGCTCTGCCGAGGTTATACAGACTGGAGCCTACCGCCGTGTCAATGAACCGGCTGTTATACACATCCTCCAGCGTGGAAAACAGGAGGTTCAGCACCCATGCGTATATCCGCAGGAAGATGCCCAGCGGAGAGCGTACGGTCAGGTTGGCTTTGGAGCCGAACAGCTCCCGTGCTTTATGCTCCAGAGCATCCAGCAGCTCTGCATAAGTGGGTCGCCTAAACCCGGCATCGGTCAGGCCCCAGTCAGTTGCTTTTGCCATTACGCCGTCACCTCCAAACTGATCTGCTCGTCATTTACAAGGGTCGCGGAAAACTCCGCAGAAATGCTCCGCCCGTCATAGGTGACGGTCATCGTGTCAATCCGAGAGACATTCGGCTCTTGAAAAATAGCCTCTCGAAGAATCTCTTTGATTTCCTCTACCTCAATCTCGTTCTGATTCGTACCCATGATGCGTTCGTAGTCTGTGCCGTGCTCAGGGTCAGCGAAGAACTCCTGCTTCCAAGTCACCAAAGCATGGCGTATATTCTGGACTACTGTGTCCTCATCGTATATCTTCTGGAAAGAGCCTTCAGCGTCAAACACAAGGTCACGGGTCTCCGGGTCGATCAGCAGCGTCATATTCTCTCCCATGCTGCACCCCTCCTCACTTGGGCTGTCCGGTGGACCCGCCGGAGCATCCGGGGTGCGTGTGATGCGCCCCGCTTATGCTGCTCTCCGCGAGAATGTCCTTCGTAGCCGTGATTTCTCCAGTAACGCGGACATCTGCTGTGATATTCACCGTCGTGGTCTTGATGTCAACGGAATCAGCCTTAAAATCCGCTGTCGTATCGTTGTTCTTGATGGAGACCATTTCTTCTGTGACAGCGACATAAATTGTCCCGTCCTCTTTTGCAAGCACATGGGCGCTGTCCGGGAACTCGTCGGCAGCAAATCCGCTCGACACGATGCCGCCAATGAAAATGGCATCACTTGTGGAGTGGTTGCGCTCTGTCATGGGCTTCGTCTCCTTGCCGCCGGTGACTGCGCTGTCCATGTCGTGGTCGAGATATACCACCACGCCCACATCCCCCGGCTTTATCCACGGTCTGAAAATAAAGCCGCCGGTGCGAGTGACTGCAACAGGCACTTGCAAAATCGGCGGCTGGGTCTCATAGTTACCGTTCTCCAGATGTTTTGAGAGAGGCTGAACATTGACGGTCATCCGGCTTTTGTCGAACGCCATCACTTTCACAATGGCTGCGACGCAGATAGATTCGCGCAGCTTTTGGTCGTGAATTGCTTCGTAGTTATACGGATTTACACTGGACACCGCCGGTCTCCCTCCTCTCTTTTTTACGCTATATCCGATTCATTCACCCAGCCGTACACAGTCGATGCGCTGCCGGTCGTGTGGACCAGATGGTACGGATGCACCGCGCCGGGTGCAATCAGCGTTATCCTCGCTTCTCCCGGCTTGCAGTTGTAGCCGGTATCTCCTGTGCTGCTGACATAATGCCGCGTCCCGATGAAGTTTACGGTATCGCCGACAGCGTGTCCGCCGGTGCCTCCACCACTGCCGCCTCCGCCACTGGACGAAGCTGCCGGGGCAGGTGGGCTAAAGGGCCTCAGCTCCATGTCTGTCTTCCAATCGCCTGTTCTGCTGCCGGAGTGCTTTCCCTTTACCACCAGAAACTTTCCGTTCAAATCGCTGGCCTGCACCTTCACCACTTCCGCTGTCGCCACATGGTAATTCAGCAGGCAGGACCGGGAAATCGTGTCCTCATCGCGGTCTTCTCCCGTCTTCTGGGAGTTGGCTTTTGTCTCCAATGGAATAGGCACCTGCTCCTCATCAGAACGAAGCAGGCCGGTCGCAGGCGTGAGAATCAGCCCGTTATTTATGCCGTCCTCAGCCTTTGTGATATAGATTTGCCCAGTGGCTCGGACGATGAACCGGCTCTTGCACTCACTCACCACGATCTCCGTCAGCACCTGCTTCAGATTGCCACGGCAGACCCGCCCGCGTGGGTAGACCGTATCTATGGACAGCTCACACTTCGCAACCTCAACGCCGAAAATGTTCAGGAGGTCTCGAATCATCACAGACGCCTTTATGTTCTCGGTGTAGGTCTTATTGATGAGCCGCCCCAGAATCTCGTCGGCGCAGGGCTGCACGGTCAGCGTCGAGGTCCAGTCCACATTGTTCTGCTTATGTTTCAGACCGACGACCCTGCCGACCAAGATGCAGCCCACATCGCCTTCATACCCCGCGTTCAGCACAACAGGGTCATTCTTCTTGATGTTGTTGCGGGTGTTGGCGGAGAGGTTCGTAACCTTCACCGTAGCCACCGGCGGCTCATCGCTGTCCTCGAACGGGATTTCAAAGGCGAAATCCAGCCCGTCCAAATCGTACTTGTTATTTCCAATCGTGAGCGTAGCCGCTCGAATCCAAAATGCCATATCAGCTCACCTTCCTGTCATACAAGTACAGCTTCACATCTTTTCCGAAGTTCTCCCATGTCACCTCAGACACATCGGTATCAGTGATGCAGGACGGGATGATGACCGGTATCGGAAACCGCTCATCCTCCACAACATTGAACAGCGGGCGCCCGTACCGGATAACCTCACCGAAGGCCAGAACATTCCCGTTCACATCCAGCAGGTCCACCGTGAAAAACTTCCCTGCGTCGTTATACTTCACCGTAAAGGTGTAGGTCTTATCGACCAGCTTCACGGAAAACGAGTACGGAATCTGCGACACATCAATCGCCAGATACTCGACATCCGAGTTAAGGTCAACCAGTTGCAGAGCCATACCCGCACCTCCTTCACATTACTGCCAAACCTGCATAGCCGCCCGTCTGCCGCGTGAGCGGAGCGGAGCTGCTGGTCTGCCTGTACGCTTCCTCATACCTCTCCGCGCTGGACGAACTCACCGTCTGTATGGCTATCACGGTGAGGCCGTAATTCGCGGTCTTTGCCAGTTGCCGGTCAGAACTTTTCCCGTCATCTTGGCTCGTCATGGAGACCGCCGCGTCCATTGGGACATACTCAGACGCGGCGGTCTGCACCTGTTTCAGCGTGGCTGAGAAGGCCGCACCGTTTTTGTTCTTAGACGAGCGTTCAAACTTCAAAGCTGTAAACACCAGATTCGACATCCGCGTAACGCCGATATAGGTAATCAGCTCGCGCTTCGCCCGCATCGCCTTCAATGCACTGATCGCGCCATCTCCGCCAATAATCGTGCCGGAGATGCTGAGGGTTCCGGCGGCATTGTTCACATGGTCGTTTATCTCGCCTCCGTCTTCAATCGGATTCGATGTGACCGAGCTGCTGTAGCTCTCGCTTTCCTTCTCAACCACGCCCGTAGAGCGCGGCTCAAACCGGACGGTTCCGCTCTTTCTGCCAGTCAGCGTATATGCCATGCCGTACACCTCCCATCAAAATGCAAACTGGTTCTTCAGAGCCGCCCGCTGAAGTTCCTCCTCGCGGAACTCAGCAAACAGCTCTCTCATCTTCGCTTCAAATTCTTCTCTGAGCGTAGCCTTCAGCTCCTCCAGAGCTGCGTCATCGGCGTTGCCCTGTACCACGATTTCGATTTTTACCTCCGGCGCAAAGACAACCTCAGACGGGCCGTCTCCGCCGCCGGGGTTTCCACCGACCGGATCAGGATAATCACCGTTTCCGCCGCCGGGTGCAGGCTTAGGCGTACCGTCGCCATCCGACGGGTCATAATCGTCGTCACCTGTAGCGGTGTTTATGGAATAGAACACTGGTCCGCCGTTACCCGGCAGGTCGTAGCTCTCCACATTCGGGTACACGCCATAGGTCAAATCCGGCGGTGCATTTGGCGTCTTGGGGTCAGGCACATCGGGGGCTGGAATGTTGATTTCCGGCCCGTCAATGTCTGTCGGGATTGCTCCCTTAATATCCTCTGTGACGCCCTTCATGCCCTCACCAAAGCCTCCGCCGAGGCCAAGGGCCATGTTGTCGCCGATTTCAGCAAAGACAGTGGACGGGCTGTGTATTCCAAGGAAACCCTTAATACCGTCTACGATGCCGCCTGCAAAGCTCTTGACCTTATCGGCCACCCAGCTCGCCATCGACGAAATGCCGCCCCACAGACCCTCCACGATGTTTTTGCCGACATCTATCACCATGCCGGGGATTTCACCGAACGCACCGAGGATAGCCGCGCCAATCGCGGGGAGCTGAGCCAAAAGCTCCGGTATCGCGGATATGATTCCAGACCCAAGCTCCAGCAGAAGCGTCACGCCAGTCGAAACGATGGACGGGAAATTCTCGCTCAGCGTTCCGACGATGCCAGAAATGATAGCCGGTATCTGGCTTATCAGCTCAGGCAGCGCACTTATGATGCCGGTCGCCAAAGTCGTGAGAATCTGAACGCCCTGTGTCAAAATCGTGGGCAGGTTTTCTGTGACAAATCCAATAATGGACGAAATGACCTCCGGCAGCATATCAACCAGCAGAGGTATCGCGCCAATCAGCCCGTCTGCAATCGAGGTCAGGATAGCTGCGCCCTGTTCCAGAATCACCGGCAGGCTCTCCGTCAGGAAGCCGAGTATCTGGTTAATCAGCTCCGGTAGCTGCTCAATGAGTATCGGTATCGCCCCAATGATGCCGTCAGCCAAACCGCTTATGAGCTGCATCCCTGCGTCGATGATGAGGGGTAGATTCTCAATCAGCGTACTCGCTATAAGCATCACCGTCTCGACAACAGACGGTATCAGCTCCGGCAGCATCCCTGCGATGCCAGAGGCCAGCGATGCAACGACCTGCATAGCCGCCCCTGCCAGTACCGGCAGGCTGCTCAGGATTCCCTTGCCGAGCGTGGTCACGATCTGGATTGCCGCGTCGATGATGAGCGGCATATTGTCCAGCAGGCCCTGCCCCAAAGCGCCGAGTAGCTGCATCCCGGCGTCAATCGCCATCGGCAGCTTCTCGATAATCATGCCGAGGCCGTCGCTCAGGATGCCTCCGAGGGCGCCCATCGCCCCGGTCAGCCCTCCCTCTTGGAAGGCGTCAGAGAGCTTCGTGACGGCCTCTGTGCCGAACTGTGTGAACTCCCGCAGGGATGGGGTCAGCTCATCAGAAATGACGATTTGAGCACCCTCCAAGGCGCTCTTGAAAAGTGTTATATCACCGGCCAGATTATCAAGCTGGGTATCTGCCATACCCTGCGCTGCGCCCTTGGAGTTTGCGATACTGTCGCTCAACTCATCGAAGCGTTCTGCGCTGGTGCCGAGCATGGCGTTTACGGATTTCAGGTCAACCTTGTTGAAAATCGCGTTGAGCGCCTGTGTTTGCTCCTCCTGCGTCATCGTGGACAAGGCGCCGTTCAGATCTCCGAAAGTTTCATTCAGAGGCCGCAGGTTGCCCTCGGCGTCAAACGCCTCAACGCCCATCGCCTTCAACTGAGCCGCAGCCTTGTCCGTAGGAGCAGACAAGGACAGTATCATGTTACGGAGAGCGGTGCCGCCCTCCGCGCCCTTGATACCGTTATCGGCGAGAACGCCCAAAGCCATGTTCAGCTCTGTCGTACCGCCAGACAGCGTTTTTGCTGTACCGCCGACGGTCAGGATGGCCTCGCCGAGCTGAGCAACGCTGGTATTCGACTTGCTGGATGTCTTTGCCATCATGTCAACCAGCTCGTTGGTCTCTTTCAGCGTGAGGCCCAGCGCGGACTGTGCGTCTGTCACCATGTCGGAAGCCGATGCAAGCTCAATGCCGCCAGCCGCCGCAAGGTTCAGCACATTCGGCAGCATGGCCATGGAGGTCTCAGCATCGTAACCCGCCAACGCCATGTAATTTAGGGCGTCCGCCGATTGCGACGCCGAGAAGGCGGTATTCGCGCCCATCTCCATCGCAAACTCTCGAAGCTGCGAGAAATTCTGGCTTGCCTCAGAGGTCGAATCGTTCAGCTCGTCAACGGTGTAGCCCATCGTGGCTGCTACCTGCGACATGGACGAATCAAAGGCCATCCCTGTATTAACAGAAGCAGCGGCAAAGCCGCCAACCGCAACCGTCGCAGCGGTTACGCCGACTACTGCGGCCTTGCCGATGCCTTTCAGGATGTCGCCCAGCTTCTCGAATTTGCTGCCGGACTTTTCTGCCGCCTCACCCAGACCTTCCACATCCGGCTTGGCTCCGGCGGCAGCATCGCCGACATCATCCGCAGCGTCTGCTGCGTCGTCGGCGCCACGGACAAAGCTGACGAACTTATTCTTCGCGCTGTCTATCGCTCCGCCCAGCCCGGTCTTGATGGTCTCTATCGGGTGAGCGAAGCCCTGCCCGATGCTCTTTGCACTGCTGACAACATTGTCCGCCGCGCCCTTCATGCGCGTAACAACATTGTCTTTGAACTCGGTTACTTTTTCGCCTGCGTATGTAATCGCCCCGCCCACACCCGACCGGAGGGACGAGGCGAAGGAATTACCGCTGTCAACACCAGCAAGGAAGGACTTGCGGAAAGCCGAACCGATACTACTGGCATCATCCGACAGATCGCCGATGTCATCGGTCAGGTCCCGGATATTACGCTCAGCCTCCGAGGTATCAGCGTCAATTTTGATGTCTGGCGGGTCGTGTCCGAGATTCGTAACACGCTCCGCCAGTCTTTTCACATTGTCCTGAGCTTCTTCTGTATCAACATCAACTTCAACCGTACCGGTCTCGATGCTTCCGATTCCCTCGGTCAGCTCGCGCACATTTTCTTCGGCTCTCTCGGTGTCGGCGTTGATAACAACACCGGCTCCCGCGTCAGCCCGAAAATCGCCGATGTCCTCGGTCAGCTCTCGGATATTCTCGGCAGCTTCGCCGATGTCCACATCAGCGTTGATGTCAATACCGCCGGAGGCTTCCGCCCGCAGCTTACCGCATTGGCTGATTAGGCTCTGTATATCCTGCTCGGCCTTCTCAATATTCGTCTTTACCTCAATACTGTACTGTAGGCTGCGGGCCTCATCCACAAGTCTCCCCTCCCTTCCGGTGTCAACTCGATTCCTTCTTGTTCCAGTCGGTCTGCCAGAGTATGCGGGCCTGCTCAGCTTCCATGAACTCGTAAATGTCCATCGCTTTCAGCTCGCTGTAGCTGATGCCGCCCATGCAAAATACCATCCGCCAAAAACGCTCGTTAAGTCGCGCTCTTGTCCTTGCCGCTGCCGGGTCCGCCTCTCTCCGCAAGAAAGTTCTCGATCTCGCGTACCAGCTCACCCGGCGTAGCGAGATCGTCCTGATCGTCGAAGAACTTCAACCCGGCCTTTGCAACCTCGGCAGGCTTCACCACGCAGCCTTTGATAAGCGCATCGGTGTACTTCGCCGTGTTCTTCCGCCCATGCGCGGGGTTGATGTAAAGGTCGGTCAGGTTGGAGTACCACGAAAAGTTGACGCTCTGAAGCTCGTACTCCACATCGTTCACCAATACAGTTTTCGTTCTTGCCATAGCCTATACACTCCTTCAAAATTTATCGTTTTGGGCCTCCGCGTTCACGCGCGCGTATAATACGCCCATATCTGAGGAATTAGAGACGCATAATGCGGGTTGCGTTCTCTAATTCCTCTATTTTGTACCTTCTATAAGATTGAATGTTCCATTGTTCCGTACCTAAACTGCCAGTAGCAGAGCTACTACTGTTGGGTACTGAATCTACTACCAACGGTTAAAGCCCTGCTACTGACAGGCCGGAACATTCTGCGGAACATTGGCGGAACATTGCCGGAACATTACCCGGAACATTCGATGAACTTTCGTGTCTGATTTTCGACTTTCGCGCCTGAATATGGAGCGGAGGTGTAAATGTTCCGCCCCAATGTTCCGGCATCAGTTGAGTTCAAGCCGTGGGATGAGGAACACGAAAGCCACATCTGCTGCGTCCTTGCCCCGTCCGCGCTCAGGCAGTTTCTGAACGCGGCAGTTCATCGCAAAGATGTTTCTGCCGTCGTCGTTGACATCCATGACCGCGAGGCTTCCCTCGGTCTTCTTCTCCGCGCAGTCTTCGAGGTACTGGATGTCCGGGGAGGTCTGCTGGAGTGTGACCGTGAGCGTACCGGACTTATCCGCGTTCTCGACATAGGTGCCGTCTCCCTGAACGCCAACCTTCAGCGATACATTATCGCCGTTCCGGGCCAGCTTAAAGATGTCGTCACCGAACATTCGGAGCTGGCGGTTGTTAAAAAACACATTGACCTTTTCGGGGTCATAGTTTCTCAAAAGAGTTCCCATAGTTCTCCTCCCTCTTACAGCGTCGCGCGAAGGACGCCTTTGGTTTTGACCTGATGGACGGCGCCGCACAGCAGGGCTTCCCATGTGATGTCCGGCATGACGCGGTTCCGGCGCTGCTCCTCAGTGCTGTCCGCGTATGTGGGAATGTTCACGGTGAAGATACCGGCGTTACTCTCTTGGTCGCGGGCGATGATGTTATGGCTCCCGTCTGCGGCCTCGGACAACGCCTGAAATACCGCCGTAGCAATCAGGCCGAAGCCCGCGTCGCTGTAGTCGATGTTGGCGTTCTCCAGCAGGATGTCATAAAGCAGATCGCGCATCCGCTTGGCAATCCAGTCGCCGCCCAGCACCACATCAATGAACTCACCGTTGAGGCAGACGCCCTCTTTGACATACTGCCTCTTGTACTCCTCAGTCAAGAAGTTCACATGGTTCTCGATGAGCTGATCGCGCTCGCCCTCGGTCAGCTTGGGCAGGGAGATGAGCTTCGTCCCCGCGCTGGCCGGAGCACAGCCGTCCTGCGGACGCTTGAACTTCCATGTCACATTCTTCGGGTAGAACGGCCCGACATTGCCGGTATAGGAAGCATCCGGCTCCTCACTGATAAGCTCCTCGCTGGTGTAGATGACAGCGGCGCGGGCCGTGTTGTCCGCAAAGTTCTTGTCGGTGGTCTGGCCCATGTAGAACTTCCGATGGTCTTCGACGCCAACGCCCAGCTCAGCCTCAGAAGGCTCGCTGGCCTCCGCAAACTTCGACAGCGCCCTTACAAACTCCGGCTCATCACGGTCGGTCATAAAGTAGTACCAATCGTTGTCCTCGTCCTGCTGGAACTGTTTGATGGTCTCAATGAGGGCGTCAGGTGCGCTCAGCGCGTTCGACCCATTGACGAAATCGACCTCCGCAGCGATAGCCAGCTCCTCCAGCCGCTTCTCATCTGTATAGATGCTGAACAGCTCAGGGATGGAATCAGCGGCGCCGTCCTCGGTTGCGGTGTACTTGACCGCCACGCCGTCAACCGCTGCGGCATAGGTCTTGCCGCCTTTGCTGAAGCTCGTATCAGCGAACAGCGCGGCAAGCTCCGCGCCGGTCGTGATTTCATCCGCAGTGGTCAGCTTGACGATGGCGTTATCATCCCCGCCGAACTTCACCCACAGCTCTTTGTCAGCCTCGATAGGCTGGTCCAGAGCGTCGGCAGGGAAGCCGATGGAGAAGGTTGCAGGGAGCGCAGGCTTGGCGCTGGGTGGCTCGAAGCCGACGATTTTGAACTTGTTCACCAGCGTTTCCGCCAGCGTGGTCTTGCCCTGATTCAGCAGGGTCGTGACCTTTCTGACGATCTTCGCGTTCGGGGTAGGACCGTCTTCACCGTACACCGCCTCGACGCTCGCCACATCCCGGTACACCTTAACCGGCTGAGCGCCAGTCGTCGAGATGAACAGGATGTCCAAGCTCTCTTTCTCGGTCGGCAGAGCGTCCCGCTGAACAACAACGATTACATCTCTTGCCATAGACTTTTTTCCTCCTTACTTGTAGAACCCTTGGGGATTCCCCGGATTCTGAATTGTTTCTGTCGGCATCTCATCGGCTCGAATATAGCCGAACCGAATATCGAAACCATAGCGGCGTACTGTGTCCGTCACGAGAAAGCCGGAGCGGTTCGTTACGCCGCCGATGTTCTGGATGACAATATCGCCGTATTCGGTCACGATGTTGTGACCGTTCAGCAGGAAAAAGCCGTGGGCTTTCTCCGCCAGTTCTAAAGCCTCATCCTCGCCATGTATGTAGCCGCCGGGTGCATCCCGGCTCACGCTGCAAAATGTGAAGGACATCGTTGCCGATACCGGCTCAGAGCGTCGCCGGACAAAGCCCTCCGGCGTTTCCACAAGCTCGGTCAATCCGAACGCATGGTTTGTGATTCTGGGAGCCAGAACGCTATAGTAGCAGTACGGCGGTTCCGGCATAGGCTGGTTTTCATCTGCCAGTACAACCGGACAGCCGATATGCTCCTTCAGTCTCTCCCAAATCGCGTTACGGGCCTGTGCAATAGTCACTTGCCAACCACCCCTTCCACGATATAGCGCAGCATGGGGTGGATGCTGTTGTGCGCCAGCATAGTCTTCACGGTGTACCTCTGCCCATCGAAGGTATCACGGACGATCTGACCCGGCGTCAATGACACCGGGTCGTCCGTGTAGAGCTTCTGCGAGTTCTGGGTATAGGAGCCTTCCGGCAGCAGTTTCCAGTCCTCATTGGACAGCGGCAGCACCGCTCCCTTAAAAACTGACACGGCCTTTGTGACCGGTCGAGACTGCCCACCGGGACCCGGCTCATAAACCTGCGCATAAGCCACCAGCGGATGGAGTAATGTCCGAGGCAGTCGCGGGGTATTATAGAACATTACTTTTTCTCCACCTCCCAGCTTATACGGTCGCGGATATGCGTACCGGTTTCATACAGCGTGGTATGAATCCGCTTTTTCGTAAAGTCGGACGGGGGCTGTACACGGTTCTCGTCAATGAAGCTCTGTACCATCTGCGCGGCCTGCGCGCCGATGGCGTTTGCCGCTGCTTCCGCAGGTTTTTTCCCTGCCAGAACTTGGCTGACCTGTTCGTCAACAATCGCGCCCAGCTTGGCTTTGTCCTCATCAAAGCTCTTGCGGATAAAGGAACGCTCCGGCAGCTTGCCGGGTACACCGTACTCATGCGCGTGGGCTATCTTCAGCACATCGGAACCAGCCTTGCCGACGATACCCACCACGATTTTCTGCCCCTCCAGCTTTCGGCAATTTTCTTTCAGCCGGTTAAAATCAGCCAGCAGGGTATCAAGTCCGTCCATACTCAGTACCTCCGATACAGGTTGACGAGCCGCACCCACTCCGGGTTTGTGGACTTGTCGAACTTCCAATCAACATCGGAGATGGAAAACGCGCTCAGCCCCTGCGAGCCGTTCTGCAAGCTGGCGTATGCCTGCGCCACCATATCCCACACCAGACCTTCGAGGTCTGCGGGGAGGGTCTGCGGATCATCTTCTGCGGCATCTTTCGGCAGGACATAGCCTGCGGTGTACTCCACTTCGATAACCCGTTTCAGGGCTACGATGTCATACGCCAGCCCGCGTCTCCAGCCTGCTCTCAGCCAGCCTTCGTCACGGTACACCACGCCGATATGACCGGTCTGCCCGAAATCATACCGGCGCGGGTCTACCAGCTTACCATCTTCTTTGATGCTCTCGATGCTGATGATGGGATATTCAATCAACACCAGTTCCTGCGAGCCGTCGGCATCGTACCACTGGTGATAAGTCTGCTTTCCGAGGTGCCGCCCGGTCATGCGCTCAATCCACGCCGACGCCTTGTTAATCAGCAGCTCTACGATGAGGTCAGTCTGCGCATCCTCAGCCCCTGCCAGACCGAGCATTTGCTCCAGTTGCTCTGGCGGTATCTCGCTGTCCGCAGACAACCCCAGCATCAGCTTCAGCTTATCAATAGTGGCATCCTTGTTCGTCAAGCCCAGCATCAGCTTCATGCGTTCGAGCGTCGTCAATGCGTTTGCTGCAAGCATACTGACCTCCTATCTGGGAGACCGGCGAACTACTGCTCGCCGGTCTCAGTCTTCGGTTTTCTCGGCGGTTTTTCCGCCTTTTCCTGCGGGGCTTTGGTCTCCGCAACAGGAGCCGCCGCTTTATTGGCAGACGGCTTAATGGGCTTATAAAATCTCGGCATGATGGCCCTCCTTACACCGGCTGAACGGTGCTGTCGCCCAAAACGACGACAAGCGAAGTGGCGCCTTCCACGGTGAACTTGATGAAGCTCATCAGCCCCACAAGGTCAACATCAATGTTGACAACACCTTCGGCCTCCACCGGGCCTTCCGCGTCCTCGGCGCCCACGGGCTGCTCAAAGACGAACTTGCCGTCCTCGGTCTTCTGCTCAGGGAAGACCAGAGGGTCGGTAACGGGGACGAAGTTCTCCCCGTCGTCGCTGTGCTCAATGGTCACGGTCAGCTTGCCGGTGGAACCCACGGTAGCGCCGACGACAGCGGAGAGATAACCCTCGCGGTCGATGGCGTCGCCGGAGCTGTAGGGCAGCGCCAGAATATTTTGAAAAAGCTCGCGTTTCATATTGCTTTACCCTCCCTTATTAGACGGGGACGGCGACCTTCGTAGCCACGGCGAAGCTCTCGTCATGGCGCAGGCCGGTGTCCACATGGTTGATAGCGCGGATGAGCGTCTGGTCGTTCTCGAACGCGGAAATCAGGTTGCCCGCGTCGTCGGTCCACGAACCCTCGCGGCTGGTCTCGATCTCCAGAGCGCCCTGCTCGCCGATGACCAGATCGTTCCAGTTACCGAAGACGATGCAGGTCTTGCCGCCGGTGGTCTCCAGCAGGTTTGTGGTGCGGTACGGGTAGCCAACCAGCGTCCCCTGTTTATTCATCTCCTCAGCGAAGATGAAGCCGCCCACATTGTCACGCAGGGACTTGAAGAACTGCTCGACAGAGGTGTTGAACACGAAGCCCAGACCGTCAGCGAAGACATTGTTCTTCAGCACAGACGCGACCAGATAGTTCGGGAACATCGCGGTCAGCACACCATTCTTGGCGTACTCGGCGTCCAGACTGGTCACATCAATATTCAGCACACCCTTGTTGTGGAGGAGGCCCAGAGGCTGGAACTCGCCGCCGGTGCCGAGGAACGCGCCCCAGTCAATACCCAGCGCCATCTGCTTCGTCACATCCTGACCGACGATGACATCGTTGTCAAAGTTGGTGGAGCGCAGCAGGTCGTTGCTCATCGGGATGAGCGCGGTCAGCTTCTTGGCGGACAGCTTCAGGTTGCCGAACTTGGGGGCGGTCTTGGGGATGGAGCGGTTCTCGCCGGTGTACATCGCGCGGGAGCCGGTCTTAATCTTGGGCAGGTTCAGGTTGCCGTTCGCCATGCCCAGCCGACGGGCGCCCAGCTCATAGATGACGGTGGCGGGGTACAGCAGCTCGATAATCTCGCTGGCGTAAATCTCCGGCACAAGGTAGCCGCCATCAGAGGGGGAGGTGGCGGACAGAGCTTTGAACTCGCGGGCCATCTCCGCATCGCGGAACTTACGCTCGGCAGTAAACGCCGCCTGCTCAGGGTCGCCGTGGGAAGCGTGGATGCACTTCACCGCACGACCGAACGCGCCGAAGGTTGCCTTCCGGCGATCACGCTCGGACATGGAGGCGATGCGGGTCTTGAAGTCGCTGCCCTGCTGGACGCCGCCGCGAACGGGGGGAGTGCTCAGGAAGATGCCCGCATACTTGCGCTGCGGCGCGGCCTTCGGCTGAGCGGCAGGACCGCCAGACTTCTGCTGAACAGCGGCAGGCTCCGCAGCCGCTTTCGGCTCGACAGCAGGCTCGGTGGACTTCCCGGCGCCCAGCGCGTCGATAATCTGCTGGATAAGCTCAGGGGTCACGCTAAGGGCGCCATCGCCGTCGGCCTTCGCATCGGGTTCGCCCTCCGGCTCGGCAGCGGGTTCGCCCTCCGGCTCGGCGGCAGGCTCACCGTTCTGCTCGACAACGGCGTCCAGCTCAGCCATAATGTCCTCGGTCGTGATGCTGGCGGGGTCCTTGCCCGCAGCGATGAGGTTTGCGAAAATCTGCGCGATAAGCTGCGCAAGCTGTTCCGGGGTCAGTTTCATAGTCAATTACCTCCTGTTTGTGTTGCCGGGACAATCTCAAAAATCATCCCGTCTGTTTTGGTCTTCTTCTGCTTTTTGGGCGGTTCAGGCTCAGGTTCGGGTTCCGGCTCAGGTGTGGGTTGCGTCTCCAAGAAGGGGCTGAGGATTTCAACCAGCTCCCGCACAACAGCGATGAACGGTTTCAGCGCGTTCAGCCTTGCACGGGACATCTTACCGCTCATGGCTTCCGTTCTCAGCTCCTCTGCCAGAGACTTCACATCATCAATCGTGGCTTGGTCGTTCATCGCCCATGTCACGATTGAGACTTCCCACAGCTTGATTCGCTTCAGATACCGGACACGGGCTTCCTCATCAATCTCATAGTCGATAGCTTCGTAGCCAATCGACAGTTCATTGAGCACACCGTCTTTCAGCAGCGTCTGGATGTCGCGTCCCATCGAGGTGTCGCTGATCTTCCCTCGGATGAAAAGGCCGTGGTCATCTTCGCGCAGCTCAATCGGTTTCCCGACAGGGAGCCAGCAACCGTTATGCAAGGCCAGAATCTTGATGCGGGCAAAGTCTTCAACAATGGTTTCGGCGAACGCACCTTTCACAACGATGTCGCCACCGTCGTCCACATTTCCGAAGACAGAAGCGTAGCCAGAAAACTCTCCGGTATTTTCGTCCGCGCTCTCCAGCGTAAAGCCGACCGCTTTGTGCTCGCGTACCGTAGCCCCGGACTTGATGCCCGTTCCCGCAGTTCGCTTCCCCTTAAATGCCATACAGTCTACCTCCTTTCTTCAGAATGTGGGCAGATGTTAAAAGCCGCCGTATGTCAGATAACACCGGCAGCGAATAACCTCCTCCGGGCGGTCATCCGCAGGGTCTCTTGGGTACATCAACCCATTGGAAAACGGCTTGTCAATCGCCACGGTTTCACCTTCGAGGATGACATGATTGACCTTGCCGTGCGTCCCGTCTCTGGGGTCTTTCTGTGGGTCGCGGTGATGCCACTCTTTTGTTGTGGCTCCTGCGGCCTTCATGGTATCAAACTGACCGGTAGCAAGGGACATCGAGGTCTCCTGCTGTGCAATCAGCTTGGCACGGGCGCGGGTGGTTCCCGGCCCCATAGCCGTTAAAACTTCCTTCTTCAGCTCGTTCTGACTGGAGCCATTCTCGACCCCGCGAGCGATGATGTCCGCGATTGTCTTCTGTGTCGTGGCTTGGATGCCGACGATCCGCTTACCGCCGTTCACCCGCGCCTGCGAAACAAACTTAGGCCGAACGAGGTCGAGCAGGCCGTAGCTCTCGGCGCTTACCTTTCCCCCGTCGTCGTATGCCTGTTTCCAGAGTGGCGTAAACAGCGCGGTGAGCTTCTTCGCTTCTTCCTTCCAGTTCAGCAGTCCGGCTGCGACCGCTTCGGCGAGCCGCTGCCTTTCCTCCTCCTTCAGAGCCTCCCACAGCATCGGGTCAAAGGTTCCATCTGGAAGCAGAAGGTCATCCAGCGCGGCGAGGGCGTCGGTCTCAGCCTTCGCAGTCAGGCCCAGAGCTTTTGCGATAGCCAGATACTGCTCTGAAAAATGCTTCGTGATTGCGGCCTCAAACCTCCGTTCGTTCTCCCGAAGGGCTGCGTCCTCTTTCCGAAGCATCGCCTCAATATTTACGCGCCGTGCCGCTTTCGCTCCGTAGCTCTCGCCCAAAGACTGGGAGACCTCTACGGGGGCTGCGGTCTGCTCCATGAACAGGTCGTTGATGCTGATTTTGAACACATTCCCGCCCGGAACATCCGGCAGGTCCATCAGCCCACGCGCTTCGTTCTTGGTCAGGAGACCGGCGTTCCAGCCGTCCAGCGCCCGCGCCTTATCGAACTCTTTGTCATAAGGCACTACGGGGTCAAACCTCCACACGAGGTCATCCCCAAACAGAGGCAGGAGCTGTTGATTGATGGCTTCTTCTCTGTCATGGATGCGCGGGGTCAGGACATTCTTGGCGTAGATATACTGCGCGGAATCAGCCGTTGAGCGGTTGCTGTTTTCGGTGATGCCCATTATCTCACGCGGTACACCGAAGTGCTCCAGCACCGCATCGCGTATGGCAATCCGGCTCTCAACAAAGCCCAGCTCGCGGACATCCTCGCTGCCGAAGGTCTTCACATCGACATTCCCAGTAATGGCTGCGGCCTTATGGCTGTTCTCAACGCCACGGTGCCGCTTGTTCCACCGGGCCATAAAGGAATCCCGCTGGTTCTCTGAAGCGTCCGGCATGAGAAACAGCAGCGATGGCGTCCCGTCGTTATAGAAGAAGCGTTTCTGGAACTGTGCCGAAAACTCGTCGATTTCAATTTCATCCGCGATGCTCTCAGCTACACCCAGCCCGCGCATGAACGGGTCTAACGGATTCAACCGCTTCATCACGAACATATCATCGACGGGGACCGTCATCGTCAGGCCGCTCGGCGAGGTAATCATATAGCCGGGGTTTCCGAGGTACGGGGTCATCTTTACCCAATGCGGCGGTACGCTCCACAGCTCGATAGGCCGGTCGTTCTCATCTCGCTCGATGAGGAAAAAGCTCTCGCCAACCAGCATCAGGTAAATCTCGTTGAGCCGCCACAGAGCTGAGCTTGTCATCTCATACAGCGGATTCGGGTGCGCCATAAAATCGAGGAACGGATGCTGCGTCAGCTCCGTCTCAGACCCGTCTGGATTGATTCGCAGCAGATGCCCTTCGAGGCTGGCAAGATCGGTCGCTATCTTTTCCACAACTGCCAGCCGTGGGCTTTTAGAGTACATCTCCAGCCACTCGGCTGTGTTTCTGGAGGGCGGTCGCGCCCAGCGCGAAACGAAGCTGCTGCCGTCGCCCATATAGGCGTCGCGCACCCTCTTTCGCCCCATAAGAATATCGAATATCTTCATCTTGCACCTCAAAAGGAAAATCCAAATTCGCCTTTCCGCTCCAGCTCAGCGAAGGCGTCGTTGGTGGCGTCCACCATGTCTTTGAACTTGCTGGCAGGAAAGCTCTCCAACTGGGAGAAGTAGCTTTCGTTCCAATCTCCGACCACGATGTCGAAATTTCCGGCCTGCCACTGGGAGGCGGTAGGCTCAGCCCGTGCTTCCTTACTCCCGCTGACCGGAACTGCGGTTACACTAAAACCAGCCAGCAGCCTGATAAAGCTCTCGGCTTGGTCTTTCCCGGCCTGTCCGGGGTCTTGCGGGAGCCGCACACGGACATTACCATACCGGGCATTGTCGGCCTCAGCAGTATGCCGTATCGTGGCCCGCACATCGCTGGCGGACTGCCGGACATTGATAACATCAATCACGACATAGCTGCCGTCTGAACGCTTGCCCATGAGCACCCCGGCGGTATAGGCGGGGTCGCCCTTTTCGGTTTCTGGAGTTGCCGCAAGGTCCCACGCACGGACGAACTTGATTATGTCGTCCGGCACGACCGGCAGCATCTTCCGCACCTGCGTCCGCTTGAAATACAGACCTGCCGCCTGCTTTATCTTCCAGTTGCCGTACAGCAGACGCTCACGCTCTACCGTTGGTAGGGCCTTCAGGTTTGCCAGATAGGACGGGTCCCGCTGCATCAGCAGCTTGTTATCCTGTAAAGTGCTGTTGATAAAGGCAACAGACTTTGGCTCGGACCGTTCCTCTGGCGTATTCAGGTTGAACCTTTCCCACAGGTCTGACTTCTTGTCCGCCCAGTACACCGTGTCATTGCTGCGGTACATCCAGCGAATCTTTCCGCACCGTTCAGGTATCGGGTAGCCGGTGTCTGGGTCAATCCACCATGAGATGAACGGCGCGACCCAGCTATCCGCGTCAGGGTTGCAGGTGGCCCGGATGTACGGCTTCACGCCGCACATCGAACGGTTACGGGAGAGCATATAGAAAAAGACGCTCTCCGAAAAGTGCGTCAGCTCATCGAACATGATGAGCGGCACCTGAGCGCCCTGCCAGTCGTATTTTGTTTGCTCCATCTCCAGATGGGAAAAGGTGATGGTCGCGCCGCTCGGAAAAGTCCACATCGGCTTCGGGGACAGCTTCGGCGTTGCACCGAGCAGACTGTAAATATTGAAACTCTCCGACCACAATCCGCCGGGGTTCAGTATCTGCGGATTCGTCCGCCGGAACGCCACCGCGTCAAAGTTCTTTATCCCGACATGACGCAGTGGTTCGAGCAGAAGGGCATAGCTTTTTCCGCCGCCAGCGGCGCCACCATAGATGCAGATGTCAGCGGACGAGGCGAGGAATTTTTCTTGCTTGCCTTTCTGCGGGCGAAAAATGACTTTCTCCACACGCTATTCCACCTCATTTTCTTCCACCTGCTCTTTTTCAGGGAGATAAACTTGCACCTGCTGGAACTGGAGCGGCTTACCGTCAGCCCCTGTGACTTCGGCTTTGGTGACATCCCGCCACTGGCCTTTCATTCGATTTTTGAGCCAGAATATCTGAGCGGTAACACTCGGCGGTATGTACCGCTTTTTCTTCCGCAGATCGCCCAGCTTTGTTGTCCCGTCACGGTTGACCTCGATGAGCCGTTCCTCCTCGTCAACGAAGTAGCCCATCGCGCTATTGTACAGGCTTTTCTCGATTTTGCTGTCAGCTATCTCCTTCCCTTCAGCCAACGCTTTCGCAAACGATTCATGGATTTTCTTCCACTGAGAAATGGTCTTCCGGGAAACGTGCATAGCCGTCGCAATCTCGTCATCTGTAGCTCCTTTGATTGCCAGCGACCACGCCCAATCATCGTGGTACTGAGCGTTGTAGACTTGGCTTGCCATGATAGCACCTCCTACTTCTTCTCGATGTAGTCAGCGCACAGCTTCACCAAACCGTCGTACAGATTCTTCGATGTGATTTCGCCGGAGCCGACCATTTTGTCCAGCGCCCTCTTGATGGTCTTGGCGCCCCCGGCGGGAATCTTCGTGCGTCCGAGGACGGTAGACAGCGGGACCCATGTGGAGTTGTCGTGCTTGGAATCCTCACCGTCCCAGCCCTCCGAGAGCTGCGTCAGGTTGCGCTCGAAGATGTCCAGAATGATTTTGATTGCCGCCGAAACATTCTTCACATTGTGGGCGGAGGAGGCCGTTTCCTGCGCATCCAGCCAGCGATCATACTCGCTGTCCCTCGCCAGCCAGACCGCCGCGCTGTTCTTCGTGGTCTCCAGAGCCTTCCCGATGATACGCTGAGCGTCTTTCAGCTCATCCGGCAGATACACGATGCTCAGCACCTGATACTCCAGATTCGCCTCCGTCATGGCTTGGGACGATGCTTTGTCCAGCAGGCCGAGCGTCTTATCGTCGAGGCCGGAATACTCCTTCAGGTCGATGTCGAAAATCTCGTCATAGAGCTTCTTTAGCGTATCGGGGTCATCCTGACCCACAATCGCGTTATGGGAAAGCTGAATCGCAATCCGCTGCTCTTTAGACAGCTCGTCATCTGTAATGATGCAGGGGATGCTCTCTACGCCTGCCGCGATAGCAGCCTGAACGCGGTGGTTGCCGGACAGGACCTCGTATGTCCCGTCGGCGTTCCTTGCCGCGAACGGTGCGGAGGTGAGCTGCCCGTCCTTCTTGACATTTGCGACCAGCCGCTGAAACTCCTCATGCCGCATGAACCTCGCGTTCATTTCCAGCAGCTTCAGCGTTTTCGGGTCTACATGGATAACTTTTGTCTGCATAGTGATGTCCTCCTATCTTTTCTGCGAATGCTTTTTCTTCCACATAGCCAGCCCCTCTTGCAGCGTCCACTGCCCCAGTGGGGCGCCATAGTTGATTTCATAGGGCTGCATATAGTAGGCATTGGCGGGGTCTATGTCCTTCGCCCAGTCCGCCTTCTGGAGCGAATCGTTGTGTTTCCGGTTGAGCACTTTGAACAGCCCGCGGTACTTCATGCTCTCAGGGTTCTTGGAGAAGGCAGTTGTGACCAGAGAAGCGCAGCGCCGCCGGGTGATACGCTCAGCCAGCCGCTTGCTCTCTTTCGAGAGGGCCGCATACAATACCAGCTTTGCAAGGTGCTTGTAGTCCACCGGAGCCACCGGGAAATCGCTCAATAGGTACATGGTAGGGGTTTCTATGTGCTTATCCCAGTTGGACTGTGTAGGAGCCGCAGAGAAGGCATAGACACCGATAAGGTAGCCGTCTACCAGCACACCGATGGCAAGGGTAGCCGAACCGGGGCGGATGTTGATATTCATATACTGGCTCCGCAGCGTCTGGAAAGCGTCGTTCGACAGCTCATACAGCCGGATGTCGTCGCCAATCTCCATGCCCTTGCCGAACTTCTGGATGTTCGCGCTGATCGTGGACTGCAACGGCGTGACAATCTGCGGCCTGCCATAGTTGGCGTACAGGTAAATCGGGATGCCCCTGTTTGTTGTCTTGGTCATCCCTTTCAGGTACTCACCGAACTCGTCGGGCGGCAGACGCATATCCGTGCCAAAACACCATGCTTTCTTCTGCATGATGAGCCGGAAGTAGTCAACCAGTGACTTCTCATCGAAATAGCCATACTCAGGCGGCGTGAAGCTGAAAATCTGCTCCAGCTTGGCGAAGTCTTTCACGAACGCCTTGCCCGCCTTTTTGAACGGAGGGAACGACACAAAGCCCACATCCTGCGGAGATTCTTTCACGAAGTCTACCGCGTCCCCATTGTAGTAGCTGGCGATGCTCAGCCTGCTGTCCGTGAGCTTCTTGACCGTCTTTTCGTGCATAGCCGGATATTGCTTGATGTTCTCCTGAAGCATCATACTGTAATACGGGTGGTCCTCCTTCCCGACATAGGCAACGATTCGGGACATGAGCAGCATGGTCGCAATCCGGTCAACATCAGTCTCCATGTACTGAACCAGCCACGGGAACATCTCGGCCCCTGTTTCAGACAGGGACAGCTCCACGGTCTTGCCCTGAAAAAACTGCCCCAGCATCAACGAGTACAGCGTCACATCGTTACTATGCAGGTTGAACCGCCCCATCGGGCTGATAAACTTCTCCAGCGTGAAGTTGCCGGAGCAGCCAATGTAGATGTCGCTGACATCCCACATCTTCACAATCTTGTTCATTATCGCCTGCGCCTCGGCAGGAACAGAACCATAAAACATCTCATGCCCTCCCTGTAAAAAGAAAACGCCGTCAAGCCCGTAAACGGGTCTGACGGCGTTTCTTGCCGTATTCAATTTGGAGCGGACTGCACGAATCGAACGCGCGTCTCGCAGCGGGTAGCTGCGTGTTCTAACATTGAACTAAGTCCGCAATATGGAGCGGACTGCCTGAATCGAACAGGCGTCTTCCGGCTGGGAGCCGGGTGCTCTGACACTGAGCTAAGTCCGCATAAAAAGGCAACCTCTGGAAACTATCGTCTTCGCGCCGTTTCCTCTGGCTGAGCGTTGCTTCCAGAGGTCGCCAGTTTATCAAAAAATCAGAACAGGGTGGTCTGCGGTTCGTCGGCCTTCTTCACCTTCCTCACGCCCTTTACCGGAGACGGGTCAGGCAGTTCCGGGATGACCTCGCCGGTCTTTTCCCGCCACCAGTCAGCAAAGATGGTCCGGTGACACCAGTCGCTTTCACCCTTTCGCACATCTTCGTAGCACAGCAGCACCACATCTTTGCCGAGCAATTCGTACCCGGCAATCAGCTTTCGGATGTAGTCAACACCGATGCACTCCAAACGCTTCCGGTACTCAACCTCAAATGCTGCTTTCGTTTCGTACTTTCCGAAGATGCCCTTCGGCATCAGCTCACTGATCGCTCCGCTGATGTCGTACCCTACTTTCCAACGAGGGCTTCCGACAGAGATTCGTACCGCTGTGTACTTTCCCGTTTTCAGCTCCGGGTTGGAGAACCTGCTTGTGTAAATCATACGCCTAAACACCTTTCTAAAATGACAAACGCCGCTTCTTCAAGCGGCATTTGGGGACTTTTGTCCCTACATTCATTCTACCACAAAAGCACACTTTTGTACAGAATAAAATGCTAAAAAACCGCTTAACTGCGCCATTTTTCCGAACTTCTCGCCCGACTTCGGGAGGCTTTTTGGAGGACACCAAAAGCCTCCCGAAGCAGAGCAGAGGTGCATAGGCGTATCACTATACGATACCATTTTATCACCTCCTCTGTGACAGGTCAATGACACGTTTGTGACATGACCTCCACTGACGACAGTTCAGGATTATGCGCCATAAACCACTCGCCCAAAGACCGGAGCATCATCTCGCAGGAGCAGGGAAGCGCCGGGTGGAACTCCACGCCTGCCGTGCTCATAGCATTCTTTGCCGCGATGTACTCACGGTCCAAACCGCCAGCCCGCGTCCGTGCGGTTTTCATGGTAACGCCGTGGTCGTCAAAGCTCTCAAACAGGACATGGGCCAGAGGATTGCCCGCACTCTTGGAATCACCGACCGTCATTCTGGCAAGAGTGACGGTATAGTCTCCGGGCGCATACCCGACCAGCGTATAGAAGCGCGGGCTGGTCACATAGTCAGGCAGCGCGGACAGCCCGTCGTAGGGCTGAGGCGTGAAACTTTTAATCATTGGGGTTTGTCTCCTTTCTGTTTTGCTCGATGTCCGCCAGCGCGGTAGCAATATCGGCTTCGGTGGCGCCCTCAATCTCCACCGTGATAGAATCACCGTTCTGGCTGACCTGGACTTTGCGTACTGGATTGATGGCGACAATCAGATGCTCGATGCTGTCGAACAGAATAACGATCAGGCACACTGCTCCGAGCCATCTCCAGAAACTTGACAGGATATAGGCTATCATTAGCGGCCCTCCTTATGGCCTTTGAGGGCCAGCATCCGGTCGCGGACCAGCTTGTCAATGACGCGGCCCACCGACTTTGAGCCAGACATCGCCATCAGTAGCTCCAGATTGTATGCGGTTTGTGGAGAAACCCGCACCGTTATTTTGCGCGTCGGATTCTTGCTCATCTATCCAGCCTCCTTTTCTGTTTGCAGGCCGCGCCACTCCCACCGAGAGAACTCATCACACTCGTCGTTCATCTCATCAGGGCATGGGTGGTGCTTGCAATAATGGCACTGTGCGCAGGTAGGCAGCGATGCACACGCCGAATCCAAGTCGCTGATAGCAGCAGCAAGCTCGGCCTTAATCTGTTCTGTCTCACGGCTCAGCAGCTTCAGCTCCCGGTCTTTCCGCTGAAGTTCCGCCAGAAGCAGTGGATCAGGCTTGGCCTTACGCATCTCCGCCGGCAGCACTCGCACCTCAAAGCGCCACTTCCGCGCATCATCTCCGATTCTTTGAAACAGCCGGGCCTCAGCCAGCATCGGCGTGTCCTCACAGATACCGAACTGCCAGCACTTTTTGGCAGTGTTCCAGATGCCATATTGCTCGCCGCGAACGCCGTACATATACCGCTCACGCTTCACCTCTTTCTGCCTCCCTTCCTTTTCCCGCCGCGCCGCCGTTGATTGAGGCGCCGCTTCTTCTGGGTGCTGCTGTGCTTCGCCTTCCGGCGGATGTCAGGCGGAGCGACGAAATCGCCCGCCGCTTTGATACGGTTGTACTGCTCCAGAAAATCCATCTACTTTCCCTCCCTTGGCATCGTCAGCCACATCACTTTTTCAAACTGAACTCGGTACATCCACACCTTGTCATAGAACGCTGGCATCAGCCAGACTTCCTGACCTTCCGCCGGAGCAATCAGCAGGGGAGACCCTGTTGGGCCGACGCAGGGCTGCATGAGCGTGTCGCCCACGACCACATAACCGGCACAGCCCAGAAGGGACAGTTGCAGATAGCACATCAGTGCCGCTGTCCGGTCAATGTCCTGCGCCACATACAGGGCTTGTCTGGGACCGAGGCCACGCTTCACCATCTCGTTCCGGGCGGCAATCAGGAGTGCTCCAGCGCCGCAGCATGGGTCGTGAATCCCTGCCCAGCCGCGCTCTTGAATCTGCTGCGCTCTGTCGTCGATAGTCATAGCAGACATCAACTGGCATATGGAATACGGGGTGAAGAACTGACCTTTCCAGTGGCTTCCCAGCTCCAGCGCCATGAACATCTCGCCGAGAAAATCCTGCTCAGGGTCTTCCTCCAGAGCCTCTACCAGCTTGGCAAGCAGCTCCGGGAAAATCTGCTGCTCCGCTTTCGTGTACCGGTTGATGACGCTGAGGTATTCTTTCTCCCGCGCGTCATGGGTCTCGCCATGTTGGTCGCAGGCGTTGGCTATGGCAGTAGCAGACATGGTAACGAAATCCGCCCACACCTCCCACGAACTCTTTGTGTTGCACAGGTTCGTGAACTGCCGCGCAAACTCAGCCTGACTACGCTTGCGGAAGTGTACCGTCTTTCTGCCCATCGTCGTCCTCCTTCAGCCGTTCCTCCGCCTTTTTAAGCAGCCGGGTGGCCTCGGCGGAAAGTTCGTCCAGTCTCTTTCGCTTGGCTTCGCGCTGCACATAGAACTCCTCATCCTTCAGCGCGTTCTCCCAGTTATTGATGAACGCCTGCACATCGCAGAGGTCATCGAACTCAGCCTCTATCGCGTAATCGCTGCGGGCTGTAAACACTCCGTACTTGTGCGCTTTCCTCAGATCGTCGATAGCAACACCGAAGTAAAGCTCGTCCCGCTGAGCCTCATCCAGCGGCTCAAACCGCACGTCGTCATAAAGCGGATGGTCGCTGGCGGGGCAGTTGTTCTTGAACCAGACGCGGTAGTTATCGAGAACATAATCGCTGGTAATGCCGCTCAGCAGTTTCCAGATGTTCGCCAGCCTCTTTGTGAGCTGGCTGTCCTCGCAGAACCAGTCATACCACCCGGCCTTAACCTGTGTATCAAAATCCGGGGCCAAAAACTCACCGGCGCGGTATCTTTCGCGGAACTCTCTCAGGGTCATCTCTGACATCGCTGTTTCCTCCATTTCGTTTTGTGTTATTGGGTTTGCTATAAAATTCGCTGAGAAGTCCCTGAGAGCCGCTGTATGAGCTGCGTTTATATCAGGGAGACCTTGTATGTTGCTCTCAGGGAACTTCGCTTGTAGGGGCTGTTAGGGGGCAGTTTTTGCTTTCTCTGCCCACCAGTCGCTGTACTGGAAAGCGCAGTCGTACATCAGCCTGCCGGAAATCTGGTCATAGAAGGTCGGGCAGTGCCACGCACGGTCGTACTCATGCTCCCGGCACCACTGCTCGATGACCTGCGTGGTCAGCGGCGTCACATAGATATACAGATCGGATTCGTGGTGGTCTATCTCCTCCGCCGGATAACCAGCCTCCAGCAGCCGCTGCATCAGCGGAGCATCTTCTTTTGCCAGTCGAGCCGTCACCCATTTCGGCGCAGGCTCCGGGCGGTGGTTTCCGGCCCACGCCCGCTCCTGCTCTTGGTGCATCCGGTTGATGGCTCGCTGCAAGGCTGTCGCCAGCTCTGGCCTTGCGCCCTCCGCCCGCAGGTGCTTGCAGATTTCCACCAGCAGCTCGAACTCTTTCACCTGAACGGTCATTTCTCGAACACCCCTTCCTTGTAGTGCTTCGCGCACAAAACATGGTCCGTCTCACGCAGCATCCGGTCAAACGCCTCCTGCCCAGCTTCTTTCACGAAGCAGGCAGTGCAGAAATGCTCGCCGCAGTATTCACACTCCCAGATGTCGCCACGGTGGTCATCGTGGGCGTCCCACTTTTCCTCAAACCCGCACTTATCGCAGGCATAGGTGTCGCGGCTCATGTTGTACATACCATCGCCTCCAACTGCTCTCGCGTGTATCTCCATGACGGGCTGCTTGAATCTAACTCCCGAAACATGATGCCATCAATCTCGCGCAGCCTTTCCTGCGTTATCCGGTAGTAGAAGTTCCCGCGCTTCGGAGTTCTGCGGAAGTGCTCGATCATCGCAGCTTTGGCATCGTCCTCCGTGTCATAGCCGCCAACCGCGACAGACTTCGTTTTGGTGTATCTCACCACTACATAGACATTAGCCATCTCAATACCCCCAATCTGGAATACGGTCGCCGTAGCCTGCCGCGATATGAACCGCCAAAACCTCAACCGCTTCAGGGTTGCGGATGTACTGCGTCTTGTCCGTGATAATCGCACGGAGCTGAGCTATCGTTGCTGTGGGATGTTCCTCATGGACGATAGCGAGGAAATCACGGGTGGCTACGGTTGACCCTGCAATCCGGCGCTTTCTGCCGGGGACAAAGTATTCAACATCTTTGTAGTTCTTCGGGTATCTCGGCATGGCTCACACCTCATAGACCTGCGGGTCCGTCGTCGGATTGACCCGCTTCACAAACACGCTCGATGTACCGAAGGCGGTCATCGCCAACTGCTCAGCTTTGCGGATGTCATCTGCCAGAAGAACCAGCACCTTCCCGCCCTCGTACTTGCGATGCGCCCGGAAGATATGCTTCGCAATAGAGCGGTAGGCTTTCTCTTTCGGCTCCAGCGGCTGCTCAGGAGCGATGGCTTCCAGCTCATCGCACAGCATATTGATGAGCTGGCTGGCCTGATTGTAGCCGTCCGTGCCAGTCCACTCCCGCGCCGCCTTGCGGGACAGCTTAATCAACTCAACATTCATTTCGCACCTCTTTCTCCAAACCCTTCGTGGATTATCCGGTTCGTGTACTCATCAGCTTTCGCGTTCTGCCAGATGCGCGTGATAATCGCAGGGCCGTCAACATCGGCCTCATCTGTGGTACACTCAATCAGCGCAAGCCGCAGTACATGGTCTTCAATAAACCGGCTGAGCGAAACCCACACGCCGGGGTTATCAGGGTCTGCGCTGGCCTCCACCACGATGTCGCCCAGCGGCGTCTTAACCATCATGTGTTTTTTCTGCGCCTCTCCGCAGAGCTTTTCGGCGATGGCGTCAGCGGCAAATCGGGTCACGCCGTTGTTCCGGTAGTTGCAGTCCCACATAGCCCGACGCAGGGCTTCCTCACCGTCGGCATCTGTATAGGACACATCCGGCAGTATCACCAGCCTTCCGGCTTTGTCCGCCGCAGCCAGCTCGTCCAGCCGTTCCATCGGCAGGCCGATATTCTGGTAGTGGTCAGCGATAGCGGCGTTCAGCGAATAGGCTTTCTGGAAAGACTGCGTGTACAGCCGGAGCGCGTCACACGCAATCCGGCAAGCCTCGTCCAGCTCATCCGCGGTGTGCGGAACAGCGGGCATATGCGTCCCGCCGCTCAGTAACTCAATAGCTCTTTCAGCAGTCATAACTGCACCTCCTCGAAGTATTCAGCCCAGCTCACCGCGTTCGTCGGGTCGTTCCCGTCGTAGTCCTCAGCGAACTGTTTCAGCATCTCCCGGCGGGTCAGCAGCTCGCCGGTCTCACGGTTTATGTACATCGGCGGTTTACCACCGCACCCTTGTCCTGACCTCACACTCAATCTCCTCCTTGCAGTCGGCGAAGTATTCTTTCGCAAAGTCCCACAGGCAGTCTTCGTGGATGAGCTGCCCGTCGATGCGGTACACGGTCTCGCCCTCGTAAATCTCGCCGCCGCAGTGCTCGCAGTACCCGACCGGCACATCCTCCGGCGGCTCCAGAGAGCGTTCGGGAATGTCCCAGCAGCTCATGTCCGGCCCTCCAATCCTCGGAGCATCTTCGCCGCCGCCCGCAGCGCAGCCGCGTCATGGTGGAAGATGCAGTCCGGGTCGTCCGCATCAATCATGCTGTCCCGGTCCAGTGCTTGGTCCTCCAAGCTGCTGATAACTTCGGCGAGGGTCAGGCCGTCTGGCGGCTCCAGTGCTCCCACCGCATTCCGCATGGCGCAGAACTGCAAATACTTGTCAGACACATAAATTTTGCCGGACTGCATATTGACCGTTGCGTCAATCCCAACAGACCGCGCAGCATGGGTAATTGCCGCGCCCTCGCAGGCGATCTTGTGCCAGACTTCCATACCACGGAACAGGTTGCAGGTTATACCGGCGTTCTCGACAGTCTCAATCATCCGGTTGTGTGCGTCGATGGTCTCCCGCAGGTCCTTATCCAGCTTCTCCGCACCAGTCAGGCAGGTTGCGAGATTCGCGTATTTTTCAACGCACTGGACTTTGATGTACGGACGACAGGCAAACTCATCGCCGAATTGCATTTGGCCGATGACCGCCTGAACCTTGTCGGCGATGCCGGTATCTCCGGTGAGGCCAACGATGTAGTCCCACGCTGTCTTCGTATCGTTGAACTGCGACACGCACGGCGTTCCCTGTGTGTAGTCAGTTATCAGAAACATCTTTACTCTCCTTTCTCACAGCTCGACTTTGTTCAGCCAATCGGCGAACGCCTCGATGTTCTCATCTGTGGCATACAGCCAGCCAGCGGCGCGGGTTTCAGAAAACTCACGGTACAGGCGCTCAACCGTGGTCTCGGACACCTGAAGACTGCCGTGCTCACGCAGATAGGAGACAATCTTCTTCATGTCTTCGGGATAGGTGAACTCGGCAGGCTCATACTTGATGTACACTCGCATCTTACAGCCCTCCTTAATCGCACCCGTGGCACTCATCGCAATTCCGGTGATGCCACATCCCATGTTCATCCTGATAGAGACACGCGCTCTCGCCCCAGCAGCGGACATAGGTGGCGTAGGCTTCGTTCGAGCAGCTTTCGTAGTAGATAACCTCAGCCAACTCGCCGCCGCTGTACTTGGCGTAGCCATCGTTACTTCCCGTGTCTTCACCAGCCCACCAGTGTTCAATCTCGGCGTCCGGGTACATTTTTGCCAACTGAGCAATCACAGGCTCTGGCGCACTCCATGCTGTCTCGAACATGATTGTGTCCGGGTCAATCTGCACATTCTCGTAGGCATTCCATTTGGTTCCCCAGTTCTCGATGCACCAGTCGTACCAAGTCGTGGCGCCGTGAAGAATCAGGTTCTGGATGTACTGCGCGCCCAATCTGCAAAGCTCATCTTCTGTTTCGTTACAATGATTGAGCCGCTTCTTGTACTCAACATCCGACAAGCTGGGAATGAGCTGGGGGCCGAATGGCTGCTTTGCGGCGGCTACGGCCTTCCGAACTGCGGCTTCAACAGCCATCATCTCCAGCGTACCGGAGACTACATTCAGGGATTCCGGCATCGGAATAATCTTCTCAAAGTCGAGAGACATGACCGTCTTTTTGTCCCAGTTCTCCTTCTCGGTGAACACGGGCAGGGCGGTGATTCCCTTCATCTTCACGATGTTTCTTACATGATTCGGCATTCACTTGTCCTCCCTTTTCGTTTTTGGGCATAGAAAAAAGCCCGCATTTCTGCGGGCTTTTCTGTATAGGCAAACTCGGCTAACCATCAAATTGATACAGATTGGAAACTTGGGTTTGTTGGAAGAAACGGTAGAGGGAAAACAACTTTTCTGAATCTCTTGCTTGGAAAGTACGAATACCACGGGAAAATACAAGCCTCTGTGCAATTTGATTACTTTCCATATCCTGTGAACGACAAAAACAGATTAACTACGGATATTCTCTCGGAAGTCTGCCCGCTGGCGGAAGAGTGGGAGCTGTTGAGAGAACTATCCTATCTGGAAGTCCGTGATAATGTACTTTGGAGGCCATTTTTTACGCTTTCCAATGGAGAGCAGACCAAGGTGCTGCTTGCCGCTCTATTTCTGAATGATGGACACTTTTTACTGATTGATGAACCGACAAACCATTTGGATATGAAAGCCAGAGAAACCGTTTCAGCATACCTGAAACGGAAAAAGGGATTTATCTTAGTCTCTCATGATCGCTGTTTTTTAGATGGCTGTGTTGACCATATCCTGTCGATCAATCGGTCAAACATCGAAGTGCAAAGCGGAAATTTTTCTACTTGGTTCACCAACTTCCAGCGTCAACAAGAATTTGAACTCGCTCAAAATGTGAAGCTGAAAAAAAGCATTGATAATATGCAAAAGGCAGCTAAAAGAACTTCTGTCTGGTCAGACCGAATTGAAGCGTCAAAATATGGGAACGGCCCGGTTGACCGAGGGTATATTGGTCACAAATCTGCCAAAATGATGAAACGCTCAAAGGCTATCAAAGTGCGGCAGCAACGTGCAATCGAGGAAAAGTCCAGCCTTCTCAAAAATTTGGAAACCGTAGAAGATTTGAAAATCGCTCCGCTTCCCTATTTTTCAGATACCTTAGTGACTTTCTCTGATGTTGTACCGATTTTTGACGGCAAAAATGTCTGCCAGCCAATCTCGTTTACAGTAAAACAGGGAGAACGCATTGCCCTTGATGGAAAAAATGGTTCTGGGAAAACGAGCCTTCTAAAGCTACTGGTTGGGCAACAAATAGAACATCGTGGGACAGTTGCAATAGGTTCTGGCATGATATTGTCCTATGTACCTCAAGATACTTCTATGCTGAACGGTTCGTTATCAGAGTTTGCGGAAGCCAATCGTGTTGATGAAAGTTTGTTTAAGGCAATCTTACGGAAAATGGATTTTTCTCGAATACAGTTTGAAAAGAAAATGGAGGATTTTTCAGCGGGACAAAAGAAAAAAGTGTTGATAGCAAAAAGCCTTTGTGAACAAGCACATCTGTATGTGTGGGATGAACCTCTTAACTATATTGACATCTATTCTCGAATGCAAATTGAAAATCTGATTAGGGAATTTTCTCCTACAATGATCTTCGTAGAACATGATCTTGCATTCAGAAATAACATAGCGACAAAAAGCATTTGCCTGGCTGCCGAATAGCAAGATCAGCCGAGCCAGTCAACGATCAAGATGAACGGGCTGCGCCCGCCGTTGACAGCCCCGGCTGTCTTTGCTGGTGAGTAGACAAGGGGCGACAGCAAGAAGTGCTGCCGCCCAGCCAATCCCAAAATTGAATAAACCGCCGCCCAACGACAGCACATGAAGCAGTAAGTCTTGAAAAAGATTTACTGCTTTTTTGCGCCCATTTTTGGCAAAACAGGCAAGGCGGTGGTGTTTAGAGTGAACAGGAAATTTTTCTGTCTGCCCGGTTGCCATTTTCGGGTTTTCTGGATTACAGAGAGTTGAAAGGGCTTTTCCGGCGTCGGGTAAGTGTCAGCGCCGATGATAAAATGAAAGAAAACGCCGAGGAAAAAATGTAGTTTTATGGCGGAGGAGGCGAAAAAAAGATAGACTCCCAATAGGGCGAAAAAGAGCCCGGA
>CAJUFK010000010.1 GCA_910585535.1 uncultured Angelakisella sp. | reverse complement strand
GCTAGCCCGCCGCGGAGCGCCGGGGAGGGTCTGCCTGCGGGCGCTAGCCCGCCGCTTTGTGGTCTTACCAGACCCCGGATCCCACCGGGTCTGAAAAGATAACGATCAAATATGGAGGGTCAAATTATGAAGAATGTCAACAAGACCATTGCGCTGCTTCTGTCCGTTGTGCTGCTTCTCTCCTTGGCCGTGGGCTGCTCCGGCTCCGCCCCAGAAAGCTCCGCGCCGCCGTCCCAGAGCCCCGCCCCGGAGGGCCAGACCAGCCAGAGCGGCGGGGAGCCCGAGAGCCCCTGGCCGGAGAAATCGGTTACCGTCATTGTGCCGTACAACCCCGGCGGCGACTCCGATTTTAACGCCCGGGCCCTTTGCGAACGCCTTACCGCCGTCTCGGGCCAGTCCTTTGTCGTCACCAATGTCAATGGCAACAGCGGCGCGGTGGGAAGTCTCCAGGCCCTTTCCTCCGAACCCGACGGCTACACCATTCTTTTTAACCACCTGACCTTTATGGTCAACTACTTCACCGGCAACTCCACCCTTACCTATGACGATCTTGAGGTGGGGGGCATCGTGGGCTACCGGGATGACGGGGCTTTGGTGGCTCGGGCCGATCTGGGCATCACCAAGCTTTCCGACATCGTCACCTACTCCCAGGAACACGGCGGGATGCTTTACGGGGCCAGCGCCGGCTCCCTGATTATGATGGCCGGCTTTGAACTCCGGGACCAGGGGGCAAACCTGACCATCGTAGACGCCGGCGGCGCCGCCGACCGTTTGGCTTCCCTCCTGGGCGGCCATGTGGATTTCACCTACGTTTCCGCCAGCGACGTCACCGACTATGTCGCCACCGGGGAGCTGACCATTTTGGAGAACGACCTGGGGTCCGCCGCCGTGACACTGCCCACCTACTACCAGATGCTCTTCCCCAAGGGGACCGACCCGGCGATCATCGACAAGTTCGCAGCCCTCTGCAAGGAAGCCATCTTTGAGGACGAGGCCTACGCCAGCACCATTATGACCGCCTACGGTCAGGAACCCTACTACAAAGAGCCTCAGGAGGCTGCCAAGATCCTGGAGGAGGTTTGGGAGCAGCTGGCCGGATACACCTGGCAGTAAACTTGTGACCAGGGAAAGGGGCGCATCCTCCGAACCGCGCCTCTTTCCCTCTTCTTATAAAGAAGGAGGTGCCCCATGTCATCCAAGAAAAAGGAAAGCCTTGTGATCGCTCTTCTGCTTCTTGTCTTCAGTGTGATCCTGTTTTTCAGCGCCACCCGGATCCCTGTCTCCGGCGCCCTGGGGGCAGGGGCGGATTTTCTGCCCAAGGTGGGATCGGTTCTTTTGTTCTGCTGCGCCTGCAGCTTCCTGGTCCAGTTTGTCCGGACCCCCAAGGAAGAGGGGGAGGCAGCGGCTAAGGCTCCGGACCGGACTCCGGCTGTCCGGTTCTTCCTGGCCCTGGGGCTGCTGGCCCTGTACGTGGCCGGGCTTCAGAAGATCGGCTTTATCCTGATGACCATTTTTTACGTCTTCTGCCAGTCCCTGCTGATGGTCCCGAAGGAAAAGCGCAGCTGCCTTGTCTCCGCCGTCCTGGCTGTGGTGGTGGCGCTGCTGGTCAACGGCATCTTTGCCTTTGTCCTTAAGCTGCGTCTGCCGGCGGGATTGCTGTCCGGCCTTTTGTAGCGGCCCCTTTGCGGGAAGGCAAATTTCGCGGCTGCCCTTCCGCCCATTTCCGCCGGATACCGCTCCGGCAAGGTCCTGCCTATGATGGTAGATGGAATCCTAGCCATATTGACCGTTCCCTGCCTTCTGCTGATGCTCTTCGGCACCATGGTGGGCATCGTCTTTGGGGCTGTCCCCGGCCTTTCGGCCACCATGGCCCTGGCCCTCTGCCTGCCCATCAGCTATAAGCTCCCAAGCACCCTGAGCATCGCCTTTCTTATCGCCCTTTACATCGGCGGCATTTCGGGAGGGCTGATCTCCGCCATTCTGCTGAACATCCCCGGCACCCCCTCTTCGGTGGCCACCACCTTTGACGGCAGCCCCATGGCCAAAAACGGCCAGGCGGGCAAGGCCCTGGGGATCGCCATGTTTTCCTCCCTCATCGGCACCTTGGTCTCGGTGGTCATCCTTATGTTCCTGGCCCCGGTCATTGCCCGGGCAGCCCTGAAGTTCGGCCCCTACGAATACTTTTCGGTCTGCTTTTTCGCCCTGGTGCTGTTAAGCGTCCTCATCTCGGAATCGGCTGCCAAGGGCCTCACCGCCGCGGTGCTGGGCCTGATTGTCTCCATGGTGGGAGTAGCCCCGGTGGGCAGCGCCATCCGCTTTACCTTTGGGGTCAAGGCCCTGAACCTGGGCTTCCAGAACCTCCCTGTTATGGTGGGGATGTTCGCCGTGGCCGACATCCTGGCCAACTCCTGCCCCCGGCCCTCCCTGGACAACGCCGAGATCATCCAGGATTACAAGTTCAGGGGCCTGGGGTTCAAATTTTCGGATCTTGCCGGCCAGGCCTTTAACTACATTCGGTCCATTGTCATCGGCATCTCCATCGGGGTGCTGCCCGGGGTGGGAGGCGCCACCTCCAACGTCATCGCCTATTCGGTGGCCAAGCAGACCAGCAAAAAGCCAGAGAAGTTCGGCACCGGCTGCGTAGACGGCATCGTCGCCTCGGAGGCCTCCAACAACGCCTGCATCGGCGGGGCCATGATCCCCCTTCTCACCCTGGGCATCCCCGGAGACGGTCCCACCGCCATCCTCCTGGGGGGACTGACCATCGCCGGGATCTCCCCCGGGCCCCTCCTCTTCCAGAACAACGCCTCCTTTGTTTACAGCGTCTACACCGCCCTTATCCTCTGCACCATCATGATGTTCGTCCTGGAGCTGTTCGGGATGCGTCTCTTTATCCGGATCCTCAAGGTGCCCAAATACTACCTTTACCCCATCATCATGGCCCTTTGCACAGCGGGGATCTTTGCCAGCAACAACCAGATCTTCGACGTGTGGAGCGTGGTGATCTTCGGCGTCATCGGCTTTCTGATGAAACGGTACAGGTTCCCCACCTCCCCCTTTATTCTGGGCTTCCTTCTGGGGGGCATTATGGAGACCTACCTTATCCGCAGCCTCCAGTATTCCAAGGGGGATGTCATCGGCGCCTTTGCGGTGCGGCCTATCTCCATGTTCTTCCTCAGCGCCACGGTGATCGCAGTGGCCTTTGTCACCGTCAGCCGGATCCGGAAGGCCCGGCGGCAAAAAACTTAATAACGAAAGATGGATGGTGAATCATTTGTTTATCAACTACGCCCACCGGGGAGCCAGTGAGTATTACCCGGAAAATACCCTCAGCGCCTTTTACGCCGGGGTGGAGATGGGGGCCAACGGGGTGGAGACCGACATCCACCGCACCAAGGACGGGGTCCTGGTCCTCTTCCACGACGACGACATCGCCCGGGTAACCAACGGCACCGGCCAGGTCAGCGACTACACCTACAGCCAGCTGCTGGAGCTGGACGTCCACAACGCCGCCAAGACCCGCACCGACAAGATCTGCACCTTTCAGGACTTTTTGAAATACTTTGGGGACAAGGATTTGGTCTTCGCCATCGAGCTGAAGCAGGACGGGGTAGAAAAGGAGACCATCGATATGCTGGAGGCCTGCCATATGCGGGAGCGGACCATCCTTACCTCCTTTAACTTTGAGAGCCTGAAAAACGCCAAGGCCTACGCCCCCCAGTACCGGGTGGGCTACCTGTACAAGGACGACGAGCCGGACCCGGTGGGGAAAATGCGGGCCATTGGCGGGGAGGAACTCTGTCCCATCGCCTCCTCCCTCACTCCCGAGCTGACCCGGCAGTTCCACGAAATGGGCTTTTCGGTTCGGGCCTGGGGGATCTACAACGAGGAGCTGATGCGCCATGTCTACCGCTGCGGCGCCGACGGCATGACGGTGAACTTCCCGGACAAACTGACCCAATACTTAAAGGAGCAGCAGGGCTGACACTGCTGCCCAAAACGGCCGGCCCGGGGAAACTTTTCCCCAAGGGCCGGCCGTTTGGCAGTTCTGGGTTGGGGAAGGAGCGGGGCCGCCAAATTTTGTGGAAAATACTAAAAAGATTCCTTGACGAAACAGGGGTTTTGTGGTACCCTTATAGAATATCCCCGGCTTGCCGGGGAAGGTGATTTTTAGGAAAAGTCCGCGCCGGACTTTCCGCCTGGAAATGAGGTCGTTTTTCTATGTCGGACATCTTTGTCCAGGACAACGGCATTGCCGTCCTCCGGGAACTCAACTGGATCTCTATTGTTCTGCGCCTGGCCCTTGCCATCATCTGCGGGGGGATCATCGGCATCGAGCGGGGGAGAAAGGGGCGCACCGCCGGATTCCGGACCCACGTCCTGGTCTGTATCGGGGCGGCGCTGACCGTCCTGACCAACCAATACATGATGCAGTATTTCGGGGGCGGCGACCCTGCCCGGCTTGGGGCCCAGGTTATAAACGGCATCGGCTTTTTGGGGGCGGGCACCATCATCGTTACCGGGCGGCACAAGGTCAAGGGGCTCACCACCGCCGCCGGACTGTGGGCCTGCGCCTGTATGGGCCTAGCCATCGGCATCGGCTTTTACGAGGCCGCCATTGCCGCCTGCGTCCTCATCCTCTTTGTCAACTCCGCCCTCCACCGGATGGACAACTACGTGGTCTCCAAGTCCAAGGTGGTGGAGATCTACGTGGAGTTCGGCACCGTGGAGGACATCAGCGGCTTTATCGGCAAGATGCGGGCCACCGACATCCGGGTGAGCGAGATCGAGATTACCAAGAACACAAACTCGGCGGATTCCTCGGTGGCGGCGGTAATGCTTCTGCGCTCCAATGTCAAGCGGGACCACGCCGAGATCCTGGCCATTGCCAGCGATGTTAAAGGCGTGAAGTTCGTGGAATACATCTGATGCAAAAAGAAAGAAGGAGACATCATGGCAAAGAACATCGCCCATAGGGGATTCAGCGGCAGGTATCCGGAAAACACCATGCTGGCCTTTGAGAAGGCTCTGGAAGCCGGAGCGGAGGGGATCGAGTTTGACGTCCACCTGACCAAGGACGGCCAGCTGGTCATCATCCACGACGAGCTGGTGGACCGCACCACCGACGGCAAGGGGCTGGTAGCGGACTGCACTTTGGAGGAGCTGCGCCGGCTGGACGCCTCGGCGGGATACAAGGGCGTTTACGGCGTAAATCGGATCCCCACCCTGGAGGAATATTACCGGCTGATCCAGGGCCGGGATTGTTACACCAACATCGAACTGAAAACCGGGGTCATCTGGTACCCGGGCATTGAAGAGAAGGTGCTGGAGGTCATCGATGGCTTTGGCCGGAGGAAGGACACCGTGATCTCCTCCTTCAACCACTTTTCCATCCTGCGGATGAAGGAGCTGGCCCCGGACCTGGTCTGCGGCTTTCTGGAGGAGAGCCGGATTATCGGCCCCGCCGCCTACTGCACAAAGCACGGTGTGGAGTGCTGGCACCCCCTTTGCTACGACATGACCGAGGACGTGGTAAAGGAGCTGAAAGACGCCGGAATCCAGATCAACGCCTGGACGGTAAACCGCCGGGAGGACATGGTGGATATGCTGGAAAAGGAGATCGACGGGGTCATCACCAACTTCCCCGACCTTTTCCTGGAGGTCCGCCGGGAATTTACCGGGAAATAAAGCAGGAAAGATGGCCGCCCAAGGGCGGCCATCTTTAGAAGGGAAAGGCTGTAGGGATGAAAAGGAAGAAGCGGACCTATTCCATGACAAAATACTGGGTGATCCTGGCCTGCTGGTTCTTTTTTCCCCTTGTCCTCTCCAAGGGCTTTGGGATTTCCGTGCCCAAGGGGGCGATGATGGTACTCATAGCCCTGTACTGGATCTTCGTCATGGTGACCGCCATATACAAGAAGACCTCCGCCCAGTGGTATCTGGAAAAGAACCACCCCTATGAAGCCAGAGTGGCGAAGCTGAAATACCTCCCCTCCGCCTGGCCGCCCAAAGTTTACATGGACATGGGGTTTTGGGAACACCTTCGCCGGAACCCGCCCCCGGGGGACGAGGAGTGGCCGAAGATCCTGGCCCAGCTGGACAACTTCGTTATCTATGCCGCCGTCTCCTTCGGTGCGGTAGGGGCCTACGCCTTTTTGTACCTCATCCTTGGAATTGCGGGGTAGCGCCCGCCCTCCCTCCCCGGCGCTCCGCGCCTAAGGGTTGTGCTGGGACTTGGGTTGTGCCTGGAGTCGGAAGTTGCAATAGGCGGAAGGTGGTAACGCCCCTTGCCAGGTTGCGGGGGGCGATTTTGCGGTGGCCCTGGGTTCTGCGCCTGATTGAAAACGTACTGCGTCGGCAATCAGGAGCAGAGCCTAGCGGTTCCCCGGCAAAAGGCCACCCCAGGCCCGTCCGTTCAAAAAGCGTCCCCCTGCGGGGGCCTGTTTTGAAGGGAAATCCGTATAATTCGACGAGTTTTATCTATTGAGTAAAGCAAACCATCCTAGGCAAGGCCCGTTCCGGCCGCGTGCTGTCACTTCGCAGAATGCAAACTGCAAAAGAGAACCCAACACTTCGCACGAAAGCCCATTCCCAAACATGCGACCGGTTTTTGGTAGGTCCTGCCAAGGGTGTTTCGCCCATTGCGATGGGCGACCAGGGCGCCGCCCTGGACCTGCAGCCCTGACGGGGCTTTGCCCCTTCGGGCACGTGGACTACGCCCAGCCTTTGAAAAGGCTTGACCTAAACTTTACACCCTTTGTTACGCCGCAATTGCCTTGGCCCCTGCCTGGAGACCAAGCGCCATACTACCCCCCACCGGAGGTGATCCCCTGTGCCAACCCGCCCCACTGCCATCGTCGTCGACGATGAACCTATCACCCGTGTGGACCTCCGCCAAATGCTGGAGGAAATGTCCTTCTCTGTCCTGGGCGATGCCGCCGACGGCTTCGATGCCATCGAACTCTGCCGCCGCCATCACCCCGATGTGGTCCTCATGGACATCCGAATGCCCGTCTTTGACGGTATGACCGCCTCCGAAACCATCATTAGTGAGGACCTGGCCGGCTGCGTCGTCATCCTTACCGCCTTCCAGGACCGGGAACTGATCGAACAGGCCAACCGGATCGGCGTCACCGGCTACCTGGTCAAACCAGTGGAGGAACGCCTCCTCCTCCCTACCCTGGAGGTGGCCATGGCCCAGGCCCGCCGCCTCCGGGATGCCCGCCGGGAAACCGCCGAGATCCGGGAGAGAATGGAGGAACAGCGCCTCGTGGACCGGGCCAAAGCCCTCCTTGCCAGAAAGGAGTCCATCCCGGAAAGCGAAGCCTACCGCCGCCTCCAGAAAATGGCAATGGAAAAACGTTCCACCCTGGCCACCCTGGCCCGGGCCGTGGTGGCCCAGGAAAGCGGCCGGGAAGTCATCCGCCGGGCTAAGGAGCTGCTGATCCGTACAGCCGCCCTCTCCGAGCCGGAAGCCTACCGGGCCGTTACCGCCTTTGCCAAGGAAAGGGGCCTCTCCCCGGAGGAGGCCGCCCAACTGATACTGGATCGGGGAGGTCTGCCCAAATGACCCTGCGGGAACTCTGCTGGACCCATACCGCCCTTACCAGCGACGAGGTGGACCTCCTGGACCGGATCGCCGGCTCCCTCCAGTATATGGCCGACCTCACCGGAGCCGATGTCTTTATCGACTGCCTGGACCGAGCCGGGGAAACCGCCGTGGTGGTGGCCCACGCCCGGCCCAGCGGCGTCATCTCCGCCTACCGCCGCACCGTCCTGGGCCAGGCCGCCCTCCGGGAGAAGGAACCCGCCGTCTACCACGCCTTTCGCACCGGCATGGTGGTCCGAGACCTGAAAGCCGTCACCCAGGAGGACCAGACCGTCCGCCAGGACGCCGCCCCCATCCGGAATCAGGGGGGAAAGGTGATCGCCGTCCTCATCCGGGAAAAGGACGTCAGCGGTACCCTGTCCCGGGAGCGGAAGTTCCAGGAGCTTGCCCGGGAACGGGAGAGCCACACCGTCTCCATGCTGGGCCTTGCCGCCGGGGACGGTCCCGCCGTGGCCATGAAGGAGATCCACCACCGGGTTAAGAACAACCTCCAGCTGGTGGCCAGCATCCTCAACATCCAGGCCCGGAAGTCCGCCGATCCCCAGCTCCGCCGCGCCTTCCGGGAAAATACTTCCCGGGTCTTGTCAATCGCTGCCATCCATGATATACTGACAACAGGGGATGACGGGGACCAGGTGGAACTGCGCCCCCTGCTGGAAAAGCTGCGGCGGAACCTGCAGTCGATGCTCCCCCAGGGCCAGGAGATCCTCCTTTCGGTCCAAGGGGACCAGATGGCGGTTTCCTCCGACAAGGCCACCTCCATCGCCCTGGTGGTCAACGAACTGCTGACCAACGCCCTGGAGCATGGCTTCCCGGGGCGGCAGAAGGGGTCCGTTACGGTCACCCTCCTTCGGGGCCGGGAAAGGGCTACCATCACTGTGGAGGACGACGGCCGGGGGTTTTCTTTGGGGGAGAAACAGGAGGACAGCCTGGGGCTGGACCTGATCTCTACCATCGTCCGGGATAAGCTGGGCGGGAAACTCCAGCTTCAGTCCGGCCCGGAGGGAACCAAGGCCATGTTTGATTTTTCGTGACGTATCAATCGAGCCATCTAAAGTTTCCGTCCACCCTTTTCAAAGGGTGGTGGATTCCAAAGGCAAAGCCTTTGGTCGCCCTCCGCAGAGGGCGAAATCCCCCCGCATCTTTCCGGAGGGAGCATTTTTCTTTGCTTACTTTCTTTTTGCGATAGAAAAAGAAAGTAAGAGGCTGCCGCCCTGCACTCGAGTACCCCGCAAATACACCCCGGTGGGGTGTTTTGCGCGGACGGCGCCAGTCTCGGCGGGTCCCGAAGGGAATCCCGCCGACCCGCTAAAGGCCGCCGTCAGGCCCCCCCAGACGCCCCAGAAAAATCCAGACACAGAAGGAATCACACCAAATGGAAAATATCGTCAAAGTAATCATCGAAAAATGTCCCCAGAACCACAAGTGCCCCGCCATAAGCGTCTGCCCGGTGGGCGCCTTGAGCCAAAAGGACATTGAAGCGCCGGCGGTGGACGGGGAGAAGTGCATCGGCTGCGGCAAATGCTCCAGCTTCTGCCCCATGAAAGCCCTGGTGCTTTCGGTATGATCTACGATTACCAGGACCAGGAGGGCTGGGTCTCTGTCTGGGTGGGCAGCTGCGGCAGATGGGCCGCCCTGGACGAGTACCTTTCCGACGTCTACTTAGAGGAGTGGGAGAACTGCCGCCCCCACCCCAAGGCCCTGGAAGCCCTGGCCAAGGTGTTTCTTCCGGAAAACGCAGGCCGCCCCTTTGAGGAGGAGCTGCGGGACTGCTTCAACGGCGAGGGCTACAACCAGTTCGGCTACGACTTCGGCCTTGTCTTTGACGAGGACTTCCGGGAGGCAGAGGTGCTGGACACCCCGACAAAGGACCTGGAAAAGCTGATCCCCTTTTCCGAGAGCAGCGGCTACGTCCCCCTTATCCGGGAACAGTACGGCGACACCCTGCCGGCCTATAACGCCGCCGTGGCCCTTTACAATTTCCGCTACACCGGCGGCGTGAAGGAGGCCCGGCACGATGGGGTGTACCTGCGGTTTCTAGGGTGCTACCCCTGCGAGCTGTAAACAAGATAATACCGCACGGCCCACAATAGGGTGGGCTGATGGCAAAAGGGCCAAGGTGCTGCGTAAAACGCAGGCGCTTTGGTTCTTTGCGGTTTTGGGGCCTGTTTTGCCCCTGGAGGAGGTGACGGGATGGCCGGGGAGAAAGAGATTCTAAGCGTGGGCATCGACATTGGCACCTCAACCACCCAGGTGATCTTCAGCCGCATTGCCATGGAGAACACCGCCGGGTACTTCGCCATCCCCAAGGTGTCCATTGTGGATAAGGAAGTGGTCTACCGGGGGGAGATCCACACCACCCCCCTGGTGAACCAAAGCCTCATCGACGGGGACCGGGTGCGGGACCTGGTGTCCGCTGAATTTCAAAAGGCTGGCTTCACCCCTGCCGACACCGACACCGGGGCGGTGATCATCACCGGGGAGAGCGCCCGGAAGGAGAACTCCGCCCTTGTTTTGGAAAAGCTAAGCGGCTTTGCCGGGGAGTTTGTCGTCTCCACCGCCGGGCCGGACCTGGAGGCCATCATCGCCGGCAAGGGGAGCGGGGCCCAGCAGTATTCCCAGGAAATGAGCTGTACCGCCGTCAATCTGGACATCGGCGGGGGGACAACAAACATCGCCCTTTTCGACTGCGGGCGCACGGCGGGAAAAGGCTGCCTGGACATCGGAGGCCGCTTGATCCGCCTGGAAAAGGACCGCACCGTTACCTACATCAGCCCCGCTGCCCAAAGGGTGGCGGAGAGCCGGGGCCTTGTCTTCCGGGAGGGGGAGCAGGCGGAGCTTTCCGAGCTTCGGGAGCTTTGCCGGGGGATGGCCCAGCTGCTGGAGGAATGTTTGGGGCTCAGCTCCCAGAGCCCTCTCCTTCGGGAGGTGCAGACCCCGGGGAGCAGCTGGTTCGATCTCACGGGGCAGAAGCCTATCCGAGCCATCTTTTTCTCCGGAGGGGTGGCCGATGGGATCTACCGGGGGATGGCCCGGGAGGAGGACCCCATCCCCTACGGGGACATCGGCCTCCTCTTGGGGGAGGCCATCCGGGAGGGGCGGCTCTGTACCGCCTTCCGCCTGGAGAAGGGGGCGGAGACCATCCGGGCCACCGTCGTGGGGGCCGGAACCTACACCACCACCCTTTCCGGCAGCACCATTACCTACACCGATCCGGGGGTATTCCCCCTAAAAAATGTACCGGTTCTCAAGCTTACCGGGGAGGAGCAGGAGGCTGCCTTTTCCGGAGACTCGGGGCCGGTTGGGGAGAGGATCCGCTGGTTTCTGGGGCAGAGCGACAGCGGGAATCTGGTGGTTGCTCTGGACGGGGAGGCGGACCCCAGCTACTCCCGGCTCAAGGCGCTGGGGAGGGGCTTGGCCCGGGCGTCGGCTGCATTGCCGGATGGGGTTCCCTTCCTCCTGGTGGTGGAGCAGGACATCGCCAAGGCATTGGGGAACACGATTGCGGCTGAACTGGGGGGGACGCGGAAGGTAGTATCTTTGGACTCCATTCACGTGGAGCAGAACGACTACATCGACCTGGGGCGGCCGCTGATGGACGGGCTGGTGGTGCCGGTAGTAGTCAAAACCCTTATTTTCGGATAAAGGAGGATATGGGTATGGGAATGGATCTAAGCTATTGGAAGTACAAAGAGGGGACGGATCTTTCTCCAAGAGAGGTCTACCAAACCGCCTGCTGCGACGGCCTCCCGGCGGAGGGGCTGGAGGAGCTGCCTATAGAGGCCATTCTAGCCGAGATTGAGACCGCCTACGCCAAGTGGGAGCGGATGGACCAGGCCACCTGGGAGAAGGAGACCGGCGGCGGCTTCCAGCTGTTTACCACCCCCCAGATCTTCCGGGTGGACTGCTACGGCCTTCCCCGGGAGGAAGTGGCGAGGTTTTCCGAGAGGATGAAGCGGTACGGCTGCCCCGTCTACGACCCCCAGCAGGGGTGCCGCTTCGACCGGCTGACCGTCACCCTCTACGGGGAGGCGGCGGATATTCGGGACGCGGTGGAGGAGCAGGCCGGGATCGCTTTCCCCGGGCTGCCCCTGGGGGAGGTCCGCTGTGAGCCGGTGCCGGAAGGGGCTGTCTCCCTGCCCAAGCCGGAGCATCCGGCCCTGGAGCTGTTCGTCCACCGGGGGAAGACCATGACCAAGGTGACAGCCAACCTTTTCTTCGGCAGCGGCTGGACCTCCCGGCCCACCCAGTGCAAAACGGCCCTTTTGACCGATCCGGAGGAGACCCGAAAGCGGCTAGCGAAAATGGCCGAAACCGCCATGAAGCGGGCGGCGGAGGACCTGCGCCAGCGCAGCTATCACCGGTAGGAAGGATACGCCATGAACCAGGAAATTTCCCAGGAGCATCGGGATTTTGCCATCGAGACGGTGAAGACCATCCTGCACCTGTTCCACGAAAAGCAGTACGACGAGGTCCCAGGGGCGGTGGACGAAAGCGAGATCGAGGACCTTCCGGACTATCTCCAAACATACATCCAGGGGACCTTGGACCTCAACGATATGGACACCTTCGACGAGTACAGCGCCCCCTGCGATTTCCACCCCCGGTACGAGTACCACCAGCTCCACTTTTTCCCCTTTACCGACGGCAGCGGCTTTGCAGCGGACTACGAGCTGACCTCGGGGGCCCAACTGGCCCAGCTGGTCCTCCAGCTGAGGTTTCTTTACCAGCCGGACGGGAGCCTCCGGCGGGTGTTTGAAGATGTGGATCCACAGTAAAAAGGAGGGAGTGCCCTATGCCCTATCAGACCCTGCTCTCCGGCCAGGTGTTCACCTTTGATTCGGTGAAGGAGGTCCTGGCCAAGGCAAACGAGGAAAAATCCGGGGACGTTCTGGCGGGAGTGGCCGCCAAAAGCGGGCTGGAACGCATCGCAGCCAAGGAGGTCCTTTCCCAGATGACCCTGGAGGAGCTGCGCCAGAACCCGGTGGTCCCCTACGAGGAGGACGAGGTCACCCGGCTCAACCAGGACGGCCTGAGTGAGACCATCTACGGCGGCATGAAAAGCTGGACGGTGGGGGAGCTGCGGGAGTGGCTCATGGACTACGGCACCACCGAGGAGGACATCCGCCGGGCAAGCCGGGGCCTTACCGCCGAGATGGTGGCCGCTGTCGCCAAGCTGATGACCAACATGGACCTGGTCTACGCCGCCAGCAAGGTCCGGGTACCCGCCCACTGCAACACCACCATCGGGCTTCGGGGGACCCTGTCCACCCGGCTCCAGCCCAACCACACCACCGACAACGTGGAGGGCATCACCGCCTCCCTCTTCGAGGGCCTGAGCTACGGCTGCGGCGACGCCCTCATCGGGCTGAACCCCTCGGGGGACACGGTGTCCAGCCTTTCGGAGATCCTAAAGCGGTTCGACGAGGTGAAGAACCAGTTTGAGATCCCCACCCAGATCTGCGTCCTGGGGCACATTACCACCCAGCTGGAGGCGATCAAGCGGGGGGCCCCGGCGGATATGATCTTCCAGTCCATCGCCGGGAGCCAGAAGGGCAACGAGGCCTTCGGCTTTACCACCGATCACATCCGGGAGGCCCAGGAGCTTCTTCGTACAAAGGGCACCGGAACGGGGCCCAACGTGATGTACTTCGAGACAGGACAGGGCTCGGAGCTTTCCTCCGACGCCCACTACGGCGCCGACCAGGTGACGATGGAGGCCCGGTGCTACGCCTACGCCCGGGTGTTCCATCCCTTTATGGTGAACACGGTGGTGGGCTTCATCGGCCCGGAATACCTCTACGACAGCCGCCAGGTCATCCGGGCGGGGCTGGAGGACCACTTTATGGGCAAGCTATCCGGCGTCCCCATGGGGTGCGACTGCTGCTACACCAACCATATGCTGGCGGAGCAGAACGACATCGAAAACCTGGCCATGCTGTTGGGGGCCGCCGGGGCCAACTATATCCTGGGGGTGCCCACCAGCGACGACGTGATGCTCAACTACCAGACCAACGCCTACCACGACGCCGCAACGATCCGGGAAATTCTGGGCCTGCGGCCCATCCGGGAGTTTGATCTGTGGCTGGAGAAGATGGGGATCAGCGAAAACGGCAAGCTCACCAGCCGGGCCGGGGATCCCACCATCTTCTTACAGAAAGGGGGGAGGGGATAGGCCATGCTGGACCCAAAGACCATTGACGCCATCGCCGAGGAGATCATCCGGCAGATGGGGAACGCCCCCGCCGGGGGCGGACAGAAGCCCGGAGGCCAGAAGGACGCCCCTGTCCCCGCCCGGCCCCCGGTGACGAAAACGGCAGAGCCGGACAGGGGGGAGATGGCGGACATCACCAGCGCCGCCCAGAAGGCGGTGCCCACCCTCCAGAACCCGGCGGACTACGACGCCTTGGTTCGGATGAAGGGCCGGACCTCCGCCCGGATCGGGGTGGGGCGGTGCGGGCCCCGGCTCCTCACCAAAACGCTGCTGACCCTCCGGGCGGACCACGCCCTGGCAAGGGACGCGGTGTTCACCGACGTAGACCCGGCCTTTCTGGAACAAAACAACCTCTTTTCGGTCCAGAGCCGGTGTGAGGACAAAAACGTCCACATCACCCGGCCCGACCTGGGGCGGCAGCTTTCGGAGGAGGCGGTGGGGATCATCCGGGAGAAGTGCCGGAAAAACCCCGACGTTCAGATCATCGTTTCGGACGGGCTTTCCTCCAAGGCCATCGAGGCCAACGTGGCAAACGCCCTCCCCGCCATTGTGGAGGGCCTCCAGAGCCGGGGCATCACAGTGGGGACACCCTTCTTCCTCCGGTTTGGCCGGGTGGCGGCGGAGGACGCGGTGGCGGAGCTTTTGGGGGCCAAGGTGGTGTGCATCCTTATTGGGGAGCGGCCGGGTTTGGGCACCGCCGAGAGCATGAGCGCCTACCTCTGCTACGACGCCAAGGTGGGCCAGCCGGAGGCCCGGCGGACGGTGGTGAGCAACATTCACCGGGGGGGCATCTCCTCGGTGGAGGCGGGGGCCTACATCGCCGAGCTTATCCAGAAAATTTTGACCGCCAAGGCCAGCGGCGTCGAGCTGAAGCAGTAGGGAGGGATAACCAATGATTGGAGACGCTCTTAGAACCACCGTCCTCAGCGTGCGGATCATCCCCAACCCGGAGCCGCTGCTGCTGCGGTCCTTAGAGGTCCCGGAGAGGCACCGGAGCCTGGGGCTTATCACCACCGACTGCGACGATGTTTCCTATGCGGCGTTGGACGAGGCCACCAAAAAGGCGGAGGTCTCGGTGGCTTATGCCCGGAGTATGTACGCCGGAAGCGGGAACGCCTCCACCCGGCTGGCGGGGGAGTTCATCGGGATCCTTTCGGCCCCGGGGCCGGCCCAGGCCCGGAGCGGGCTGGAGGCGGCTATCGACTTTATCGAGAATCAGGCGACCTTTTACAGCGCGGACGAGGGGAATACCATTCCTTACTTTGCCCACTGCATCGCGCAGACGGGGAGTTACCTTTCGAGGCAGGCGGAGGTTCCGGAGGGAACCCCCATGGCCTATCTGATTGCGCCGCCCATGGAGGCAATGGTGGGGCTGGACGAGGCTCTCAAGGCGGCCCGGGTGGAGCTGAAGGTTTTTTACGGGCCGCCGACCGAGACGAACTTTGCGGGGGGGCTGCTGGTGGGCAAGCAGTACGCCTGTCAGATGGCTTGCGAGGCTTTCGCCCGGACGGTACGGAGCATAGCGGCGGACCCGCTGCGGTTCTGATGTGCCGCTGGTTTAATAATCCGCCTTATTTGACTCTCTAAAAATCATGTTCCATGTGCAAGTAAAGCGGTATGATGATACTACCTCTTAGAACCAGTTGCGAAGGGAGTGTGACAATTGGACAGAGATCTGCAATCCATCCAGGAGGTCCGGGACCTTATCGCCCGGGCTAAGGCGGCGCAAAGAACGATGGCGGAGATGCCGCAATCCAAGCTGGATTCTATCTGCCAGGCCATCGCCGAGGCCTGCGCCGCTAAGGCGGAGCCTTTGGCGAAGATGGCGGTGGAGGAGACCGGGTTCGGGGTCTGGCAGGACAAGGTCCTCAAAAACCTTCTGGGCTCCACCATCACCTGGGAAAGTATCCGGGAGATGACCGCCGTGGGGATCCTCCGGGAGGACCAGCGGCTGGGGCTTATGGAGGTGGGGGTGCCTATGGGGGTGGTGGCTGCTCTCATCCCCTCCACCAACCCCACGTCCACGGCGATGTACAAGACCCTTATTTCCCTCAAGGCGGGGAACGCCATCGTCATCAGCCCCCACCCCGGGGCCAAAAACTGCATCATTGAGACGGTGAAGATCATCACCGAGGCGGCCAAGAGGGCCGGAGCCCCTGACGGGGCTGTCGGGTGCATCACCATCACCACCATGGAGGCCACCAACGCCCTGCTCACCAGCCGGGACGTCGGGGTCATCCTTGCCACCGGCGGGGAGGCCATGGTCCGGGCGGCTTACTCCTCCGGCAACCCCGCCATCGGGGTGGGCCCCGGCAACGGACCGGCCTACATCGAAAAAACCGCCGACATCCCCCTGGCGGTGAAGCACATCTTCGATTCCAAGACCTTCGACAACGGTACCATCTGCGCCTCGGAACAGTCCATTGTCACCGAGCGGTGCATCCAGGACAAGGTGGAGGCGGAGGTGAAGCGCCAGGGAGGGTACTTCCTTTCCGAGGAGGAGTCCCAAAAGCTTTCCGGCTTCCTCCTCCGGGCCAATGGGACGATGAACCCCAAGATCGTGGGAAAATCCGCCCAGGTCATCGCCGATATGGCAGGGCTGTGCATCCCCCAGGGAACCCGGGTGCTGGTTTCCCGGCAGACCGAGGTAGGCAAGAAGAACCCCTACTCCCGGGAAAAGCTCTGCCCGGTGCTGGCCTTCTACGTGGAGGAAAACTGGGAGAAGGCCTGCCAGCGGTCCATCGCCATCCTCCAAAACGAGGGGGCGGGGCACACCATGACCATCCACAGCCAGGACCCCAACGTCATCCGGGAATTCGCCCTGAAAAAGCCGGTGTCCCGGCTGCTGGTGAACACCCCCGGGGCCTTGGGGGGCGTGGGCGCCACCACCAACCTGGCCCCGGCCCTCACCCTGGGGTGCGGCGCGGTGGGGGGCAGCGCCACCAGCGACAACATCACCCCCCTGAACCTGATCAACATCCGGCGGGTGGCTTGGGGGGTTCGGGAGCTGGAGGATCTGCGGGGAAAGAACCCCGCGCCGCCCAGGGCGGGGGTCTCCGGAGGGACCACCCTGGCGGAGAGCCGGAAGAAACCCCCAACCTCTCCCCCTAAGCTGGAGGTGCCGCTGGGAGGGACCTTCTCCCCGGAGGATGTGGAGGCCATCACCCGGGCGGTGATGGCGAAGCTGGGGCGATAGAACAAACCATCAGTAAAATAAAAAACGGAGGTACAGAACAATGGCAGAGACATTACTGGCGTTAGGCATGGTGGAGACCAAGGGTCTGGTAGGATCCATTGAGGCGGCGGACGCCATGGTCAAGGCGGCAAATGTCAGCCTGATCGGCAAGGTACACGTGGGCGGGGGCCTGGTCACCGTTATGGTCCGTGGGGACGTGGGGGCTGTCAAGGCCGCCACCGACGCCGGAGCCGCCGCTGCCGCCAAAGTCGGCGAGCTGGTGAGTGTCCACGTCATTCCCCGGCCCCATCCGGAGGTGGAGTACATCCTCCCCACCCTGAAGACCAGCGACAAGTAACCTATGGATGATTCCCAAGAGGACCTGACCGAGGCAAAACGGCAGATCGATTCCATCCTTCACAAGCTCCGTGAGACCATTCGGACGCTGAAAGCCAAGGGGGAGGGCGGGAGGTACCGCTCCCAGATCACCCTGGCAAAGCGGCGGGTAGCGGCGCTGGAGATTGCGAACCATCTCATTCAACTTCAAGGAGGTAACAAACAATGGCAGAGACATTACTGGCATTAGGCATGGTGGAGACCAAGGGCCTGGTAGGGTCCATCGAGGCGGCGGACGCCATGGTGAAGGCGGCGAACGTCAACCTGATTGGCAAGGTACACGTGGGCGGAGGCCTGGTCACCGTCATGGTCCGTGGGGACGTGGGGGCCGTCAAGGCCGCTACCGACGCCGGAGCCGCCGCTGCCGCCAAAGTCGGCGAACTGGTAAGCGTCCACGTCATCCCCAGGCCCCACGGCGAGGTGGAGTACATCCTCCCCACCCTGAAATAAGCCATGGGGAAGATCATCACCGAAAACGACCTGCGAAGCCATCCCCCCGCTCCCGGCACACGCCGGTACGAGGTGGAGGAGGGGACCTTTGTGGCCGAGTCGGCCCGCTCCTGGCTGGAGAAACGGGGCATCGACCTTGTGATGGTCCCCCGGGGGAAGGTCTGCGGCGGTATGAGCCGCACCCCGGTCCCGGACCGGGGGAACCGAACCTACCTGGACGCCGCCACCGGTCTGGGGCTGGGGCGGGAGAAGCCGGAGGAGATGACCCACCTGCGGGGGAACCTCCTGGTGAAAAAGACCCACCCCCGCATCGCCTTTCGGGGGAAGCTGGACAGCCTGGAGGCCGCCCTGCTGGAGGCCCAATGGCTGGCCCACCGGGAAAACAGGCCGGGCATCCGGGACGACCTGGGGGAGGTGCTGGAGCACGTCCGCCTGGTCCTTGGGGCGGAGGTGAAGGGCGAACCCCTCCCCGAGGGGACGCTGATGGGGATGGATCTGGCGGAGCTTCGCCGGGTCTCCCACAACGTCAAGGGGGAGTTCGGCATCGACCATCCCATCCCCAGCTGGGAGATGGGGGAGCTGGCCCTGCGGCTGAACACCATCCGTACCCAGGTGCGGGAGGTGGAGCTGGCCGCCGCCGCGGCCTTTGAGGCCCCTGGGGAGGCCCCCAGACCGGACCTCATCAAGGAGCTGAACCGTCTGAGCAGCGGGGTTTACATCATCTTTTGCAGACTTGTTGCCCAACAGCAGTGACAGGAAGGGGGCTTCATCATGTCTATCAGCGAAGGGGAGGTCCGGGAGCTGGTCTCCCGGGTGCTGGCCCAGTGCGGGGGGCTTTCGGTCCCTGGGGCCCAGGCTCCTGGGGGAAGCTTCCCGGTGGAGGCTTCGGCCCGGCACGTCCACCTGACCAGGGAGGCGGTGGAGGCCTTGTTCGGGCCGGGGGCGAAGCTGACCAAGAAGCGGGACCTTTCCCAGCCGGGGGAGTTTCTCAGCGACCAGCGGGTGCGGCTGGTGACTCCCAAGGGGGAGATTGCCAACGTTGCGGTTTTAGGGCCGGAGCGGAGCGCGGTTCAGGTGGAGCTGTCCCTCACCGACGCCCGGCAGCTTGGCGTCAAGGCGCCGGTAAACCTGTCCGGGGATCTTTCCGGGGCGGGGGATGTGTACCTGGTGGGTGAAAAAGGGATGATTCCGGCGCCGGGGTCTGTGATCGCGGCGCGGGCGCACATTCACATGACGCCGGGGGATGCCGGGAGGCTGGGGGTTTCCGACGGGGAGGTTGTACGGGTTTGTGTGGAAGGGGACAGGCCGGTGACCTTTGACCGGGTGGTTGTACGGGTGAAGGCCAGCTTTGCGTTGGCGATGCACCTTGATTTTGACGAGGCCAACGCCTGTGGGCTGGGAAACGGGGCCACTGGGCGGATCGTCCGTTGATGACCCAGGACTCCAGGCAGGGGCCAAGTCCACTGCAGCCTGGCGTAGGGGGGGAAGTTTAGGGCCGCCCTTTTCAAAGGGTGAAACACCCTGGAATGAGCCTGACCGATAAGGCCGCGCTAAAAACATGGCGTTTTGAACAAGGGGCTGGCTTTCCGTTTGCACCCCCTGTCATCGAAGTGACAAGCGCGGCCGGTAACGGGCCTGCCCTGGGCTCCCCTTCCGCCCGGTCGTTGCTCCCCTTCAAAACAGTACCCCGCAGGGGGACGCTTTTTGAACGGACGGACCTTTGCCAGCACCGGGCCCCTCTCCGGTCCCCCTTCGGGGAACCACCTCCCCCAAAGGGGGAGGAAGAGGGCCGCCTGACAGCGGCCTTTAGAGGGTCGGCGGGACTCCCTTCGGGATCCGCCGAGACTGCTTTCGTCCGCGCAAAACACCCCACTGGGGTGTATTTGCGGGGCACTCGAGTGCAGGGCATTAGCCTCTTACTTTCTTTTTCTATCGCAAAAAGAAAGAAGCAAAGCCTCTCCGCGCTAAGAGCCGCCTACGGCGGTTGCGCTCCGAGACGCGCCTTCTGCGAAGCAGACGTGCCCGAAGGGGCGCGTAGCGACCCGTCAGGGCTGGGCGCAGAAATGCTCCCTTCGGAAAAAGAACGGGGGAGTTTCGCCCTCTGCGGAGGGCGACCAGAGGCTTTGCCTCTGGACTCCACCACCTTTTGAAAAAGGTGGACGAAAACTTTGGACCCTACTCCACGCAGTAGTTATCGTGGATTCTGCCTGGAGACTTAGGTTTCGTTTTTATGGGTAATCTACGTTATCCTGTCATCTTAACCCAAAGGAGGGATGCCTTGTGGCGGAACTCACAAAAGAACAACTCATTGAACTCATCACCCGAGAGGTGCTGAAAACCCTGGGGGGCGGGGAGGCCGATGAGCCGGTGGACAAGTCCGGTCTCCCCCGGGCCCTCTGCATTGGGCCTGCCGACCAGCTCCCCAAAACCGTCCGGGCCCAGTATGACCTCCGCCCCATGGAGGAGTACCAGGGGGACATCGAGCCCTTCGAGAAGGTCTTTATCACCGCCATCACCCAGACCCAGCTGGCTGACATCGCCCTGGGACGGGACAGCCAGCCGGTGACCTGCGCCCTCTCCCAGGCCCTCCTCTACGGAAAAGAGATCTTCCTCTACGACGCCGCTCTGGCCCACCGCAAACTGGCCGGACGGGGGAGCCGGGCCTTCTACCAGCTCCTGGAGGGGTATGTCCGGACCCTCCAGTCCTTCGGCGTCAAGCTGGTACAGGGGACGACGGTTATTGATAAGTACCAGAAGTTCGCCGCCCCTGGGGCCGATCTCCCCAGCGGGGTCATCACCGAGGCGGTGGCCCTGGACCTCTGCCGCAAGGGGGAGGGAGACATTCTCCTCCGGAAAGGGGCCGTGCTGACCCCCTCCGCCAAGGATGTGTTCCTCCACGCCGACCGGAAGGTTACCTACCTGTAGCCCAGATCCTGCCAGAAAACTGTAGAAACCGGGAAGGAGTGCGCTTATGCTCATCTGTAAAGTCATCGGCCACGTTTGGGCCACCAAGAAGGAAGAGGCCCTGGAGGGCATCAAGCTGATGGTGGTGCAGGAAACCAAGACCAACCAGAAAACACCCTCCGTCTTTGTCGCTGCCGACCGGGTGGGGGCCGGGATTGGGGAGGATGTGCTGGTGGTCAGCGGCAGCACCGCCCGCCGGGCCCTGGGCCGGGACGACCTGCCGGTGGACTGCGCCATTGTGGGCATCATCGACACCATGGAGGTGGAGAAGGAAGCCGCCCAGCAGGGAAACAAAAAGCCGTAAGGAGGGGGACCCATGTCTATTCTGGAACAGATCTTTGAGGCCGGCGTGGTCGGCTGCGGGGGGGCGGGTTTCCCCGCCCATGCAAAGCTCTCCGGCAGGGGGATCGGACACCTGATCCTCAACGGCGCAGAGTGCGAGCCTCTTTTAGGCACCGACCGCTGGCTGATGCGGAACCGGGCCGATGACATTGTTGGGGCCGCCGCCGCTGTGGCCAAGGAGATCGGGGCCAAGGAATGCACCATCGGCCTGAAAAAGACATACAACCGGGAGATTGCCGCCCTGGAGACGGCCATCCGGAAGCTGCCCCGTTCCGCCGTCCCGGTGTCGATCCACGCCATGGATAGCTTTTACCCCGCCGGGGATGAGCAGGTGCTGGTCTACGAGGTCACCGGCAAGGTGGTCCCCCCCGCCGGCATCCCCCTGGACGTGGGGGCGGCGGTGTCCAACGTGGCTACGATGGCCGCTGTCGCCGACGCCATGAAGGGGAAGCCCTTCACCCGGAAATACCTAACCGTCACCGGTGAAGTGGCGGAACCGAAAATACTATGCGTACCTATTGGGACAAGTTATACCGATTGTATCCGTCTGGCGGGGGGCGCCACCACAGACCGGTGGATCGCTGTCAACGGCGGCCCCATGATGGGAAAAGCGATGACCATGGCAGAGGCCGCCGGGGCGGTGGTGACCAAGACCACCTCGGGGATCCTCATTCTCCCGGAGGAGGGGGCCGTTGGCCGGGCCAGCAGGATCTCCCTGGCCCATATGAAGAACCGGGCTGCTGCGGCCTGCATCCAGTGCAGCTACTGCACCGAGCTGTGCCCCCGGCATCTGCTGGGGCATCCCCTGGAACCCCATAAGATCATGCGGAAGCTGGCCCTGGGGGAGGAGATCACCTCCCTCTTAGGCGATCCGGACGTCCAAAAGGCGGCGCTCTGCTGTCAGTGCGGCGTCTGCGAAAGCTACGCCTGCCCCATGGGACTCCAGCCCCGGCGGGTGAACGCCCTCATCAAGGAAGAACTGGGGAAGGCGGGGATCCGGTATCCCAAGGGCGGCGGGGACTACGCGCCTCTGCCGGAGCGGCGGAGCCGGAAGATCCCCACAGAGCGGGCGGCGGCCCGGGCGGGGGTGCTGGAGTGGTACCACACCGGCCTGGACCGGATGGAGGAATTCCAGCCCGACGTTGTGACCCTGCCCCTGAACCAGCAGATCGGGGCGCCTTGCCAGCCGGTGGTCCGGGAGGGGGACCAGGTCAGCGAAGGCCAGCTGGTGGCCAGGTGCCCGGAGGGGAAGCTGGGGGCGAACCTCCACGCCTCCATCACCGGGACGGTGACCCAGGTGGGGGACGCCATTGTCATCCAGGAGAGGAGATAAGCCATGAACCTTTGTATCGGATTTCTGGAGTTAAACAGCATCGCCAAGGGGATCGAGGCGGCGGACCGGATCCTCAAGACGGCGGAGACCCGGCTCCTCTTTGCCAAGGCGGGGTGTCCGGGGAAATACTACATCCTCTTTTCCGGGGAGGTTGCGTCGGTGACCTCCTCCCTGGAAGCGGGGAAGGAGACCGGCGGGGCCCATGTAGTGGACAGCGTTGTGATCCCCAGTGTGCATCCCATGGTGATCTCGGCCATCAACCAGGCGGTGGAGCCGGTGCCGGTGAACGCTTTGGGAGTGATGGAATTTTTCAGCGTGACGGCTTCTGTTTTGGCTGCGGATGCTGCGGTGAAGGCTGCGGAGGTGGACCTGATGGATGTTCGGCTAGGGACAGGGATCGGGGGGAAGTCCTTTGTGATCCTATCCGGGGATGTCGCGGCGGTACATGAGGCGGTGGAGGCTGGGATTCGGACAGCCAGCGAGAATGGGCTATTGGTAAGTCAGGTAGTGATTCCGAACCCCAAGGCGGAGATTTTCAACAGCCTGCTATAACTGCGCGGTTGGAACGGGCCTGGGGTGGCCCCATACAGGGAAACCGCTGGGTTCTGCTCCTGATTGCCAACGCTGTGCTTGTTGTGGGCGTTCCATCTCCGGGGTTCCATCCTTGGGAAAGCCACAGCATCAACCCAACGCCTAAGGCCCCCTCCCAAAGACAGCAAAAAGACAGACTGTACAGTAAAATTTTCCTTTTCCTAGATTTTACAAGGGGCATATTCTCTTTTTACAACCATCGCGTATGATTTTTGGAGGGATCTCTTATGTTCGAGGATAAACAGCGCATTATTCAGGAATTTGTGCCTGGCAAACAGGTTACATTGGCCCACCTTATCGCCAACCCCGACCGGGATCTTTACAAGAAACTGGGGGTGGTGGGGGGCATCCAGGAGGCGCTGGGTATTATGACCATCACCCCCAGTGAGGCCGCCATCATCGGGGCTGACGTGGCTACCAAGGCCGCCGAGGTGGACCTGGTGTTTGTGGACCGCTTCTCCGGCTCCCTTATCATCACCGGGGATGTGGCCAGCGTGGAGGCTTCCCTCCGGGCAGTGCTGGACGTGCTGGAGCATACCCTCCAGTTTACCCCCACCGCCATTACAAGAACTTAAACCGGAGGCTCTTAAGGCTTGCTATGAAACGGATTATGCTTATGGGCCGCGTTGCCTGCGGCAAAACAACCCTCTGCCAGTACCTTTTGGGAGAGGAACTCTCCTACCAAAAAACACAAACCATTCAGATTCTGGGGGATGCCATCGACACCCCTGGGGAGTATGTGGAGAACCGCGCCCTGATGCGGGGTCTCACCGTCACGGCGGTGGACGCCGACGTGGTGCTGTTCCTCCAGGACTGCACCGACTTGGAGTGCCGCTTTTCCCCCGGCCAAGCGGCGATGTATGGCCGGCCTGTGGTGGGCGTGGTGACCAAGGCTGATCTGGCGCCCACCCCCCAGGCCCTGGAGGACGGAAAGGCCCTGCTGAAGATGGCCGGAGCCGACCCGGTGTTCTGTATCTCCTCCTACACCGGGGAAGGGGTGCAGGAGCTGGTGGATCACCTGGAAGCCCTCCCCGCCGGGGAATAGAGTCCCCCATTGGAGAAAAGAGAGAAAATCCGGCAGATTTATTGAGCAAGATAAATAAATATCATACTTTTGTATAAATCCCGGCTTTACAGATTTCCATTTTTATGCTATATTAACATTAGAACTGGTGCGCCCTTCCAAAAGTTGGTTTTTCTCGTTCCCCTCCAGGGGACGGATAAACAAAATACACGTGAGCAAAGACCGAGTGATCGAAAGAAAAGAGGAAATGACTATGAAGAAATTCCGTACATCCAAGTTCCTGGCCCTGGCCCTTACCCTGGCGATGGTTTTGGCCGTTGCCGGCTGCGGCGGCAATGGCGGCGGCAGCACCCCTCCCGCCAACGGCAGCGGAGACGGCGGCAGCGCCAATGACGGCCCTCTGGATCTGAACTCCCTGACCCTGGACCAGATTGTTGAAGGCGCCAAGGCCGAGGGCAAGCTGGAGTCTGTGGGTATGCCCGGTTCCTGGGCCAACTGGCAGGGCACCTGGGATGGCATCGAGGCCGAGTACGGCATCGACCACAACGACACCGACATGAGTTCCGGCGAAGAGATTGCCATGTTTGAAGCCGAAAAGAACGCCCCCACCAAGGACATCGGCGACGTGGGCCACAAGTTCGGCCCCGAGGCCAAGGAGAAGGGCGTCACCCAGTCCTACAAAACCTCCTACTGGGACAGCGTTCCCGATTGGGCCAAGGATCCTGACGGCCATTGGATGGTAGCCTACACCGGCGTCACCACCTTCATCACCAACACCGACCTGGTAGCCAATCCCCCCAAGAGCTGGGCTGACGTCAAGGCCGGGGACTACAAGCTGACCATCGGCGACGTGGTGACCGGCGCCACCGGCCAGGGCAACGTTCTTGCCACCGCTTATGCCTTTGGCGGCGGCATCGACAACATCCAGCCCGGCATCGACTTCTGGAAAGAGATGGCCACCGCCGGCCGTATCGACCAGGGGGACATCCTCCTTCAGCGCATCCAGGCCGGCGAGGTGCAGTGCGGCGTTACCTGGAGCTACAACGCCCTGACCTACCGCGACCAGACCCCCAACTACAAGTTCGACGTCTGCGTCCCCTCTGACGGCGCCATTATGAGCGGCTACGCCTCCATCATCAACAAGTATTCCCCCCATCCCCATGCTGCTGCCCTGGCCCGTGAGTACATCTTCAGCGACAAGGGACAGACCAACCTGGCCATCGCCGGGGCCATCCCCACCCGGACCGACTTCACAGTCCCCGCTGAAATCCAGGAGAAGACCATCCCCCAGGAGCAGACCAAGAACGCCCACCCCATCACCGACCCTGCTAAGTATGCCGACGTTTGCGCCCAGATCGCTACCGCCTGGCAGGAGGAGATCATCCCCCTGATGAGCTGATCCCTTTGCAAGATCGCGCTGTATGACGGCGCAGTCACTCCCCCCGGCGGCCCCCCGCCGTCGGGGGGAGCCTTTTGGGAGGCGGTTCTCCCTGGCCCTGGGGCTGCCGCCCTGGCTGGCGGGCCGCCCCTTCCCGGAAGCACTCCTCCAAGAGAAAGAGAGAGCAAGAGGAAAAATGGGAAAGACCATTCTGATCCTTTTAGACGCCTGCCGGTTTGACATCGGGACCCAGAACGCAGGCTTTTTGGAACACCTTATCGACTGGGGAAAAGGGGCCAAATACCGGGTGCGGGGGGAACTGCCCTCCATGTCCCGGCCCATGTACGAGACCTCCTTTACCGGGCTGCCCTCCTCGGTTCACGGCATTACCAACAACCAAATCATCCGGCCCAGCTGTTGCAGGAACATTTTCTCCCTTTGCCGGGAGAACGGTTTGGTGACGGCGGCGGCGGCCTACCAATGGATGAGCGAACTTTACTCCCGTCCCGGGCGGTTCGATCCTTTACGGGACCGGTACCAGCTGGAGGGGGAAGGGAATATCAGCCACGGTATCTTTTACTACGAAGACCAATATCCGGACACCCATTTATTTGGGGACGGGGAATTTTTACGGAAACGGTACCAGCCGGATTTCCTGTTGTTCCACTCGATGAACATTGACTACTGGGGACATCAGAGGGGCAGTGACAGTCCGGAGTATGCCCAAGCGGTGGCGGCGGTAATGGAACACATCGCCCAGCTCTTGCCGGAGTGGCAGAAGGAGGGGTGGCAGGTGGTGATTACTGCGGATCACGGGATGAACCGGTTGGGGATGCACGGGGGGCCGACGGAGGAACAGAGGACAGTACCTTTATACATTTTCAGTTCCAAGGTAATTTCCGGGCGATTTGAGGACAAGGAGATTTCGCAGCTGGAGTTAGCGCCGCTGCTATGCCGGCTGCTGGGGATTTCTTTGGCGGTGGGGATGCAGGTTGAGACAGAGATTGAGCTAGATCCTTCAGCCCCATCCCAACGCTCCGCGGTGGGCTAGCGCACCCCCTCCCCGCCGGCGGCCAAGCGGCCGCACGCACCCCCTCCCCGGCACTCCGTGCCTAACGGTTGTGCAGGGGCGTAGGTTGTGCCTGGAGTCGGAAGCTGCAAAAGGCGGCGGCCCCGTTACAACCAAACCCCAGGATGGAACCCCAAAGATGGAGCGCTCAAAGGGCCACTGCCTATAAAAAGGCAGTACATTTTCCATCAGGAGCAGAACCCAGTGGCCGCCCGGCAAAAGACCAAGCAAAGGGGCGTTACCACCTTCTGCCTTTTACCGCTTTCGACTCCAGGCACGATCTAAGTTTCTGTACAACCCTTAGGCGCAAAGCGCCGGGGAGGGTCTACATTCCTTGAAAGGCCGCCGCGTGTACGGCGGGACTACAGGTGACGCTTATGATGAAACAACGAAGCAGCAAGTACCTATACCTGCTGGTGCTGCTGCCTTTCCTGGTAGTAGCGATTCTATTTGAGATCATCCCCCTGCTGATGATCGTGGTCAACAGCTTCCGCCCGGAGGGGGGCGGGGCCGGGGTCACCTTGGCCCACTATGCCACCATCTTCACCAAGCCCCTCTACAAAAAGGCGATTCTAAACTCTATCACCATCTCCCTGACCTCCTCCGCCTTCGGCATCGTCATCGCCTTTTTGGGCGGTATGGCGGCCCGGCGGGCCGGGAAGGGGAGCAAGCTTCACAACGCCTACCTAACGGTGCTGAATATGACCTCCAACTTCGCCGGAGTCCCGCTGGCTTTTGCTTATATGATTCTCCTGGGCAATTCGGGTATCCTCAAGCAGTGGATTCCCTTCCTCCAGGACTTCGACCTCTACACCAGCACCGGCCTGAATATGATCTATGTCTACTTCCAGATTCCCCTCTCCACCCTGCTGATGATCCCCGCCTTTGACGGCATCCGTCAGGAGTGGCAGGAGGCATCCACCCTCATGGGCTGCTCCGCCGCAGGCTTCTGGACCCGCATCGGCGCGCCGGTGCTGCTCCCCAGCATCCTGGGGACGGTAAGCGTCCTTTTTGCCAACGCTTTGGCCGCTTACGCCACCGCCTACGCCCTGCTGATGAACAACTTCGCCCTGCTGCCCATTAACGTCTCCGGAATGTTCGTGGGCGACGTCACCCAGCGCAAGGAGATGGGCGGCGCTCTTTCGGTGGTAATGATGATCCTAATGGTCATCGCCATGGGGGCCAATAACGCCATCGTCAACCGCCAGAGGAAGGGAGGGGCCAGAAAGTGAAAAAGAAAACCTGGGTTTCCAGCCTTTACATCGTCCTGGTGATGATCTATCTCCTCATTCCCCTTTTGGCCACCGCCGTCTACTCCATGTTCCAAAAGTGGACCGGCAAACTCCCCGAAGGCTTTACCCTGCAAAACTACGTGGAGCTTCTCACCGAGCAGGACTTTATGCTCTCCCTGGGGCGCACGGTCATTATCTGCATCGTCCCCATCTTCCTCACCGTCCTGCTGGTGCTGCTGGCCCTCTTTGTGGTGACCATCTACTTCCCCCGGCTGGAAAAGTACGTCCAGCTTCTCTGCATGGTCCCCTATATGATCCAGGGGGTCATCCTATCGGTTAGTATCATCTCCCTTTATGCCGGGTCCCCCACGATCTTGGGGAACCGCCTGGTAATGCTGGTGGGGGCCTACTGCATCATCATCCTGCCCCACATCTACCAGGGGATTCGGAACAGTATGCACGCGGTCAATATGCCCATGCTCCTGGAAGCCGCCGAAATGCTGGGCGCCTCCAAAATCTACGGCTTCTTCCGGGTCATCGTCCCCAATATCATCTCCGGCATCACCGTTTCCTCCCTGCTGGCGGTGGGCCTGATCTTCGGGGACTATGTGCTGGTGCGGAATATCGCCGGTACCGGCTTTAAGAACGTCCAGGTGTACCTCTTCCTTACCATGAAGAGTTCCAGCACCAAGGCCAGCGCCGTCTTTGTGATTATTATGATAACCACGTTCCTCATCACGCTGCTGGTGCTGTTCCTCCAGAGCCGGGACACCAAGAAGCGTCTGCAAAAAGTGAAAGGGTAAGGGGTAAAGGATTATGGGATATATCCATTTTGAAAACGTCACAAAAGATTTTGGTCACAACCACGTCCTGAAGGGCATTACCATGGACGTAGAAAAAGGCCACCTGGTCACCCTGCTGGGACCGTCCGGCTGCGGCAAAAGCACCCTGCTGCGGTGCCTGGCCGGCTTGGAAGAGGTCACCGGCGGTACCATCAGCCTGGACGGAAAGGACATCACCCATGTAAATCCCCGGGACCGGGGCATCGGCATGGTCTTTCAGCAGTACAGCCTGTTTCCAAACATGAGCGTGGCCCAAAACGTGGCCTTTGGCCTGAACATGAAAAAGGTGGATAAGGAGACCACCGCCCGGAAGGTCCGGGAGATGCTGACCATTGTGGGCCTGGAGGAGAAGGCGGACCACTACCCCAGCCAGCTCTCCGGCGGCCAGCAGCAGCGGGTGGCCCTGGCCCGCGCCATTGTCACCGAACCCAAGGTGCTGCTCCTGGATGAGCCCCTCAGCGCCATCGACGCCAAGCTCCGCCGGAACCTCCAGGTGGAGATCCGCCGGATCCAGCAGGACTTTGGCATGACCACCATTTTCGTCACCCACGACCAGGACGAGGCCATGGTCATGTCCGACGTCATCCACCTGTTCCACAACGGACTTATTGAGCAGTCCGGCGCCCCCACCGAGATGTACACCCAGCCGGTCTCCAAATTTGCCGCCAGCTTCATCGGGAACTACAATATCCTGTCGGCGGCGGAGTTCGAGAAAGCCTGCGGCGAGGCGGTGGACAGCGCCGATGTGGCCATCCGCCCGGAGATCGTCCGGATCAACCTGGAGGTAGCCGACGAAAGCAAGCGCTACCATATGGAGGGGGAGGTCATCAACAGCCTGTCCCACGGCAACCTGATGCGCTACACCATCCTTTGCAACGATGTGGAGATCAACGCCGACATCATGTTCGAGAAAAGCCAGCTGCTGGAGATTGGCCAGAAGGTCAGGCTCTCCATCCGCAAGACCAACGTCATCATGCTCAACAGCTGATTTCCCAGGAAATCAAAAGGGCCGCCCCCTTAGGGGGCGGCCCTTTTCAGCGCAGTGGGAAAGGGGGTGGAGCGCCGGAAGTCTGTCGTTACAGCCGTCCCACAATCTCCGCCGGATCCTTCCCTTTTATGACAATGGCAGACCGGGGGTGCAGCCCGTGGATCCCTTCTGCGCCGCCGATCACCATCAGCTCCTGGACATCGGCAGGGAGGGGCCTGCCCCAGGGGATCTCCTGGTAATCGCTGCTCCGGTTCACCGCGATCAGCACGACCTCGCTTTCCTTCTTTCCTGTAAGGTACCGCTGGTAAACACAGAAGCTGTCGTTAAAGCAGAGGGGGGTAAACCATCCCCGCCGGATCACCGGCTCCTCCTTGTGAAGGGAGCCAAGCTTCCGGTAGAAATCCAAAAGGTCTTCGTCCTCGTGGCCCCAGGGGTAAGTCCCCCGGTTAAAGGGATCGGCATACCCCACCAGTCCCGCCTCGTCCCCGTAGTAAAGGCTGGGGCAGCCGGGGAGGGTGTACTGAATCAGGGCGGCCAGTTTGGCCATATGCCGCCCGAAGTAGTATTGGTCGGCGGTAAGGGTGTTGTGGTCCCTTTGCCAGTCCCGGTTTTTTCCGGCCATATCCGGGGCGGTCAGGGCGGTGATGCACCTGGGGACGTCGTGGGTGGAAAGGCAGTTCATCAGCACCCCCAGAACCTGGCGGGGGTAGTTTTCCAGAATGTCCATAATGGCATTTTGGAGTTCCTGCCCCTCGCCCAGACGCAAAAAGCGGAGGATGGCAGTGCGCCAAGGATAGTTCATCACGCTGTCCAGTTCACGGCCCATGAAATACTTTCGATGGCCCCCGTAGCTGAACTTGTTGGAGGCGTCCTCCCAGACCTCGCCCAGGAGGAATTTGTCCTCCCCGGCACTTTTAACCGCAGTACGGATCTTTTCCAGGAAGAAGTCCGGCAGCTCGTCGGCCACATCCAGGCGGAAGCCGGAGGCCCCCGCCTCCATCCACTTCCGGAGTACCCCGTCCTCCCCGCAGATGAATTCCTGGTAAGCTTCGCACCCCTCGTTGACGTTGGGCAGGGTTACGAAGCCCCACCAGCTTTCGTAGCTGTCCGGCCAGTGGATCCAGGAATACCAGTCCCGATAGGGGCTGTCCGGGTCGTTGCAGGCCCCGCTGTGTTCCCCGTACCGCTTTTCCCGGTTGAAGTAGACGCTGTCGCTGCCGGTGTGGTTAAACACCCCGTCCAGAACCACCTTCATCCCCAGCTTTTTGGCGTCGGCGCAGAGGGCACGGAAGTCCTCCTCGGTGCCCAAAAGGGGGTCGATCCTGCGGTAATCGGCGGTATTGTACCGGTGGTTGGAGTGGGCCTCGAAGATGGGGTTGAGGTAGATCACTTCCACCCCCAGCCCGGCCAGATAGGGAAGCTTCTGGCGGATGCCCTCCAGGTCCCCCCCGAAGTAGTCGTTGCAAAGGAACTTCCCCTGGGCGTCGGGACGGTCTACCGGCTCCTCATCCCAGCTTTGGTGGTAGATTCTGCCGGAGGGAAGCTCCCCCTTGGGGGTACCGGAGTTGTAAAACCGGTCGGGGAAGATCTGGTAGAAGATGGCCCCCTCCAGTTCCGCAGGGACGGTAAAGGGCTTGTAGACGGTAAGCTGCCAGTACCCCCCCTGGTTTACCCCGGCGGAGGAATCCGGCTGGCGCAGCAGCAGGAACTCCCCCAAGCTTCCCTGGATACGGAAGCGGTAGTGGAACACCCCGGCCTCCTGGGGGATGTATGTACAGGTGTAGCAAGCGGTCCCCCCGGGGACAGCCTGACCCCGCATCTCCACCCGGACCACAGCCTCCTCCCCGGCGTCGATGGGAAAGATCTCCAGCACCGGCCTGGGGTCGGCGATCTCCTGGGGCGGCTTCACCCGAAAGATCACCCGCTCCCCCACAGGAACTGCGCCGAAGGGCGTCTTGTAAAAACTTTGTCGGCTGTTATACAAACAAAAGACCTCCTAGCAAGTCTTTATAAACTTTCCGGAACATATTCCCCGCCGCAGGGCCGCCGCTCAAAGATGCCAGATGTCCCGGGCGTAGTCGTGAATGGAACGGTCGGCGCAGAAAATCCCAGACCCCGCAACATTCATAAGCGACATCCTCTGCCAAGGCGCCCCCTGACGGTAAATCTCATTCGCCCTCTGCTGTGCCTTGCAGTAGCTTTCAAAGTCCGCCGATGCCATGTACGGATCCCCGTTCCGCATATACTCCGCCATGCTGGCAAAGGAAGGCATATGCCGGTGAGAATCCAGGAAAGCTACCACCTTCTGTAGGGTCGGACTGTTGTGGACGTGATGCTGAACATGATACCCCCGGGCCTTCAAAGCTTCTACCTCCGGAGTCTTCATCCCAAAGATAAGAATGTTCTCTTCCCCTACCTGCTGAAGAATCTCAACGTTGGCCCCGTCCAAAGTCCCCATGGTCACCGCGCCGTTGAGCATCAGCTTCATGTTCCCAGTGCCGCTGGCCTCGGTCCCTGCCAGGGAAATCTGCTCCGAGATCTCCGCCGCCGGCATCAAACGTTCACTCATGGTGACGTTGTACTCCTCAACAAAAACTACCTTCAGCTTGCCCCGGGCATCGGGATCGTTGTCAATAATCGTCGCCAGATCGTAGATGAACTTGAGAATCTGCTTGGCCAGGTAGTACCCCGGCGCTGCCTTGGCCCCGAAGATGTAGGTCTTGGGCAGGAAGGGAGCATGGGGGTTCTCCTTGATCCAGAGATACTGGGACAGAATGTGCAGGGCGTTGAGGTGCTGGCGCTTGTACTCGTGAAGCCGCTTTACCTGAACGTCAAAAACGGTGTTGGGATCTACGGTGATGCTCCGCTCCTCCTGGAGGTACCGGGCAAAGTCCGCTTTGTTGGCAGATTTGATCTCTGCCAGGCGCTTTAGGACCTTCTCGTCCTTGCCAAACTCCCGCAGCCGTCCCAGCTGGGAGAAGTCGTGGAGGAACCCGTCCCCGATGAGGTCGCAGATCATTTCGTTGAGACGGGGGTTGGACTGCATCAGCCACCGGCGGCTGGCAATGCCGTTGGTGACGTTCTTAAATTTGTTGGGGGTAACAAGATAGAAAGAATGGAACACGTCGTCCCGGATGATCTGGGAGTGAAGGGCGGAAACGCCGTTGACGCTGTGGCTTCCGGCGATGCACAGATGGGCCATCCGCACCTTCCCCTCCCAGAGGATGGACATTTTGCCGATCTCCTCCTCGGAGACGCCGCTGTTCCGAAGCTCCTGGCAGAAGCGGCGGTTAATCTCTTCGCAGATCTGATAGATACGGGGCAGAAGGGCCTTCATCAGGTTGATGTCCCACTTCTCCAGGGCTTCGCTCATAACCGTGTGGTTGGTGTAGGCAAAGGTCCCTGTGACGATCTCCCAGCTGCGCTCCCAGGTGTACCCGCACTCGTCCAGCAGCACCCGCATCAATTCGGGGATGGCCAGGGTGGGGTGGGTATCGTTGATGTGGATGGCGTTCTTTTCGGCGAAGTTATCCACCGTCCCGTATACCGACATATGTTGCCGGAAGATGTCCGCCACGGCGGCTGCGGCCAGGAAATACTGCTGGCGCAGACGCAGGAGCTTTCCTTCGGTGTGATCGTCGTTGGGGTAAAGAATCTTGCTGATGACCTCGGCGTAGCTCTTCTGGCTGAAGGCCCCCAGGTAATCCCCCTTGTTGAAAAGATCCATGTTAATACCGGGGCTCTGGGCCTTCCACAGGCGCAGCAGGCTTACCGACTCGGTGTTGTAGCCGGAGACGTACATATTGTAGGGCACAGCCATAACGGTGCTGTATCCCACATGGTTTACCATATGATGTACGCCGTCCCAGCTCTCCTTTACCTCGCCGCCAAAGCGGACCTCTACGGTATGCTCCGGCACAGGCTCCAGCCAGACCTCGCCGCCGGGGAGCCAGTAGTCGGGAAGTTCGCTCTGCCAGCCGTCGTCCAGCTTCTGCTTGAAGATGCCGTACTCAAACAGGATACTGTACCCGGTGGCGGTGTACCCGTCGGTGGCCAGACCATCCAGATAGCAGGCAGCCAGCCGCCCCAGGCCGCCGTTGCCCAAACCGGGGTCGGGTTCGCACTCGTACAGGTTCTCCAGCTTTACCTCATGGCGCTTAAGGGCCTGCTCAAAAACCTCCACCAGACCCAGGTTGTAAAGGTTGTTCTTCAGGCTGCGGCCCATGAGGAACTCCATAGAAAGGTAGTAGACCTGCTTCTTGCCCTGGGCGTAGTTTTCCGCGTTGCTGCCCTTGCGCTTGGGCCCCAAAAGGTCCCGAAGCACCATGGCGCAGGCCCGGTAATACTGCTCGTCAAAGGCGTTTTCCGGCTCCACCGACATTTCGGTGCGAAGCTTTGCTACAATCTGCTGGTCAATAGAGTCCTCGGTTACAATATCACGAATCAAACTCATTTTTGCGATACTCCCTTCTTTGAAGAAAAATAATCACAGCAATATTCCTATTATAGTTGATTTTTTTGGAAGAATCAAGGAAAAACCGCACAAATAGCAGAAAAGGAAAGTTTCAGCCACCCCCAGACCGCCAGAAGAAGCAGAGAGCAGAGCCAGACCGAGCGGCCGCCCCAAAGGGCGGTAAGGGGAACCCCCAGGGCGGCCCCCAGGCAGAAGGCCAGCATCACCCAAAGGTACCGCAGGGCCCTGCCCCCAGCTTCCCGGTCCCCGGTGAAAAGGCGCAGCCAAAGCTGGCCGGAAAAGGAGCGGAGGTTGCCGGTACACATGGTGGTGGCGTAGGGCATCCCCTCCAGCTGGCGAAAGCTGTTCACCTGCATGGAGCAGAGGAAGGAGACCAGGATATTTACCGGGGGATCCGGAAAGGAAGCGGGAAGAAAGCCGGCGGCCCCCAGGATACCGGCCTCCAGGAAAAGAACGGTGCGCTGCCACTGCCCTGCAGGGGCTTTGGCCCGGAGGCCTTCGGTGACCAGGACCCCCAGGGCGAAGGCGGCGATGGGGATAAGATAGTAAGCCGCCTGGAGGAATTTTCCCTGGGCGGCAGCGATGCTCAGCAGGACCATGTTTCCGGTTTGGGCATTGGCAAAGACGCCGCCCCGGGTAAAGTAGGTATAGGTATCCAGGAAGCCGCCAACGACGGCCAGAAGAAGGGCGGGGGGAAGGGTTTCGTGACGGGGGGTTGGCATCAAAGGACTCCTTTCTGCAATGGCGTGGGAACCAAGGGGACAGCTTTGCGCCCCTGCCGAAGCCTGAACTCCGGCAGGGGCAGTGGGATTACAGGCCAAAGGCCCGGGCTGTTGCCTTCAGCTCCCTGGCGTAGGCCATCACCGGGCCGCTCCATCCGGTCCAAAAACTCCTTGACCACCGCCCGGGGCTTTTCCAGGAAGCCCTCGCAGCCAATGCCGATCTCCCCAACCCGGATGCCGGTGCGGCCCAATTCCCGCAAATTCATAAAGAAACGCTCCTCTCGTGATATTGTTCTTTAATTATAGAACATGGAGTGAACTCCATGTCAAGGAAGGCGCGTTCCTTCCGTCAGTGGGAATCCCTTGGAAAAGGGCGGCCCTGAATGCTCCATAGTGGCTATCGGTTTTTATCTCCCCATTCGCATAGAGCGTCCAAAATGGGGATCAGGGAACGTCCCCGGGAGGTCAAACTGTATTCCACCTTGGGAGGGATCTGGGGATACTCCTTCCGATGGACCAGACCGTCGGCCTCCAGTTCCTTCAGCGTAGCGCTTAGGGTCTTGTAAGAGATGTTCCCGATGTACTTCTTCATCTCGTTAAAGCGAACGACCTGGAACTCCATAAGAGTGTAAAGAATCGTCATTTTATACTTTCCGTTGATGAGAGACAGGGTATAACTGAAACCGGTGTCGCCAAGGCACTCCTGAGAAATGCAGCGTTCCTTCATCGCGTACTATCCTCCAGGTTAGTATCATACCAAAATGTGCGTACTTGATTTTGATTTTATGTATGTTATGATGATACTATCATACCGGGGAAAAGTCAACCCCGCAAAATCAGGAGGTATGTTCTTATGAGTAAAAAGATCGTTGTCATCACCGGCAGTCCCCGAAAGGAAGGGAACAGCTTTGCCATGACCGACGCCTTTATCCAGGCAGCCGAAGCCAAAGGGCACACGGTCTCACGCTTTGATGCCGCCATGAAAAAGGTGGGAGGCTGCCACGCCTGTGAGACCTGCTTCAAAACCGGCAAAGCCTGTTCCTTCGACGACGACTTTAACGACATCGCTCCCGCCATTCTGGAGGCCGACGCCGTGGTGTTTTCCATGCCGGTGTACTGGTACTCCATCCCTGCACAGATCAAGGGGGTCATTGACCGCTTGTTCTCCTTTGTGGTAGGCGGAAAGGAGATTGCAGGCAAGGAATGCGCCCTTATCACCTGCTGTGAGGAGGACGATCTTTCTGTTATGGACGGGGTGCGGATCCCCCTGGAGCGTTCCGCTGCGCTGATGAAATGGAAAATGGTTGGGGAAGTCCTGATCCCGGGGGTTCTGAATGTCGGGGACATTAACAAAACGGACGGCTGCGCCCAAGCCGCCGCCCTGGCTGAAAAGATCTAAGAGCCTGTATTCACAACCGCTGCACACCGTCTGGCCGGTCTTTTTCCCGCCATACTGCGTCGGATTCCCTTGCCATACGTCAGTATGGCTGCTGACGGGAAAAAACCTCGTCCATCCGGCATCCTTCGGTTATGAATACCGATTCTAAGGGCAAAACCGCAGATGCTAAAAAACCGGGAGGCTTACAGGCTCCCGGTTTTTCTCTGCCAAAATCGAAGCGATTATTTGGTGGATCCGCCCCGCTCCCGGACGATCATCCGCACCGGAGTCCCGGTGAGCTGGAACTGCTCCCGGATCTGGTTTTCCAGATAACGAAGGTAGGAAAAATGGAACAGCTCCGCCTTGTTGCAGAAGCAGACAAAGGTGGGGGGCTTGGTGGAGGCCTGGGTCATGTAGTAGATCCGCAGGCGCTTGCCCTTGTCAGAGGGGGGCTGGACCCGGGCGGTGGCATAGGCCAGCAGGTCGTTAAGCCGCCCGGTGGAGATCCGCATCGCGTTTTTTTCCGCCACCTGGGTGATAAGGGGGAATAGCTTGTCCACCCGCTGGCCGGTCTTGGCGGAGAGAAAGAGAAATGGGACATAGGACATAAAGGAGAAGTCGTTTTCCAGCTTTTTGCGGAACTCGTCCATGGTGGAACCGGTCTTATCCTCTACGGCATCCCACTTATTGACGGCGACGATGCACCCCTTGCCCTGTTCGTGGGCGTAGCCGGCGATTTTGCTGTCCTGCTCGGAGAAGCCCTCGGTGGCGTCAATAAGGATTACTGCCACATCACAGCGGTCCACCGCCATATAGGAGCGAAGGACACTGTACCGTTCAATGGCCTCCTCCACCTTGGATTTGCGTCGGATGCCGGCGGTATCGATAAAGAGGAACTTCCCGAACTGGTTTTCCACCGGGGTGTCGGTGGAATCCCGGGTGGTGCCGGCGATGTCGGAGACGATGACCCGTTCCTCCCCGGCGATATAGTTTACCAGGGAGGACTTGCCCACATTGGGTTTGCCAATAACGGCCACCTTGATGATCTCCTGGTCCTCCTCCTCCACGGCCTCCCAGTCGATTTGGTCGAAGCAGGCGTCCAGAAGTTCCCCGGTGCCATGGCCATGGACCGAGGAGACGGGGAGGGGATCCCCAAGGCCAAGGTTGTAGAACTCGTACAGCTCCGGGGGCGGGGCGCCGACCCGGTCGCACTTATTGACGCAGAGGACCACAGGCTTGCCGCTTTTGCGGAGCATAGCGGCGACGTCGCTGTCATTGGCGGTGACGCCGGCGGTGATGTCGGTAACCAGGATGATGACATCGGCGGAGTCGATGGCCAGCTGGGCTTGGGAGCGCATTTTTTTCAGCATCAGGTCATCGGTTTTAGGTTCGATGCCGCCGGTATCCACCAGCAGGAACTCCCGGTTGAGCCATTCTCCCTGGGCATAGATACGGTCCCGGGTGACGCCGGGGGTATCCTCCACGATAGAGAGGCGCTGGCCAATGAGCTTGTTGAACAGGGTGGATTTCCCCACATTAGGGCGGCCCACCACGGCGATAAGAGGTTTTGGCATAAAGAAGCCTTTCTGGGGGGCGACCCCCGGGTAAAGAATAGCCTGGTGCCCCAGGCAGAAGGGAAGCCCCTTCCCTCCGCCCAGCGGTTAAACAACGATAGCGCCGTATTTGGCGGCGGTTTCTTTCAGCCGGTCCTCTGGAATAAGGGAGCGGCTGTCTACAATGGCGCGGCCGTTGTAGAAGAAGAGGGCGCTGTCCAGCGCTGCTTCATCATCGCTGAGGAAAGCCACCGGAAGCTGGGCGAAGTTGGCGTTGTTCAAAGAGACGGTGGCCCCGTCCTCCGGAGTTTCCGGGCGGACACAGACCGCCTCCTCCCCTTCATGCTCTAAGCGGATGATCTCGTCCGCCATGTCGCTTTCACAGGGGATGGGGTCGGAAAACTCCACATTGGCGTCCAGGTAAAAAACCTGCTGCTCCCCGGCGGCCCAGATCTCCGCCTCCCCCCGATAATCCACCCGGGGAATGGCGCAGGGGGACGCGGCGGAAAGAGCGCCTGCGGCGGCGGAGACCTCCCCTTCCCCGGCCCCGAAGATCCCTTGCCACCCTGCCCCCAAGGAGGCCAAAAAGGCGGATCGGGAGGCAAAGAGGGCTTGGGTCTCCGGGATGGGCAGGCCGCCGGTGAGATCCCTTGTCAGGGCCAGCAGAGGCACCCGGGCGCAGGGGGCGACCATCCGGACCGGATCCAGAAGGATCCCCGCTACGGCGGAATAAAAGCCGAAGGCCGCAATCCCCAGCTCCTGGAGGGTGACAAAGGCGGAGAGGATATTCCCGCCTCGGAGAAGATCCTCCCCTTCCCCGGCGATCTCCATGGTGACATAGACCGGCAGCCCCGCCGTCCGAGACCCCAGCACCCCGGCCCGGGCCTGCAAAAGGTTCCCCGCCCGGTGGATCAGGAGGGAATCGGCCCCATTCTTCTTTGCCAGAGCGGCGGCGGAGGCGTAGTGGCCCACCCCTCTGGCAAAGGGGAGTTCCCCGTAGGGCTCCATGAAAAAGCCTCCGGCAGGGAGGAGGGCGCAGAGTTCCGCCCCGGGGGGGCAGTTCTCCCGGGCAAGGCGGAGGGTGGCCTCCGCTTCCTTTGCCCAAGTCTCGTCAAAGAGGCCCCCGGGCAGAGGGCAGAGCAGGACCGGCCTGCATCCAGCGGCTTCCACGGTGGGACAGAGGGTCTGTTGGGCGTACTCCAGGAAAAAGCGGCTTCGGTGGGTGTCCATAGCAGTATGTTCTCACGCTCCTATATTTTTCTGTGGGCAACGACTTGACAGCCGGACCTCAACCCCCACCCTCCCCGGCGGCGGGTTAGCACCCGCAGGCACACCCTCCCCGGCACTCCGCGGTGGGCTAGCGCCCACAGGCGCACCCTCCCCGGCGCTCCGCGCCTAACGGTTGTACCGGGACTTGGGTTGTGCCTGGAGTCGTGGGCTGCAAAAGTCGGAAGGCAGTTACACCCCTTGCCAGGCTGCGGAAAGCGATTTTGTACTTCGGACATAGCGTCGCTAAGAGGGCGGATGATTCCCCACGAACAACCCTTGCCGCTGTGCGGCACTAGCCCGAAGGGCTCGTTCCTGCCCACAGTGGGGAACACCGATCAAAAAGCATCCCCCTGGGGGCCTGTTTTGAAGGGAAACCTGTATAAATCGGTAAGTTTTATCCATCGAGTAAAGCGAACCGCCCTAGGCAAGGCCCGTTCCGGCCGCGTGTGGTCACTTCGCAGACAAGGGGTGTAAAGGGGAAGGCCAGCACCCCGCACGAAAGCCCATTCCTAAGCACGCGACCGGTTTTTGATCGGCTCGTTCTGGGGTGTTTCGCGCCTGCGGGCAGATGGGCTGCGCCCAGTCCTTTGTAAAGGGAGGCCCTAAACTTTCCCTGGCTCGATTGAACCCTTGTGCTTAATCTTGGCCTTACATCATCTCCGGCGCTGAAATCTTCAGCAGCCCCAGCACGTTGGCAATTACCGTCCGGGCCGCCACGCAGAGGGTCAGCCGGGCCTGCTGCAAACTGTCCTGCTCCCCCTTTACCCGGCAGGTGTTATAAAACTTGTGGAACAGGGTGGCCACATCGTAAACATACCGGGTCAGCCGGGCCGGGTCGTAATCCCGGGCAGTGTCAATGATCTCCTGGGGCAGCCGACCCAGCTTCCGGATCAGCTCCCGCTCCTCCGGGGCAGTGAGGAGTTCCAGCTCGTAATCCTCTGCCTCCCGGGGAACGATGCCTTCGGCAGCCAGATTTTTCAGAATGCTGCAGATCCGCGCATGGGCGTACTGGACGTAGTACACCGGGTTGTCGCTCTGCTCCTTCACCGCCAGGTCCAGATCGAAGTCAAAGCTGCTCCCCGGCTCCCGCATATTAAAGAAGTACCGGGCAGCGTCAATGGGGATCTCCTCGGTAAGATCTGCCAAAGTGATGGAGCGCCCGCTCCGCTTGCTCATCCGGTAGGGCTCCCCGTCCTTCATCAGCCGGACCAGCTGCATCAGTACAATATCCAGTTTGCTGCCGTCTAAACCAATGGCGTCCATGGCCCCCTTGAGCCGTGCCACATGGCCGTGATGATCCGCCCCCCAAATGTTGATGACCCGCTGGAACCCCCGGACGGCGAATTTGTTGTAGTGATAGGCGATGTCCGCCGCAAAGTAGGTGGGGATGCCGTTTTGCCGGACCAGCACCTCGTCCTTCTCCCCGCCGAAATCGGTGGCCTTGTACCATACCGCACCATCCTGGCGGTAGATGGCCCCCTTCTCCTCCAGCTTCCGGATGATCTCGTTGATGCCCTCGGGGTGGAGCTGGCTTTCCAAAAACCAGACGTCAAAGTCGATCCGGTAGGTATGAAGATCCCGTTTCAGGGCCTCAATGTTCTTGGGGAGGGCATAGGCCACCAGGGCCTCTTTCCGCTCCTCCTCCGGGAGAGCCATAAGGCTGTCCCCGTGCTTTTCGGCGTAGGCCTTGGCGTGATCCCGGATGTCCTCCCCGTGGTAGCCGTCCTCGGGAAACTCCACAGCATCCTCCCCCAGAAAGAGCTGGCGGTACCGGGCGGAAAGGGATTTGCCAAACTTTTCGATTTGGTTGCCGGCGTCGTTGACATAGAACTCCCGGGTGGTGTCATAGCCGCTCCAGCTAAGGGCGGCGGCCAGCACGTCTCCGATGGCTCCGCCCCGGGCGTTGCCCATATGCATGGGGCCGGTGGGGTTGGCGGAGACGAATTCCACCATCACCTTTTCGCCCTTGCCGTAGGAGCTGCGGCCATAGTCGGGGCCTTTCTTTATCATTTCCTCCACCTGGGCGACATACCAGTGCGGTTTCATGAAGAAGTTAATAAAGCCGGGGCCGGCGATCTCCCAATGGTCGATGTCGGTTTCCCGGAGGTTCATCCGGGCGGTGATAATGGAGGCCAGTTTCTGGGGGGCCATTCGGTAGGTGCGGGCGTTGACCATGGCGGCATTGGTGGCGAAGTCGCCCTTGGAGGTATCGCCGGGGACTTCTACGGAATAGTCGGCAGGGAGGCCGGCGGGGAGTTCCAAGGCGGCTTGGGCGGCAAGGAAGGCGTCCCGGATAATTTTCCGGATCTGCTCCTGGGTATTCATGGCGACACTAATCATGGTTATAATGGCTCCTTTTGTTTTTACTTCTGGGCTAGGGTACAATTAAGTCAAATCAGGCTTGTTGAAGTAATAATTGATTTAATTGATGGGGGGCCGATAATCCTTTGAATCTAAAAAACATTTCTCTGGTAAGATGTTCTTCCAAAGAGAGTGTGCGCTCGGTCTCTTTCAAGTCTTCATATTGTAGAACGGACAATATTTTTTGGAAACTGAGACGGGACAAAACTTTTTTTGTGTAAGGACGTTTTGCGTCCAGAAAGGCAATATTCATTAAATACTGCTGAACCAAGTTGGAATTCAGAATCAGCATGGACACATATGCCATATCGTAAGTTTGAAAACAGATAAAATAGCTTGTATCATCTGTCATAACAGGTTTACCTGCTTCAGGGCAAAGAACAGAGAAGAAAGGCTTTTTGTAAAAGCCGCTTACTCCAACTTTGTAGGGAGAATAGGAATAGTCCCCTATTCCAAACATGGAAAATGGGGGGGCGTTTTGGTAAATGACGCTTTTTCGGTTTGCAAAGGAAGCTGCGTTTTGTGTCAAATACGCCCATGTTTTTGGGGCACAACGGGCAATAAAGTCGGTCTTTTCCCTTGCTTTTTTTTGAGTGACTAAAACATATTTGGAAAAAGTGTAAATAACCGGCTTTTTGAACATACTGGTTTTAACCAAAGGAAAAATAAAGTCATCTTCTAATTCAACGATCTCCCCTTTCCCATTAAGAAGAAGACCGTCTTTTTTTGACAATTCCATAATCTTTGCACAATCATGCTTGATCCCTTGACGCCATTCAAAACAAGAGGGACCACCAAAATCATACAAAAATGTTTGATTTTCAGCCAAGATTTGGCCATTGTCATAAGAAAGGGAAGGCAGCTTTTCCTTTGCATTGTCAAGAGAAATGACTTGACATTTATTCATCCCATAGTATGTTTTAGAAAGTTTGACTAACAAAACACAGGCGCTAACACAAACCCCAAATTCTTTTTGAGCGTCAAAAAGGAGCAGCTCAAAATATTCAAAACCGATTTGGCAGCGCTGTAACTCCTGAAAAACGTTTCTTGCAACGGTGGTTTTGCAAAGCATAGCAATTGTAGTATTTGTATTACGAAAGTCCCAGATCAATCGAAGAATCATAAATTCGCAAAGATCAAAATTACTTGTCCCGGTTAGGGCGTCAATTCCACGCAATGCCTTGAAGTTTGTTTTTGGAGGTAAATTGGGGGAGTTCCCAGCAGATAGCATGCTATTTGTTACCCATGGTGGATTCCCAATAATTAAAATATTGGAGGGGTCTGTCACTAAGTCTTGAAAATTAAAATCAAAAAAATCACAATGAAAAATTGTGATTGGGAGGTCTATAAAACGTTCCTGACAATGGGCGCAATAGCCCCCGTTTATTTCAACCCCATAATATTTTTCTGCGCCAAAGGAAAGGCTGCTCTGTAGAAAGTTTCCTATCCCGCAAGTAGGTTCAATGACAACAGAAGGACTCAACCCCTTTGTATGGCGGAGGTATTCACATACTCGGTCGGCAAGGACGGTAGGTGTTTGGTAATCGCCATATTCTTGTTTACCATTCATAGTTTTTAATCCCTTGGACTTTGTTGTGAAGCGTAATCACTCTGGCATACTGCAGCCGCCACTGCAAAGCATTACTGATGGTCAAATAGCCTTGCTTGGGTTTGTGGGATAAAATTTCTTCTGCGAGTTCCTGGTGAGTAATTTCGTCACCAGGAATATTTTTGTCTTGAAGAAATCCAATGATGTCTTCCAGTTCTGCGCCATCATCAATCATTTCCCTCAGCCGTTTTGTAGTAGTAAAATCAGCAGTACGTTCTTTCTCAATAAAAGTGCAGAAAAGAAATTGCAGATTGCAGTGGTTTCCTTTGTCCGTCTTCTCGTATACAAAGACCAACAAATGATATCCCAGACCAAATACTTTTTGCCGGGCACTCCGAAAAGGGCAACTGGATTGTGGCTGAGTAATGGATGTGACTTTAATGTCTGTCAGAATCGCTTCACCCGGCAGATCAATTCCTTTTGCGCTGTTGCCTGTTTGAAAGCAGTATTTTTCGGAAAGCCATTTTTGGAAAAGATGCTCCACATAGGTCCCAACTGCTTTTCCGTCGGTGACACCGGCCAAGGAAGGATGGTTTGCTTGGGACATCACTTCGCAAAAGGTTTTTGCTTCCCGAACTAATAAATCAATTGTCAAATCTTGCTTCATTCTACTTCTCCGTTGGTCTGTTTTCTTCACTATGGGTGGGCACCACCGACACCAGCACGTGGTTTTCGCTGGTCAGGGCGGTGTTCAGGTCCAGGGAGTAGCCGAAGGAGATGTTCCCCCCCTCGCTGGAAAGGGTGCTTTGCAGGTGGTCGCAGCTGACCCCGATAATCATACTCCCAAAGCCCAGGTCGTAACTGCACTGGTGGCGTTTGCCCTTCTCCACAATCAGCTGGGAGTTGACGCTCCCTGTCCGGGTCAGGGTCACCCGATCCTCTTTTTCTTCGTAGAGAAGGGTAGTGCTGGCGCCCTCAAAGCCGGTGGCCTCGCTCTCCTCGTAGGAGATGAGATACCCGTCCTTCCGCTTGGAGAAAAAGCCGGTGGTCAAAAGCTCCACCACGTCGTTGTCCCCGTCCACCCGCTGGATGCCCCGGATCTTAATTAGCGCTTCCGTTTGTTTGCTCATCCTTTGTTTCCTTTCCCGATTCTTGTTATCTCATAAAAGCATCGATTGGCCCCGGCATATCCGGGCCCTCCTGGTAAGAAAAAACGCTGAGGAGAAGCAGCTTTTTCATGGCGCGGTCCCCCCGCCTTATTTCAGTTCCAGCTTTTCCAGTCCGCTGATGTCCACAGGGATGACCTGCCTCACCGGCTCCCCCAGAAAGACCTCCGCCACAGCGGAAAAGGAGCCTGCGGCGTCGGTGACGAAGTAGCGGCTTTCCCCGCCCGTCTCCCGGGAGGAGAGAAGCCCCCGCTCCTGGAGCAGATCCCGGGCGGTGAGGGCGGCCTCCTTCCCGGAACTGATGAGGGTCACTTCATCCCCAAGACAATCCCGGATCAGGGGGGCCAAAAGGGGATAGTGGGTGCAGCCCAGAATGAGAGTGTCGGTTCCCTTCTCCCGAAACTCCCGGAGATAGTATTCCACCGCCGGGACCGCCAAGGGATCCCCGGGGGCAATGTGTCCGTTTTCCACCAAGGGGACAAAGAGGGGGCAGGCCAGGCTGTGAACCTGTAGCGCCGGGTCCATGGCCCGGAGGGCGGCGGGGAACCTGCCGCTTTGGGTGGTGGCGGCGGTGGCGATGACCCCGATCCTTCCGGTTTTGGTGGCTCTGACTGCAGCCCTGGCCGCAGGGATCACCACCTCGATAAAGGGGCAGGGGGTTTCCGCGGCAAGCAGGTCCCCTGCCACCGAGCTGACGGTGCCGCAGGCGCAGACCATAGCCTTTACCCCCTGGCCCAGAAGAAAGGCGGCATCTTCCCGGGCATACCGGGTGATGACCTCTTCCCCCCGGGAGCCGTAGGGCACCCGGCCTGTATCGCCGAAGTAAACAAGGTCCTCCCCGGGGAGGACCTGCCGCAGTTCCCGCAGGGCGGTGAGTCCCCCCAGGCCGGAATCAAAGACGCCGATGGGACGTGGGTCCATGGTTCAATCCACCTCCAGGGCCAGCTCGATAAGCCGGGTAAGGATCTCCGGGTAGGTCATGCCGGAGGCCATCATCAGCTTGGGCCACATACTGATGCTGGTGAAGCCCGGCAGGGTGTTGATCTCGTTGAGGATGAAGCTGCCGTCGGCCAGGGCGAAGAAGTCCACCCGGGCCAGGCCGGCGCACTCCAGGATCCGGTAGGCCTCCAAGGCGGCCCTTTTGATGGCCTCGGTCTGCTCCTCCGGAATACGGGCGGGGATATACAGGTCGGTGGAGCCGTCCAGGTACTTCCCCTCATAGTCGTAAAGATCCCGCTTGGGGACGATCTCCCCCAGAACGGCGGAGGTCACCGCCCTTCCGGGGTGCCCCAGGACGGCGCACTCCACCTCGGCTCCGGTGACAGCCTCCTCGATGATGACCTTCCGGCCGCTTTGGAAGGCGGCGTCCAGGGCTGCGGAAAGACCTTCCGGGCCGTTCACCCGGCTGACCCCCACCGAGGACCCGTCGCAGGCGGGTTTGACAAACACCGGCCACCCCAGCTTCCCGGGGATCTCCCCAAGGAGGGCGGAGTCGTCCCGGCCATCCCGGGTGACGGTGAGCCACTTTGCCACCGGGACGCCCCGGGCGGCCAGGAGGCTCTTGGCCAGGTCCTTATCCATACAGAGGGCGCTGGAGGCCACGCCGCATCCCACAATGGGGATACCGGCCAGCTGGGCCAGGCCCTGGACGGCGCCGTCCTCCCCGTTTCTGCCGTGGAGGGCGGGGAAGATGGCGTCCACCCGGGTCCGCCACCAGCCTGCTTTGCCGTCAAAGAGCCATAGGCCGTGATGCTCCCGGTCGGGGGAGAGAAGGGCGCGGCGGAGCCCCGGGTCCTTCCGCCAGCTTCCGCCGGCGATTTGGGCAGGGGAGATCTCCTCGTGGCAGAGGAACCATTCCCCCTCCTTGGTGATGCCTATGGCAAGGGGGGCCCACCGCTCCCGGTCGATGTTTTCCAAGATGGAGGCGGCGGTGAGGCAAGAGACCTCGTGTTCACTGGAGACACCGCCAAAGAGGATGGCAACGACAGGTTTGGTCATGGAAAAGCCCCCCATTTCCTAAAAGATTACAAACACAGTATACTATACCACATCCCCTCTTTATTCGCAAGGAAAAACTCCGGATGGGAGAAAGATTCCTGGGGCCTTGGTGCCATTATATACGCTGCCCTCTGTGTTTTCAAGGAAGTTGCAGATTTGCCCCGGGATTTCAGGCGTTTTTAAGATCACTCGAAATAAGCGATACATGGTGGTGTACTTTCGCAAACACAGGCGCGGCTGCTTCGCCAGACTGCGGGTCAAAATATCCAAAGTGAGCAATCCCCTGTTGATGGATAACGGTCCGATAAACTGGAAGCTGTTACTCCCTGCCATTGAGATAATTCTGAAGCCGTTCCAGCAGCATATTTTTCATCATGTCCGAATTGCATTTTTCGATCAGGCTTTGGAAGTCCTCTATGGCTTCAGGGGCAAATACACTTTCAATACAATGCAGAACTGTCCATTCAATTCCGGCCATATGGTCTGTGGGACAACATTTTATCAGGATTTCTGCCTCTTCCCATGTAACTGGCTGGGTGATGGAATCTGCCGCCTCTTGATATTCGTCCCACAAATCGCAGAGTTCATCTGAGGGAAAAGCGTCCTCTTCCAGACATCCGCCATCCTCAAAGCCCTCTGGCGGCGCTCCTATTTTTTGTATTTTCAGTATAGCTTCCTGCACGTGATTGCCCTCCTTATATTCCGATTTGTTGAATTGATTATAGCGCATAGTTTCTGTTATATCAATGTGCTTTTGTAGAAACTGCCGAAGTTATATCCCAGCAATACTTTCCTTAGAGGGGTCCCGCCGGGAGTGGTCCGATTGCGGATGTTTACCGCCGCAAGGGGGGGCCGCGTCCGAAGGGCCGCCTGGCGGCGGCCTTTAGAGGTCACGGACCTTGGGGCCTTTGGCCCCAAGCCCCTGTTATTGCCGCCGTCCGCGCAAAACACCCCACCGGGGTGTATTTGCGGGGTAGTCGATTGCAGGGCGTTAGCCTCTTCCTTTCTTTTTCTATCGCAAAAAGAAAGTAAGCAAAGAAAAATGCTCCCTCCGGAAAGATGCGGGGGTATTTCGCTCCCTGCGGGGAGCGACCAGGGACGCTGTCCCTGGACTCTGCCGCCCTTTGAAAAGGGCGGCCCTAAACTTTAGACCCTTCGTTACGCAGTCGTTATCGTGGGTCCTGCCTGGAGTCCTGACGGCGCTTGGTCCGAAGCGCAAAATCGCCCCCCACAACCTGGCAAGGGGCGATTTCTACCTTCCGCCTTCTGCTGCTTCCGACTCCAGGCACAACTCAAGTCCCGGCACAACCCTTAGCCGCGGAGCGGCGGGAAGGGTCTGCCTGTGGGCGCTAGCCCGCCACCTTGCACAACCGCCCAAAGAACGTTATACTTAAACCTGGACGTTCAGCAGGAAAGGAGAACCCCCGTGGAAAAAATTTATTGCGTAGAAGATGACGATAATATCCGGGAATTGGTCCTTTATGCCCTGACCAGCAGCGGCTACCAAAGCCAGGGCTTCGCCGAGGGCGCCGCCTTTTTGACGGCGGTGGAAAAATCCCCCCCGGATCTGGTCCTTATGGACATTATGCTCCCAGGGGAAAGCGGCCTGGAGCTTCTGGAGAAATTGCGGAAAGGTCCCGATACAAAGAAATTGCCCGTCATCATGCTCACGGCCAAAACCTCCGAGTATGACCGGGTAAAGGGCCTGGACGGCGGCGCCGACGATTACATCTCCAAACCCTTTGGGGTTATGGAACTCCTCTCCCGGATCCGGGCCGTCCTCCGCCGGGTGGAAAAAGCCCCCCCGGTCCAGCTGCTTACCGCCGGCAGCCTGGTTGTGGACCTGGGCCGGCGCACCGTCCAGGATGGGGACCGGACCATCTCCCTTACCTTTAAGGAGTTTGAACTCCTCTGCTGCCTGCTCCGGAACCGGGAGTTGGTCCTCACCCGGGAAAAGCTGATGGAGACGGTTTGGGGCTTCGATTTTGAAGGGGAGACCCGCACCGTGGATATGCACATCAAAAGCCTCCGCCAAAAGCTGGGCCCCCTGGGGGAACTGATCCAGACTGTGCGGGGAGCCGGGTATAAGCTGACGGAGGGAAGAAAATGAAGAAACTGCTCCAGGGGGCGGCCTTTTCCGCCGGGGTGATCCTGGTCTGGACCCTTTTGGAAAAGATCCGAGGCCAGCAGCGGATGATCCGCCGCCAGACCGAGGAGCTGGCCGACGACCGGGGGACCATCAAGGCCATTACCGACAATATGCGGGAGGGATTGGTGGTCCTTACCCCGGCGGAAACCGTCCTTTCGGTGAACTCCAGCGCCATCTCTCTTTTGGGGGCGGCGCAAAGGAACTATTTGGGCCAGAGCCTTTGGGCCCTCAGCCGCCTCCCCCAGCTCCGGGAGACGGTCTCCCAGGCCCTCCGGGGGAAGGCCGCCGGCTTTTCCGCCTGGTGCGGCCAGCGCTACTGCCGTTTTTTTGCCAGCCCTGTCTACCAGGACCGGGAACTCACCGGCGCCATCCTCCTGATCCTGGACGATACCCAGCGGGAACGGTCGGAAAAACTCCGGCGGGAGTTTTCCGCCAACGTTTCCCATGAGCTGAAAACCCCCCTCACCTCCATCTCCGGCTTTGCCGAGATGATCGAGACCGGCATGGCCTCCGGGGAGGACGCCCGGAACTTTGCCCGGCGGATCACCCGGGAGGCCTCCCGCCTCCAGACCCTCATCGACGACATCATCCGCCTTTCCCGGCTGGACGAGCAGCTCCCCGCCCCTATGGGCCGGGTCTCCCTGTCCGCCGTCTGCCGGGAGGTGCTGGCCACCTTGGGGATGGTGGCGGAAAGCCGCCAGGTGAGCCTTTCCCTTTCCGGAACAGAGGTCTGGGCCCGGGGAAATGCCGGGATGATCCGGGAGCTGCTGACCAACCTCTGTGAAAACGCGGTCAAGTACAACCGGGAGGGGGGCTCGGTGGAGGTAGAGACCCGCTCCGGCCCGGAGGGGATGGTCAGCGTCATCGTCCGGGACACCGGCATCGGCATTCCGTCCGACTCCTTCCAGCGGATCTTTGAGCGGTTTTACCGGGTGGACAAGAGCCGTTCCAAGCAGACCGGGGGCACCGGCCTGGGGCTTTCCATCGCCAAGCATCTGGTGGAGCGCCAGGGGGGAAGCATCACCCTGGAAAGCGCCCTGGGGGAGGGATCCTCCTTTACCGTGACCCTTCCGGAATGGCAGGAGAACAAATGTGGAGAATTACCATAAAATACGAAAGAGGCTTTATAAATTCTTTCTATTTTCTCCCAACTGCTAATTGAATCTGCAAGGGGTTTGCAGTATAATAAACAACAGTATCGGGCCTCATAGGAAGATTTTATCTGTTTTATGAGGGGATTTGTTAGGTCATTCTTTGCACAGTCAGATCAATTTGCTGTATGTATGGCCGGCAGTCTGCACCCTGGAAAGGCGCAGAAGCTGCCGGCAGTTTCCCAAAAGCGGGCCGTGCCGCCGCAAAAAATGAGAATAGTTTTTATTATTAAAGGAGGTCTTGGATATGGAGGAACGTTTTGAATGGCGGGAGGAGTTTGAACTTGGAGTTGCGTCTATTGATAAGGATCACAAGCAGCTTTTCAAGATCATCAATAGGCTGTTTGCCGTACAGGCAGAGGGCAAAAGCAGCCAGTGGGCCTGCCAGGAAGGGCTGAAATTCTTTAAGGCCCACGCGCTGACCCACTTTGCAGACGAGGAAAAATATATGGCTTCCATCCGGTACAGCGGGCTGGAGCAGCACAGGCTCATCCACCGGACCTTCCGGAACCAGACGCTGCCGGCCCTGGAACGGGAGCTGGAGGAGACCGAGTACAGCCAGGAGGCGGTGGACCACTTTTTGGGGGTCTGCGCCGGATGGCTTATCGGGCACACCCTTACCGAGGATCGGGCCATCGTCCAAAACCAGCTGGGCCAGTGGACCGGCCTGCTCCCCGGGGAGGAGCGGGAGGCCATGAAGAAGGTCATTGTTCAGCTGGTCTTTGATATGTTCCGCCTGGAGTCCCAGGTGGTCAGCGACATCTACGCCGGGGAACGCTTTGGCACAGGGGTCTACTACCACCTGGTTTACGGAAAAGCGGGGGATGACAAAAAGCTGGAGATCGTTCTCATCTTTGAGGAGCAGCTGCTGATCAAGACAGTGGGAAAGATCATGGGCATCCAGACCAACCGGCTGGATAATATGCTGATCCATGCGGTTCGCTACACGGCCCGACAGTTTTCGGACCGGGTGCTGGAGTGCTTCCCCTCTATGGAGGGGTACCACCTGGAAGAGGACGACCTGCTCACCCACAAACAGTTCCGAAAGGTCATTGAAAAGGAGACCCCCCAGGTCAGTCTGTTGCTGAATACCGGGGCGGGATACTTCGCCTACTGCACCATCGCCCCCCACCTGCTGGAGGAGGGCATCGGCACCCCCCTGAACAAGGACAACGCCACCGCCGAGATAGAAAAGTACCTGGCCAGGCGCAAGGCCAAGGAGGAGCAGAACCGGGAGGCCCACAAGCAGAAGATCCTGGTGGTGGACGACTCCGCCACCATCCGCCAGGGAATGAAGCAGATGCTGGAGAAGGAGTACCTGGTCTCGGTGGCGGAATCCGGGGTGGCGGCCATCCGGGCCATTACCCTGAACCCCCCGGATCTGGTTCTCTTGGACTACGAGATGCCGGTCTGCGACGGCCGCCAGACCCTGGAGATGCTCCGCTCGGAGGAGGCCTTCGCCAACATCCCGGTGATTTTCCTCACCGGGCGGCGGGACCCGGAAAGCATGATAAAGGTGATGCCGTTGAACCCCTCGGGTTATCTGCTGAAGAACTCCAAGCCCGGCGACATCAAAAAGGAGATCGACACCTTTATGCAGAAGCTCCGGGAGAAAGAAGAGAAGTAAGAGGTCACCTGTAAAATCGGGCCGGAGAAAGGGTGTGGCTCTTCTCCGGCTCGGGGGTGACGCTGCTACGATCTTTTAGAAGAAAGCCAGTCCTTAGACTGGCTTTCTTGTTTGGTGGACTGGCTGCCTATGACTCCAGGCAGTCGCCAAGATTCTGCACAAAGGAAAAGTGCCGGACAAAAGTCTGGTCTGGGCAGGGTGTGTCTGCGGGATCCGCCGCTGTTGATATAAAACTCTGGATGTTTTGCAAGCCCAGCAAGTAGTAGCCGCTTTTGCCTAAGCGGGGGAAAAAGTGTGAAAAGGGGGGCCCGGAGGGCCCCTCTGTACGCGTAGAGCGAGCGCAGCGAGCGGATAACCCCGCCGCGGCGGTCCACCAAACAAGAAAGACCAGTCCGCAGACTGGTCTTTCTTGTTTGGTGGTGTAAAACACTTTGGATGCTTAGACGCCAGGCAGTTACTAGGATTCTGTACAAAGGTAAGGCCCCCTCTTTTCGAGGGGGCCGTGCAGGGCGTGCCTTGGCGGCTACGCCATGGTGGAGGAGAATGGATTCGAACCATTGAAGCCGAAGCAACAGATTTACAGTCTGCCCCCTTTGACCACTCGGGAACTCCTCCGTATTTTGTTCTTGCAGGAGAAATGGTGGAGCTGGTGGACGGACTCGAACCCCCGACCTGCTGATTACAAATCAGCTGCTCTACCA
>CAJUFK010000009.1 GCA_910585535.1 uncultured Angelakisella sp. | reverse complement strand
CATGGGGATGTCCCCGATGCGCTCGGAGACGAAGGCCGCCATCTTCCGGTCGCCCTTGCGGTATTCGGTAAGCACCTTGTCGGCGGCGAAGACATCCCCCTCCCCAGTGGGGAAGTAGCGGTCGCGAAAGAAGAAGGTGTTGGGCACAACCTCCTCCATGATCGCCATGAGGATGTAGGTGTCAAAGAAATTCAAAGTTGCAGGCATAATTCTTTCCTCCTTTACGGGGCCGGCGTTGCGGCCTTAAAGACGATGCTGTAGCTGCGAAGCTTGTCCTTGTCCGCCTGGGTGATGGTGTAGCCCTCGGCCACCGTCACCTTCTCCGGATCGAAACAGCCAGCAGCGTAAACATCCACGGGGGTATCATCAGCGGTACCCACCTCGGTATCATCGCACAGGATGCAGTCCGGGGTGTAGGTATCTGCTGTCTCACCGGAGGCGGGGGCAGGGGGGTCCTCCCCCAGGATGTGCAGCAGGCCGTCCTTGGCAGACTTTGCCAAGAGCGTCCCCCGCTTGTAGACCGTAGCAGTGGACAGTTTGGCGATGACGCCGCCTTCCACACGAGTGGGCGGGTTGAGCCCGGTAATCAGACCGTCATACTCCATGCTGCCGAGCTTGGTTCTCAGTTCCTTTGCCATGGATCACTTCTCCTCCTTTCCGAAAAGAGCCTTGACCTCTGCGCGGGCGCTGGCCATACGCTGGTCGGGCGTCTGGGTCTCCTTGGGCGGCGGGTCGCCGGGGTCTCCCGCTGCCGGAACTTCCTGGGCGCCGGACGCCTTGGCGTCATCTTCCAGGTCGGCCAGGTGTTTCCTGCCCTGCTGGACGGCCTTCTGTGCGGCGCGGTAGGTCATCTCCTGGGCGGTACAGGCGTTCTCGCCATATTTCGCCTCCCGGACGGTGTCCATATCATACAACGCCGCCACTGCGTCGATTTCCTGGATGCGTTTCTGCTCCGCCTGGACAGCGGCACTGACAGCATCCGGGGCGGGCTGGGGTGCAGGGGCCCCGCTACCCGCAGACGCAGACACGGCGGCCTTGGCCTCAGCCATCAGCGCCTCGGCCAGTTCCGGGTTTTCCACCCGGAGCTCCTCAAGATTCTTTGCCATGGTTTTTCCTCCTTCGCCGTCGGCCTGCGCCGGCGGATCTGTATTTGTCTTATCCGGGGTGGATACCCCGGCTCTGACCGGAATGCTGTCCGGGGCGAACATCCCCGGAGCAAGGTGGAACTCCCGGCCGCGCACGAACAGACTGCGCTTGTCGGCGCTGGCGGCGATGTCCAAGGGTTCCGCATCCTCCAGGAGCTTGTCGGCGAAGCCTTTCTCCACCGCTTCGGCTCCCGTCATGTAGGTGGTTTTGCCCATCATGTTCAGAATCACCGTGTCGGACAGACGGGTCTTCCGCTTGTAGATGGACACCTGGGCCTTGTCCCATGCGTCATATTGGGTGGCGCACTCCCTCAGCTCGTCGGCATTGTAGCCGCCGCACAGAAAGCCCCAGCACTTGTGGATCATGATGAGGCTGGCGGGGTTCACTTCTACCTCGTCGCATCCGCACATGATGAGAGAGCCGCCGGACATGGCTACGCCGTCCACGACGCATTTCAGCTTGGTCCCCTTTGCCGCCAGCTCCCGCAGGCGGTTGTGGATCAGGACGGACACGCCGGCGTCGCCGCCGATGCTGTTCATGCGGATGGTCAGGGTTTTGGCCCCGGTGATTGTCTCCAGGTCCTTCAGAAACTCATCCTGGATGATGTATGCTCCCGGCACGGGTTCCCCGGTCCACCAGTCCATCGGCTGGGCCTCCACAATCTCCCCGTACATGGTGATCTCCGCACTTTCCCCGTCCACCATCGCCATGGTGTAGGGCTTGCCTTGGGGCACTGCCGGCTGGCAGGGGGGAGTGGGGACGCCGTGCGCTTGCCCACGCCTAAAAAGCTCAGCCCAAAAACTCACCGTGAATCTCCTCCTTCATCATCGCCTTTTTCGTCGGGAATGACCGACACCTGTACGGACGCACCCCCTCCGGCCGCTTTGAGCCTTTCGTTCTCCGCCCCCAGCTGCTCCACATTAGCGTCCCAGTCACCGCCGGAGTCCTCCATAGTGGCCTGCTCGTGTGTTTTCAGGCCATGCTGGATTTTCAGTACGGCGGCGGTGGCCTCCTTCAGCGGGTCAAGGCTCCCTTGGACGGGACCGATCCACTGCGCCGAACACCAGGCCGCACGGATAAGCGGATCATCAAAAAAGCCCGGAGCGGAGATCCGCCCACGGGCCACGGCTTCGGAAAGCCAGATCTCATAGACCGGCTGACAGAAATCGTCCACAAACCACTTCCGCCGCATCCGGAACTCCTCCCAGGCATCCAGAAGGGCCGCACGGGCGGAAGAGTAACTGGAGTTGTACTCCTTCACCAGAACATCGTAGGGGGTGCCCAGGCCGGCTCCCACCAGCTTGCAGAAAGTCTTGACAAAGGTGTCAAAGCTGGCCACTGGCATTGTGGGGTTACCGAACTTGACATCCTCCCCTTCCGGCACAACATTGACGGTACCGGCCCCCATGCCGTACTCATTCTCGCCCCGCGAAGTCTCTGCCGGGTTCCCGCCGGGGACACCAACGATACCGTCTCCGGTTTCGTTGAAGGGAATGCCGTCCGGGTTGGACTTGGTGATAATCCAGGCGGTGAAGAAAGACTGCACCAGGGCCATCATCAGTGCAGAATCAGTGTACCGGCGCAGCTGGAGCAGGGGTTCCATCACTTGGGCCAGGTAGGTGACGCCCCGGTACTGGTCGGGCCGTTCGCTGCTCATGATGTGGAGGATGTTGGGGAGGCCGGTCTTTTGACCATAGGCTTCCACCCTCACCCACTTGCTCTCTGTACTGGTAATCTCCCAAGGGTAGGTCGAATGCACATAGTAGGCAACAACCATACCGCCGGCATCTACCTCTACCCCGTCGAAAATGCGATTCCCGGTGTCCGGGTTCTTCCCGTTTGTGATATTGGGATAGGTTGTGCCGCCATACTCTATGGGCGTCCGCACCCGGTCCGCCTCCACCAGATGTATCCGAAGGGAATAAGGGCGGACACGGTCGGGTTGCCGGCGCTTGATCAGAGGGAACACATCCCCGCTCATCAGCCAGGACACCAAGGCCAACTGCTGCATGGCATCGAAATTGTTCATGCCGGTGGCGTCGCAGGCATCTTTGCGGCTGGCCCAAAGGCGGAACTCCGCCTCAGTTCTCTTCTGCCATTCCTTTGCCGCCTCCGGGGTGAGACCCAGTGTTTCTCGGTTGATGGCCGGCTTCAAAGTCAAACCAATGCCCACTGCCTTGGTGCGGTTGGTGTTGATGGCAGAGGTTGCCAGGGGGGAACTCATGTAAAGCATCCGGCCGCGCTGGCGCATGGTGTAGTTGTTCCAGTTGATGTCCTCGTTGGGGCTGCCGCTGTGGGCGTCAAAACCCTTCAGTGCCCGCCGGATCCGGCTGGCTCCGGCTTCGCTGTATCCGCTGGCCCGTGGCCGGACGCTGTCCGGAAGGTAAAGGCCGGTTCGTCTGTCCTGATGCATCCTGCCACCTACCAATCCATAGGTGTCACCGCAAAGGCCCGCCGGGCGTGGCCACCTGCCAGCAGGGCCTCCAGTTCGTCCACCTTTTTCTCTGCCTCATCGATGCGCTTCTGGAGGGAGACCAGGTCAAGCCGGGTCAGCTCCTCGTTGCCAATCTTGTATGACTTTACGCCGCCGTCCAGGAGGGCCAGGTAAGCCTCCCGCAGTTTATCCAGGGCGCTGCGCCAGAACGCCAGCCGCGCTTTCAGTTCAGTTGTGTTTGTTGCCATGCTACTTTCACCTACCAATCATCGTATCCGGTGTCTTTGGCCTTGACCGGTCCCCGGCGTTTAGGGGCCTGCCTGGGGGCTTCCTCTGCGGCGGGGCGTTTGCCCCGTGCGATCTTCAGCCGCCGGTCCAGGGCGTCCAAGTCTACCGGCAGCACCTTGAAGGCCGCCAGGGCGTAGTTCCGGCAGTCCAGGGGCTCATTGCGTTCATGGCCCTGGATCTTCGTCCACACCCACCGCTGGCGGGTCTTGCCCTCCGGCACCAGGTGTTCCGACAGCAGGCCGTTGAAGTACATCGCGCCATAATCGTCCCGAAGAGGGAAGTGGCAGTATTTCGGCCCTGGAGCCTGCACCTTGAGGTTGTCCATGATGACCTGCTTGCCGGAGTCCACCCCCAACTGGTACTGCCACACCGTTCCCAGATAGCGGTTGTTGATGATGACCTTCTGCTTTTTGGGCGGGCTGGTGAAGGGCCGATCCGGGCCGGAAAAGCCCTTGACGCAGAACACCTTCTTTTTGATTCGCTGTCGACAAAATAGCCGGACTTCTGCGGTAAAATGTCCGCCCTCGTCAACAAAGGACATACTGACCTTCAGCCCCAGGCCATCCTTGAAGCGCAGGACCCGGTCGAACACCATCATGTCCAGGCTGTCCCAGGTGGCGGGGTCATCCGGGCGGCCCATGATGACGCCTTTCTCGATGCCCCAGGTCTCCCCGAAATGGCCGTGGCCCACGATCTCGTATTCCATGCGGTCGTCCTGGGTGTCCACCCCGGCGGTGAGCACCAGCACCCCTTCCGGGAGCTCGGCCTCATAGACATCCCGCCGCCCCAGAAGTGTATCCGGGTCCTGGGTGTCGCCCCGGTCCTCCCAGAGCTGCCCAAAGCAGGTGTTGTAGACCACCTGCATCTTTCCGGTATCCCCCAGGGCGTTCTGGTACTTCAGGCAGATGCTCTCCCAACTGGCCCAGGGAGAAACGAAAGCGTTCAACCAGAAGGAGCGGACGCCGTTGGCGTAGGCGGCGGGGTTATCGGCCACCCACTTGGCGGGCTGCTTCTTCATGGTGGCTTCATCAGACACACAGGCGCAGCCGGGACAGATCCAAAACACATCATGCACCGTGTAGGTGCGTTCGTGATTGACTACCGTCTCTTCTGCCTCATAACGGATGTCCTTCCACTGAATCTCGTGGAACTCACCGCAGTGGGGACACTGGGATTTCCACCGCTCCATAGTGCCCTTAGCGAAGCTCTTGGCAATGTTGCTGCTCCCCCGGATGGTGGGGGTGCTGACCTCCACCGCCTTGGCGTTGTAGAAGGTGGTCTGCCGGGCCATGGCCAGTTCCCAGGGGTCGCCTTCGGTGCCGGCGGAGACGGCCCAGCGGTCCCGCTCGTCCCCGAACACATAGCGGATGGGCTTGGAGGCCAGGGCGTGGGCCTCGTTGGAGCCGCACAGCGTCAGGATGCCGCCGGGGTAGGACTTCTGGAGCAGAGTGTTCCCGCTGTCCCGACTCTTGGGGGCGGCCACCCTCCGGCGCACGGCGGGGCTGTCCCGAATCATCGGTGCGATCCTCAGCTTGGAGAATTCTCTGGCATCAATCGTGGTGGGGTGGACAAAGAGGATGCTGCCGGGGTTCTGGTCGATGATGTACCCGATGATGTTGTTGAGGACCTCCGTCTTTCCTACCTGGGATGCGGCCACAAAGACGATATGGCGAATTTTCGGATCAGTGAAAGCGTCCATGATGGCCCGAAGATAGGGGGTCCGGTTGGTGCGCCACAGACCCGGTTCGGCGCTGGCCTCGGTGGAGAGGTATCGCTTACACTCCGCCCATTCGGTGACGGTCAGATTCTCCGGGGGCTGCATTCCCGCAAGCCCCCTGGAAATCGCCCTCATCAGCCGGCGGGCCGCCTGGTTAGCTGCTGTTTCCGCCTGCCGCCGCTCCGCTTGGTTACTCATCATCGTCCGCCCCTCCATGCTCCGCCTGCCAGTCCATCCTCTCCCGGACGCGCTCCGCATATTTCTTGGGGTCGTAGGCGTAGGAGGACAGATCCTGCATCACCAGGTAGACCTCCCGCTTGATGATCTCGGCGGCCTCGGCGGCAGCGGTGACCCTGGACACATCCACAGCCAAACGCCCCGGCAGGGCAAGGAGGGAATCCCGAACCGTGTACAGCAGATCCTCCGTCAGGGCGGCCACATCCTCACTGCGGTGCATCGTGCCCTGCAGCTCCTGGGCCTCCAACTCGGCAATCTGGGCCTTGGCCTGCTTGATCCGCACCTCGGCGTCGAACTTCTCCAGCTCCTTGGATTCCGGGATGCCCTTCTCCCCGCGGCCCGCCGCCTTATCCCGAAGGTACTGCACATAGGATCTGGTGGATTCCACCACATTGTATCGCTTCCCGGCGGGGGTATCCCGTTTCTTCAGCACCCCGTCTCTGGTAAGCTGATTGATCCACTGGCCCGTCAGACCGAACAGGCTCGCCAGGTCTTCCGCTTTGCAGTAGCCGGGGGATTCCTCGATTTTTCCTTTTCTGGGGGTCGCCAAATCTCTCATCCTTTCCGAAAAGTGGCATAAAAACAACGCCCCTGAAACGAAAGTCCCGGAAAAAATTTTTTCGGGAACTATGCACGTTTCGGGCGTTTTCACCCCCGCTACCCTGGGGGAGGGGTTCACAGTACCTTGGGACAGAGGCGTGCGGTCCACCGTAGGCCACACGCCTCTGTTTGATTTCCTTTATTTGTAGTATCGATGGATGATGTCGAGGATGCGTTCCTGCTCCTCCAGATCCACATCGATGCTCTGTAGCGCCTCTCGAACCCCGCAGTCGGGGCAGATGGGACCGCTGCCATCCCTGGCCAAGGCGGGATGACTGGTGTAGCTCCTGCCACACCTGGGGCAGACAGTCGGCTTGATTTCCGTTTTCACTCCTGTACACCTACTTTCTTCTGGCTGAATGTGAACGCCTCCCTCAGCGTGTCGAGGTCAAAGCCAAAGTTTAGGTAGCCCTCAGCGCAGGTTCTCATGTAGCTTTGGCTGGGAATGCCAAAGGGCCGGTCCTCACGCATGATGTAGGCGAACGCCTTGTGCCTGTGTACCCTGCCGCTTAGGATGTCCTCGACAGGGATCGTGAACTCCTGTTTGTAATAGAAACCGGGGAAGCCCTCGTAGCGGTCCAGTGCCCGCTCATCCGCTGCTGTCACCTCCCAGACCGCCACGGGGACCGAACAGCCCTCTTCCGGTTCGATGGTGAGGTAGGAGCCTGTCATGCTGCCTTTGAACAGAAGCCGGTAGCCCTCAACCACCGAAGTGCCGATGACCCTCGCCCCAGGGCAGCGCATTCGCATCTGCCAGATGTTGAGGTTGCTGCCATAGGCAATGTAATATCTTTTCGCCATTTCGCACCTGTCCTTTCTGAAGGAAATACCCTTCTACCACCCAAGGCCCGCTCTTGGCGGGTTAGGTGGATGCTGTCTATGGTCGTTTGGTTAGGCGGCCCTTCCGTTACGGAAGGCGGCATTCCCAGCGAGGCGGCGGGTCAGCAAGTCGCGTGCGGTGGCGAATTCCTCGCCGATGAAGCCCAGCCGAAGGAGCCAGGTCCTCATGGCGTACTTGGGGTTCTCGGTCTGCTGAGGCTTGGGGCTGGCGCTTTTGAGGCTTTTGGCCATCTGGCTGAGGGCCAGGCAAAGCTGGATGTAGCTTTTCAGTTGGCCAGCGTGGAGGCCATTTTTCTTGCCATCCGCAGGGGCGTCAAATTGGAAAAGGCGAAATTCAACCGTGCCTTTGGTGAAGGTCGCATGGAGGTTAAGCATGTGGTAGCGGCTGTCGTTGTAATGCTCGTTGCGTCCGTAGCCGGCGCCGTTGCTGGTGTACCAAACCTCTGCGAGGTCTGCCATGGTGGTGGGTTTCTTTTGGTTGACCTCCTGGAGGAATCGGGGGTCGACCGTCCGGCAGTAATAGCTCATCCGGCCCCGGTCAATGCTGAGGGCGTCCGCCAGGAGGCGCTCGTGGCTCGCCATGATGTTGGCCAGGTTCCGCAGGCTCCGCGGGGTGTGGCCCTTGGCGCCGATGTGGATGTGGACCCCGCATCCCCTGGTGGCGTCGCTTTTGGCCCCAGCCTTCCGCAGCCGCCGCACCAGCTCCTGGAGGGTGTCCATGTCATCGTAGGTAAGGATCGGGGTGACCAGCTCGCACTTTTCGCTGTCCGGCCCGTGGATGCTGACATCCTTTTGGAACTTCCATTCGCGGCCTTGGGCATCCCAGGCCGACCAGGTGAAGTAACCGTTGCGGCAGGCTGTGTCCTCGTAACGCCCGGTGCCGAAGAACTCGGCGGCCAACTTGGCAGCGTCCCGGCGGGTGATGCTGTTCATCTCTACCTCGACCCCGATGGTTTGCTTTTTCATCTCCGCAACCTGGTTCATCAGCTTCTCGTTCATGGTGTTGACCTCCATTTTCTTTCTGTCCCCGGCGGGGTTTTCTTCCCTTTCGGTAGTGACATATTCGCTCTAAAACGGAGGAATAGCAAGTTATTTCGAGGCATAAGGTACACAAAGATGAGGTTGGTATTTTGGTGTATTTATGCCAGGTTTTCATCGGCCCATGCAATACCGGCCAGGACGAAAAAGACGATGGGCAGGGAAACGCCGTTTCCCCACATTTTGTACTCGGCGGAATCCGAATGGGGGCTTTTCAGCCACCTGACGATCTGGTTTCGGGTTTTGGGCCTGGCGGCTGTCCTGGTGATCCTGCGGTGCGTCTCCCAGACCTCCGACCAAAAGGCGATGTCCTCCTCGGTGGGTTCCGGAGTTTCCAGCCCGGCACACCACCAGGCCGGGAAGCCCTGTAACCTGGCGCATTCTGTGGGGGTGAGCCTTCTCACGGTGTGTTCCCGGTTTACAGCCGTTGGGTCTTTGAAATCCCGTGCCAGAAGTGTAGGGGCCTGTTCTCGACTGGCGTTCGGGAAGCCGCACACGGATAGGGCGTAAGTTGCCGGGCCAGCTACCACCGCCACACCGCCCTGGTTGGAGTCTGGGGGATTGCCCCCAGTATCGATGGTACGGGCCGTGGCTGTTTCGTAGACATTCTGCCGGGCGTTTTTCGTCCCCTCCGAAGTGAAACGGACATCGTAGGTTCGCAGGCCAACCACAAAGGGCTGGTTATTCCCACCTGTGCCATAGGTGGCGGATACCGTGGGAGCTGTTTCCAGCGGACCGGTGTATCTGGTATCCTGGCTGTGGTTCTCATAGACGGCGGCGGGGACCACGCCGGCCCGGAGCGTGGGGGAGCGTTCCTCCCCGTAGCCGACGGAGCGGCTGGCTGCGGAATGCTCTGTGCAGAAGCCGGCAGCCATCACACAGGGTGGGTGTCCGTGGCTTTCCGCCCGGAGAGTGCCGGTCGTTTCCATCGAAACAGCCATGCGGCTCCCGCCCTGGTCGTTCAGGCAGATTCCGCCTGCCGCTCCAGGGCCAGCCGCAGGATCTCCGGCAGCTCTTTGCCACGAGCGGAAGCCCTCCGCAGAATACCCCGACAGGCCCTCGGACTCAAACAATACCCTTCCGGCACATCGGCCTCCAAGATCTCCGACAAGGTAGATACGGCGTCTTCGCTGGGGGATTCCCCAATATTGGCTGTCGAAAGTGCGGTACGCCACGCTCCATCCGTCTCCCATGTAAAGGTCGGCGGAGGGCCAGTGGCCTTTCGCAGGCATAGGCACCTCGGCTCCCGGCTCGATGATGCCGATGACCGCGTCGAGGACGGCCTTAAAGTCGAAGCCCCGGTTTGAACTGAAGGCCCCGACAACATTCTCCCAGCAGATCCACCGTGGGTATCTTCCATTGGTGGCACACCTCATTTCCTTGATGACGCGGATGGCCTGATAGAACAGCGAGGACTGGGCGCCATCCAGCCCGGCCCTTTTCCCAGCAATGCTCATATCGGTACACGGGGAGCCGAAGGTGATAATGTCTACCGGCTCAATGTTCGCGCCGTTGATGGCGGATATATCCCCCAGATGCTTCATCGCCGGCAGCCGCCGGGTGGTCACCCGGATGGGGAATGGTTCGATTTCTGAGGCCCAGACAGGGATGATCCTGGCCAGCAGGCCCCCCAGAGGGAAGCCCCCGGAACCATCAAACAGGCTACCCAGCCTGAGCCTATCCATTAGCCCCGACCTCTTTCGCCAGAACCGCATAGGGGATACTCTCGCCATGGCGGAGAACATAGATGGCGCTGGTGTCCTCCACGCTTTCAGCATAGCGCCGGAGAATAACCGAGGCATACTTCTCGTCCAGCTCCATCGTGAAGCAGATCCGCCCCAGCTGCTCGCAGGCTATGAGGGTCGAACCGGAGCCGCCGAAGGTATCCAGAACGATCCCGTTTTCTTGGGAGGAGTTGCAGATGGGATTGCCCAAAAGTTCCAGGGGCTTGGATGTGGGGTGATTCTCATTTCGCTTAGGCTTGTCGTAGTTCCAGATGGTGGTCTGCTTGCGGTCAGAATACCAGTGGTGCTTGCCATTTTGAAGGAAGCCATACAAAACCGGCTCATGTTGCCATTGATAGTCACTGCGGCCCAGCACCAGAGAATTTTTCACCCAAATGCACACGCCGGCCAGGTGGAATCCAGCGTCCATAAAGGCCCGACGGAAACTCAACCCTTCGGTGTCTGCATGAAAAACATAGGCCGCCCCGCCTTTCTCAAGATGAGCGACCATGTTGGAGAAGGACTGATGGAGAAACTGGTAAAACGCCTCCCCCTTGATGGAGTCATTTTTGATGGTCAGCCCACCCGAAGACTTAAACGACACCCCATAGGGTGGATCGGTCACAATGAGGTTCGCCTTTTTGCCATCCATGAGCAGGGTCACATCTTCCTCGGAAGTGGCGTCACCACACACCAGACGATGCCGCCCAACCGTCCAGACATCGCCACGCTCTACAAAGGTGGCCTTCTCCAGTGCAGCGGTAAGGTCGAATTTGTCATCGTGGGCAGTTGCCTTTGACACATCGGCAAAAAGGGTAGCCAGCTCTTGGTCGTCAAAGCCGGTAGGATAGACATCCGCACCGGAGGAGATGATGTCAGACAGCAAGGCTGCCAGTTTCTCGTCGTCCCATTCGCCAGTGATTTTGTTAAGTGCGATGTTCAGTCGCTTCTCATCCGTTTCCGTAAGGTCGACAACGCTGACCTCGGTTTCAATGACTCCAAGATCCAAAAGGACACGGAGCCGCTGATGGCCACCAACCACATTCCCAGTACGGCGGTTCCAAACAATCGGCTCAACAGTCCCGAAAGACAGGATGGAGGCTTTCAGTTTCTCGTACACTGGATCACCGGGTCGCAGGGACCTACGGGGGTTATATGCTGCGGGATTTAACTCAGATAACTTCATCTTCACAATTTCCATGTGAAGACCTCCTTTTGTCGTCTGTCACCGCTGCACAATGCTGGCGGACACCATGCCCGATGCAAGACCACGCGCAAAGGAGAGAAGCGCGGAGCCCAAAAACCTCCTTTCAAAAATGATGGCGGCCCCTCCAAAGAAGGGCCGCCTGGCTTATTTAGAATTTTTGCAAGTCTACAATACCACAATGAAGGGCGTTTCGTCAAGTTTCACACCGTTTCACGGCGTTTCAACTTTTGGGGGTCAAATGCCGATGACAAATCAGCTTGACACTGTTGGCTGTGTTGCCACCACCAATAGCTTCAGCCACCTGACGCCATGTCATGCAGCGGACGAACCGTAGGCGGAAGACCATGCGGGTCTGGTCGTCCTTGATGGTGCCGATGTATTCCTCCAATTCTTTCCTCTCCTGAGCGCACTTCGATTCGAGGTAATCGATCCTGCTTTTTAAATCCTCAATCTCAATGACCAGACTGCTTACTTTATCTGAGACCCCCGGTGTATGTGGCATCCCCGTTATTGCCTGCGCGCCAAGCCCTGCTGTTGCATATAGGGAGGCAAGCATATCTTTGTTTCGCTCCAACCGCTCATACAGCTTGTAGTATTTTGATAATTCCTGAAGTGTCATGCTATCAGCCCCTCTGTGTTATGTATTCCTTTAAAATCCCAGATGTTTGGGATTTTGGCTCAGTTGATTCCTGCCGCCAAAATAATCTTCTCGACCTGCTCCGGGAAGGATACCACGGCAGCAGTCCCCCCGGCGGCATTGATTTCCATGATGGTCCGCTCTTGAATCTTGGAAAGCCGTCCAACCTTCGGGCGCTTGACCTCAAATCCGAAGAAGTGGCCATCGATAATGGCGCAAATATCCGGGATGCCGCCTCGACTGTAGGGGCCGGCGGCGGCTTTCCATATGAAAGCGCCGGGGTAGGTTTCCTTCAGCCAGCGGACAATTTTGGCTTGGTAGAAGCTCTCCTTATGCGATTGGGCAGATACCGCTTTCGAGACGCTTGTATTGGGCCGATTCATTTCCATCACCTTTCTTTTGCCCAAGCCGCAAATGCAGCGAGCGTCATATTGTGTTGCGTACCTGCGGTTCTGTTTCTTGCGCTGCCATCTTTGACAACTTCGTATCGCATATTCTCAATGCTCTGCACGTCGTAGAACTTGTACTGGGGGCCAATATCGACTACTTTCCGTTCCCGGCCACGACCATTCGAGTAGGTGCAGCCTATCTCAATTTCACTCTTTTTCATTTTACTTATCCTCCTCCGGCCTGCGGCGGTATGCCAACCAAAAACCACTTTTAATGGCCGATCTTGATATACTATATCTTTTGTTTCTCGCAATTTGCAAAGTTCGTTCTGAAGCATTGACTAAGTACCACCCGTTATATTTGGGAGCGTCTTTGCATTCGCACCACACCGGTTCCCCGTCCATTTTCAGCAGATCTTCTAAAGTCAGTGGATTGTTTTGGGAAAGGAAAATGGTCGGCTGCGAATCGAGAAAATGCTTCATCAGCACGGCGTCGTGGACATCTCCGTAATTTAGGTGTGCGTCTTTTACTGCTGCGTCTGCATCAATCAGTCTCATTGTCTGCCTCCTACCTCTTTTTCAGTGCCGCCTCCGTTCCTTTCATTGTGGGGTCATGCGCTTTTGCCATTTTGAGACAGTATATATGGCACCACATTCTGTCATCGGCATGGGGGCATGGGCCGCAATCCTTGAGAGGCCCCTCGCCAGCGTGAGCCAGTGCTTGCCCTCCGATCATGAAAGCCCGGAAACCCGGCATCTGCACCGCCTTGTCATCCCAATACTCCGAGGCACCGACTTTCCGAGGCGTGGTTCCAAATGCCTCAATCCAGTCGGGTAAGCTCTCATTCACAGCATCAAAGATCAACCCCCAACTCTCACAAGCAACAATGGCATCCTGGAGAATTTGCCCCTCCCGACAAGTCCAGAGGATCAGACCAGCTCCAGCCTGCTGTTCCGCCTGAGCTCTTTTAATGACGGGCCAGTTTGGCTCGCCGATGGCTGGGAAAGCATCGACACAGAGGCACCCATCAAAATCAATTGCAATTGCTTTTCTCAATCCATCCATTCTACCCACCCCTTTTTCGCAGCCAACTGATCTAAGTCGGTCTGGGCTTCCTCACGGCTTCCGCGCCATGGAACAGTGGACAGTCCTCTCCAGCCGGCATCGCCGTGTTTCTCCGGCCGCTGGTACCGGGCCTTGAAGGTGTTTTCGCCGAGACCGCTCATAACCTGGTACTTCCAGCCGCGGTTGTCTATGTACTTTTTCGGCATTATGTTTCCTCCTATGGTCTTTGATAGCCCTTGCACTGTTTCGAACCACAAAGGGCGGCAAGTTCAATTCTTACTCCCTTTGGCGCATTTTTGTAGTTGACTGGGCAATCCTTATTCTTGCACTCGTTGCAGCAGTATTTCACTATTCGCGCCCCCCTGCGACCCAACCCTTGAAATAGATCCGCTTGGCCTCATGGGTGTGGGTGCATTTCTTGGCCGGTATGTAGAGTTCCACGCAGGTCTGCCGCCCCTGCCGGAATATCCGTTTCACCTGCCCCGACAGTACACTTCCAGCAATCTCACCATCATCGTTCAGCGTTTGAAACCGAAAACTCTGCCCCAAAAAACCGGTAAAGTTGGCTCCGGTGAAGCTCATAAATTTCACAACAATCACGTCCCCTCACTCAGCGGCAGCGCCTCCTCGAAGACCGGCTCTCCAGCCGCTTGGCTGTCCGCCCACTCGCCGGCGGAGGCCGGGACCGGGGCGTCGGCGAACAACTCCCGATTTCCCTGTTCGCTCTCCATGAACCGGCTGGCCATCATATCCGCTGTCTGAAGGGCAAGGACGGCGGGATACTGCTCTATGCTCTGGCCAACCGCCGCATCGTTGTCCCTGTTCCCATTGAAGCCCATATGGTGCCAGATGGCGTACATCTCTTGATTAGTGAGGGAGGTATACTGCTTGATGATCATGGCGCTCTTTGGGCCGTGGCCCAGCGGCATCCGGTCGTTCACGGTGTAGAAGGGCATCTTCTCCCATCTGCCGGTCTGTTCGTTTTTCACATTCCGGGCGCTGGTCCCGTAGAAATAGGTCTTGCAGATGTCGTGGAGCAGCGCCATAATGGTCACGCTCTCATCCGGGATGGTGTCCACCACTTTCCCGGCGGCGAGGTACTCCCAGCGGCTATCGCTCTGGTTCCACAGCAGGAGACCCCGCAGGGCATCCAGAACATTGAGGCTGTGCTGAAGCAATCCGCCGGGGGTGGAGAGGTGATATTTGGTGCTGGCCGGGGCCGTGTAGAAGTCGCTCTTTTTGATGTACTCCATGAGCTTGTCCATGCCGGGGCGCTGAACCTTGATCAGTTCCGATTCAAATCGGATGATGTTGCATTCGGTATTCATTCTTTTTTGTCCTCCATTCTTTTTGGGAGTTTTGAGGTTTTAATGAAGTCGCTGTATTCTTCGTCGGTCATTTTCAAGAACTCTGAAAGTGTGTTTCCAGTTTCATGGGTGTGCCAATACTCAATCTTTTCATCTATGGAATCTGCTTCAGTTCTTGTCGTTTGCATATACTCCAAAAACCTCTCACCTTTAGCCTTAAGTTCAGGGCGCATCTTTTCCTGCTCATCCTTGAGCCGCTCATATTCCCGCAGGTACTTTTTGAAGGTGCGTTCCTTAAATTTCTTGGTGCGGGCCAACCTGATTTTCAGTTGCACAGCCTTCCTCTGCTCAATTAGTTCCCTCATCTTGCCGTTGGTGGTGAGGACGTGGTACTTAACACCGCAGGCTGGGCAGGAAAAATATTGTATTTCCAGGTCGCCGTCCCGAATCGACCCCAGGCAGGAATCGTCCACAGTAAACTGCTGCCCACACTTGTTACAGTCGATGGTCCCATTAAACAGAATCATAAAATCTCGCCTCCTTTATTTCTTCGAACTTTTTAAGGCGTTGCCTATGGATGTTCAAGGGCTTTCCACAATGTGGGCAAGGCATTTTATACTTATGCCCTGGCCATAAAACCGATGTCTTGCTGCCGCAATTTCCGCAGGTCACTATTCCAATGCCGTTTTTCATTCTGCATTTCCCTTTTGATGTCAATTTTGGGCCACCGCACATCTACTCCGAAAATAGGTGTTCGGCGACGGATCCGCTTTTCACCAAGGTTTATGTCGTTTTTTTGCGCCGCACACCTAATTTGAAACATACCCCCCTTTTTATAAAAATTGTGCAATTGTGCATGGAATGAATGCAAATTGCAAAATTTCTATAAATAATGTGTTATAGGTTATTTTAGGTGTTATAGGTGTTAGGAATGTCACTAAACCCGCATCACAGCTTTATTTTCCGCCGCACACCTAACCGCACACCTAACTGAACACCTAACAACTAACATCAGATGGTAATGTTTAGAATGGTAAATCGCTGCATTCATCGTTTGGAACTTCATAGAACTTTTCTTGCTGGTACTCCGACCCCTGTGGCATGGGTGGATATTGACCAACATCCTCTATTTCATCGACATCATCTATGAGGTCTTTTTGCTCAGAGATCTGACCGATTTTGAATTCCACAAGCCGGGTGTTTCGACCTCCAAACCATCGCAACACAGAATAGGTCTTTTTCCCTGTGCGCTTGTCCACCCCCACCGTGATGAGGCCCTGTTCCGCCAAATATTTCATGATTTTCCGGGGGCTGCTGTATCCTGCTCTGGTCAGCGCCTGGTTGAGCATGGAGGGAAAGATGTAAACGGTATTGCCACTCTCACTGGTGAAGCCGAGACAGGTACCTATTGCGTTGGGTCCGAAGTATGCTTTATTGGCTAAGATCCAGTCCACAATAAATTGGGTGGCATTTTCATTGACGTCCATGGTGTTACTCTCCACTTGGTTAAGCAGAATATCCGCTGCCATCTGCTGGGCCATGGCCCACGAGGCAGCCTCGCTGCCGCCGAAGAACCATTTGTCAATCATAGCGTCGGCTAAGGCTACAGTAGAGATGCCGGCGATGTGGGCGCCATTTTTTCCTTCGCTGATGTCACGAACATAGGCCAGCATTCGCTCATAATCCTCCACAATCTGTCGTTCATCCATGGCCATTATCCGCCCAACGAAAGCGGGTCCAGCCCAGCCGCAGTCCAGCACGGCCTGTTGATGCATGAGCGATGCATCGGTTTCGTTGTCGAACGGACCGCCGTAAATTTCGAGGACACGGGTGCTGACGCCGGTCTGTGTAGTTTCGGTGCTGAGGGGTTCCTCGCCGGTGGCCAGCGCAACTGTCCGCCATTGATACAAGGTTTGAAGTCCCCCGGTCTTGCTGCCTCTAATCTTGCCAGTACCGCTGGAAATCATGTAGACAATCTTCTCCAATGCGCCCTGCTGCGTTCCGGCCAGCTGTCGCTCGTCAATGCCAAGAGGCAGATCACAGTAAAACGAGGCCATCCGTTCGAGGCCGACCTGGGTGGCATTGAAGCTGGCCATAAGTCGCTCAGGATCGCCCCAGGCCGAAAGCGCCGCTTTGAGGGCCGCGGTCTTGCCGCCCTTGGAGCCGCCCCAGTTGTACACAAAGAATATCCTCTGCTTCAAGATCCGCAGAAGCGGGGCGGCGAAGGAAGCGGCCAGAATGAACCGGAATTTGTTCCTTGCCCGGTGCGGGGCCATTCTCTCAATCCATCGCTCGAAGCTGCCGTTCTGGCAGTATGCCGCCGCCATACCTCTTTGGGACGGATCGATGTCCAAAGTGATTCCTTTGTCGTGGCCAGGAAGGAACCGTCGACCTGGTTGCCAGCCAAGGGTCGATGTTGAATCATTCATGGGGATAAGGTCAATATTTTCCGCTTCCAGAGCGCCGAGAAATTTCACCACCTGCTTGGCGTTCTCGCTGGTAATGGTGCATCCGAGATCTGACAGGTCAGTAATCTTCCTGCTGGAGAAAATGGTGGAGCGGGGGAATATGGCGGTATGCCATTTATCATCCCGCTTGAAGGCGATCTCCATCTTCTCATCGCCGGTTTCGAGGCTTTTGAGTCGCTTGGTCAAAATGATGGGTGTCCGGCAAACGGAAACAGGGCGCAGGGTCTTTTGGTCGATGATGCTGATACCCTTGTCCGAGTAGATGTAGCCCTCTGGCTGCCGCAGAGTGATGGGCGCTCCGGCTATGGCCTCCGGGAGAAGGTATTCTTCCAGGTTGATTCGCTCAGCGCCGTCCAGCAACTGCCGGATCAGCCGTGCGCCATTATCCCGGTCGTGCTTTATGTAAATGTCCGACGGATCCTTTTCCCCCAGCGACCTGCAGTTCCAGCGGTAAACTTCCCCAGTGAAGCCTCCGTCATGAAGGCAGCGAAACACCCTGTCCGTAAAAGTTTGCCCTCCGGTGTCAGGCTCTTGATGGATGTAAAGTCTCAGTCCCTTGAAATATTCCGTCTGCTCGGCCTTGAAGAGGGTAGCGCCTGCTATACCAATAGCGGGGATCCCCATGCGCCAGAGGCTTTGGGTGTCGCTCTCGCCCTCGACCAGAACGCAGTAACCGGGCTCCTCAAATTCCTGGAGTCTCCATACGCCGTAGGGAATGATCTTGCCCTTGGAGCCATAGCCCCATCGAAATTCCTTTTTTGCATACCGCTTTCGGCATAACGCTTCTTGGCCATCCGTTCCAAAATATGGGATTTTTAGGTAGGTCGTGCCATCACGATCTCTGCCCGTCGAAAGGCCGCAGGTCTTCCCCAAAAATGACAGGGGGAGTTTCTTATCCTCGCTATATTGCTCCAAGGTATATGACGAAACATCCCGCCCAAGAGACTGATTTTCCCTTTTGGCCGGCTTCTGCTTTTCCTGGCTTACGCCATATTTCTCCAGTATTTCTTTGTAGGCTGTTCTGGTGTCTATGCCATTGATTTTGGCCCAAAAGGACACGAAATTTCCGCCTTCATCCTCCGCAAAACAGTGCCATTTTCCGGTTTTCAGGTCCACCGAAAAGCTGTTGTTTTTATCATCATGGAAAGGGCAGAGGCCAATTAAATTATCGCCTGTGATTTTGTGCTTTGCTATGACAGCGGTGTATTCCGCTCTGTAGTCTACAATCCTGTCGAGGTCTATGCCATCCCTCGCCGCCATGTTTCACCACCGCCATTCCGTTTTTGTATGCTTGGGCGGATGCCGCCAGAAAGCGGCACCCGCCACGCCAAGATCCTCCAGATATTTACGCAAAGGGAAGGTCATCATCGCTGGGGGGCGGTGCATCCTCGAAAATGGCCCCCTCCGTGCTGGGGGATGGAGCTTCTTCAAGCGCAGGCTCCTTGGCCTCGCCACGGTCTCCGCTCTGATCTGGTGCAGCAGTGTTGTAATCGTCCAGCGTAATAGCCATGCTCTGATACTGCATTTTGATCTGACTCCGCAGCTGCACCACCTGGGCGGCGATAGCAGGAGGAAGGAGGCCGCTCTTTTTTACTGCTACCTTGCTATACTCCACCCCGTTGCTGTTTTTTGCTTTTTCCAAAGTAAGGCTCACGATGATTCCCGTGTAAGGTGTTCCGCTGGCGAGGATCTTCGCCAGCTGTTTGTTCACATCCTTGATGGATGTGGGCGGCACCGATAAGAGGTACAAATTGGGATCGCCGTCCATCAGCAGGTAGATGCGGCGCATATTTTTGCACGCTTTGCCTCTGCTGGGATTACCTTTTTCATCCGTGCCAGTCCCATATTGGTTGTATGGACAGTTTTCGCAGACCGTTACTTCGCCGGTGCTGGGGTTGAATCCTGTTTTACCATCCATGCTGGAACAGACCGGGATCTTATCCTTGGCATCCTTGGCGGAGCCGAAGGAGCCGGGCCAATACCCGCTCAGTCGGTGGGTAAACACGATCACCCCAAGGATTTCCTTCATGGGCTCCGCATCGCCTTCCTCTTCGCCCTGGACCTCGTAGGCGATGCCTCCGCCACTGGGGACCTTGATCTGGCGGCAGGTGATCCCGCTTTCCGGATCGAGGTCGGATAGTTCATCCTGTAGTTCCGCCATCAGTTCCGGGTCGATGCCCTCGTAGCGGTCGACAAGCTGAAAGCTGTCAACAACGGCAAGCGCAGTGGTCTTTTTCGTGGTGGTCATCATCATTCATCCTCCATTTCTTTTTCTTCTGCGGTCTCCACATCAGCGGGGTCGGCTTCCTGAAATTCTGCCTCTGCCAGAGCGGCTTCCAGTGGCATGATGATGTCCTCTGCAGTCAATTCGGCTGCGTAGAGGTTGTCGAGGGTACGCTGCATTTCGGCAGCGGCATTGATCAAGATCTGAGCCGCCATGGTGGTGCTGTTTACAATCGAGCTTGTGGCCTCAACCGCATTAAAGTTGGGGTCGGAAAGGGTACCGAGCAGTTTGTCGGTGTCTTTTTGGATCGCTTTGACTGCCATACTGATCTTCACCAACTGCTCGGCGGCGATGCCATAGGCTTCGTGCCGGTTGCGGACAAAAGGCGGGGCGGTCTGGGTTTCCCGTGCGACCTGCCGGTGGTGCTTCTGGATCATCTCCAGGACGGTCTGGATGGAATCCTTTGCCACCACCTCGATGGCGGTATCCAGCGCCGTGCGGGTATCCAGTTCCATCTGTTCGTAGTTTTCGTTCACTTTTTTGTCCTCCCTGCTGTTTCTCGTCTTCGGGTGATGTCATTGTAGTCATAGCTGCGGATCACGGCGTCCAGGCCCTCGCTCAGTTCCCCGTGGTCTTCCACATAGGCTTTGACCGTGGACTGGAGGGTGCGGGGGTCTACCTTCTCTACGATGATGTCTCCCAGGCCCTCCTCCCGGAGAACCTCAAGGAAGTCAAGGCCGCTTTCGGCCAGTTCCGCCTCGGATCGCTTGGCGTAGGAGGTTTTTGCGGTCAGGCTGAAGCAATAGCCGCCGGTGGAGATGCGGGGGATGTCCTCATCCACCATCTGCTGGGCGATCTCCGCCTTCGCCGCCTCGATGGCGGCGTTATTGGCCTTGGTCTGCTCGGCCAGGTCATCCTTCCGTTCCAGAAGAATCTGATATTCTCTGATCATATCGATCAGCGCCATTTTCCTCACCCTTTCTGTATGATGATATACCCGGTTTTTTAGATCCCATTGTCAGTGTCCCCCTTCAGCAACCGAGCGCATCCCCAGTTGACGGGGTCATTCACCTCGCTCATCCGAAAGATGGGCGAGGTGAACACATAGGCCATACACCTGTGTCTGATACAGGGCTGAAACCGTTCCCGTTCAACCGTCTTACCGGTTATGCCGTCATTTTCCCTCTCAATCACCCTTCTGAAAGGGCAGAGTTTCGTTTTCTTGCTCACATTAGACCCCCTCTAAAAGAATTGCCGCCAGTCATCCACGATGGTTTTCGCCAAGTCTTCCTTGGTGGCCAGCGACTTTAGGATCAGCTCATCCACTGTTTTTTCTGCTACCAGGTGGATGTAGGTGCAGGGATACCGCTGCCCGATTCGGTGGATCCGGGAGAGGCTCTGTTCGTAGGTGGCGTAGTTGAAGTTCACGCTGTAATAAACACAGGTGTCGGCGGCGGTCAGGGTGATGCCGGTTCCTGCTGTGTCGATCTGACCCACAAAGACCATGGTGGCCGGGTCAGTCTGGAACTGCTGAACAATGTTGCCCCGCAGCCTTTTTTCGATGCCCCCGTAGATAGCCACTGTTTGCATCCCATGCTTGCCAGCGATGTCATTGGCCAGCTTGATGATCTCCATCACCTCCGGGATGAATCGGGCGAAAATCACCAGCTTTTTCTTGCCCTCCACCACATAGTCCTGGATGATGTCGGCCAAGGCGTCCAGCTTGCCCCGGCTTACCAGCTGGGGTTTTGCGGCATCGTCCTCCACCAGAAAGCCCCCGGTGAACTGCTGAAGCCGGAGCAGCTTAGTGAGGACGGTGGTAGCCGTGATGGTGCCGCCGCCGTCCAACTCGGCGAAGCTGTCCCGCCGGAGCCTGTCGTAGATACTCCGCTCTTTTTTGCTGAGGGCGATGTACCTGTTCCCAAAGGTCTGTTCCGGTAGGTCGAGGGCCTCCTCCTTGGTCACCCGGTAGGCGATGCTGTGTTCCTTTTTGACCAGGGTGTCCAGGTCGCGGTACTGCACGATCTTCCGGCGGTTGAATCCGCCCATCACACAGTACCGTCCCCGGAAAGCGTAGAAGTTCTGACCGAAGATGGTGGGATCAAGGAAACGGTATTGGCTGAAGATGTCCACAGCCTCGTTCTGCACCGGGGTTCCGGAGAGAATCAGTTTATACCTGGCCTTGTCCCCCAACTGGTGCATAGCCTTGCTTTGGGCTGCATCATGGGTCTTGATTCGTTGGCTTTCATCAGCGATGATCAGATCCGCATCAAAGGCAAGAAGCCGGTCGAAGATGTCATCCCGCCAAGTGGATTCATAATTGATAACGGCCACTTTCAGTGCGGGAAAAGGGAACTTCTCTAAGTCATCCAGGGCTTTAAGGCGGGACTGTTTGTCGCCAAGCAGCACCTTAACTGTGTACTTGAAATCGGCATAGTCACTGAACTCCTTCGGCCAGACAGCACAGACGCTGGTGGGTGCCACAATCAGCACCTTCTTGACCTTGCCTATCTGGTGTCCGGCCCCTACCGTGGCGATGGCTGTTAGTGTTTTACCTAACCGCAGCCCATTTCAAAAAGGAACCCAAATCCCTTACCCTGGGCTGTCATGTGGCATCACCTCCCATCTGCTCCAGTGCGGCCCTTACCGCCTGCTGCAGCTTGGCGGCCTGTTCCTCATTGGCCTGAGCGATGCGGTTCAAGACCTCCATCATCTTCTGGTACTCCTCCTGCCAGGAGGTGAACCGCACCTTGAACTCGGCCACATTGGGGTTGGCGGCGGCCAGTTGCTTTTCCAGTCCTCGGATCTGCTCGGCACCTTCTGCCTTGGCCTGCTCCACCGCCCCGGCGGTCAGCGCATCCTTTTCCTCTTGGGTGAGTTCCCGGACCTCCGGTTCCCTGGCTTTCAGGTCGGCCAATTCCTTCTTTGCGGCCTCAAGGGCCTCCTCGGCGGCCCTGCGCTTTTCCTCAGCCTGTTTCTTGGCGGAGTTGGCATTGTCCACCTTCTCGGTCATCTGGGCCACAGCGACCCTCCGGGCGGCCTCTACAGCCGCCATGTCCGCCTCAGCGGGCCGGTTACGAAGCTCCTCCAATTCCCGAAGCATACTGGCGTGTTCCTCCTCAGCAGCCTGGGCAGCGGTATTGGCCTCGCTCAAAGCATCTTGGAGCCTTTGGGTTTTGTCCCGTTGCTTATCAAGTGCCTCCTGCGCTGCTTTTGCGGCAGCCTTAGCTTGGTCAGCCTCCGTTTGAGCAACGGTGGCCCGCTCCTCAGCCTCGTTCCTGGCCTTGAGGGCTTCGTTCAGCTCTCGGATGCTCATGCGCTCCACATCGTTTTCGGCTACGAACTTCTCTCGCTCCTCCTCGTCCGGAATGGCCAGAAGGCGCAGTGCTTTGGAGTAGGTCAAATTCCCAAACATCTGGGATTTTGGGGCGCTACCGAACAAGCTCTGCTGGGAGTCCCCATATTCGCGGAAAACCCGCATAAAGTTCTGTGCAGTGGACTGGGAGAAATCCAGCTCCTTCTTCAGCCAGTTTCCCCATTCTCCATGTGGGAGCATAGCTTTGGCTTCTTCCAGCCGGCGCCCAATCTCGATGGCATAGTTCAGGATAATGCCTTGCGCCTGGTGCTGAAGAGTGTGAATTTCCAGCGTCACTGTCTCCACAGTGCGGGGCGGGGGCGGGGGCGGAACCTCCACGGCAGCGGGCGAGCCGCCCACCCCAAAGTCTTGACTGAGGCTCCGACCCTCAACTACCTCCATTTGGTTCATGCTGCTACTGCTCCTTTCTTCTTACGGGGCAACCTTGGATTGCCCTTTTTGTCCCGCTTACTGCCTTTCTCCAGCCATTCCAGCCAGGTGTCCAGAAAATCCCGATAGACCTCCCGCGGGTCGGGTGCAAATCGTCCTTTGGCGGTGTGTATACCTTCATTTTTGTAACCATGGATCTGAATCAGTTCGTTTCCGGTCATTTCAATGGTCAGCCAAGGCTCGTCCAGATTTTTGACCCTCCGCATAAAAAGGATGGTCGTTTTCCCCTGGATGTGCCGGTCGGCGTAGCCGCCCACGCAGTGCTGGAGTTTCCTGGCTTCGGCTAAAATTTCATCCTTGCCGAGGGGCGCCCGGATCGCATAGCTGTCCATAGCGAAACCGTACTTCTTCTCCAGTTTCTTGCGGCGTTCATCATATTTCTCCTCTGCCAGACGGACCTGGCGGTCATGCTCGGCCTGTTCAGCCTTTTGCCGGCGCTCCCATTCCAGCCGTCGGGCCGCCCGCTCCCGCTCCAGCCTTACCTGGTGTTTTTTCGTAGCTTCATCGTGTGCCGCGCCCAGGTCTTTGGGTAGCAGGATGTTTTCCCGGTGTAGAGGGTAGCCCATCGCCTCGGCAGCATTGACATAGTCCTCCCAAAATCGCCGGGCAGCACAAATACTGGTCATTCCTCCGTATCGGGCGCACCCTACTTTTCCGGCCAGGTACCGGATCAGCTTTTCCGGGGGTATGTTCCATTTCCTTGCCGCCCGGAAGGTTTTCTGAATATCCAGCCCGCTGGACATCCACAACTCGCACTCTGTCAGCGGGACGCGGCCTTTCAGCCTCTTATATAATTCCAGAAGCTGGATGTTGCGGTTCGTGGTGAGAAAGAACTTCACATCCTGCCGGTCTAGCTTGAAAGCCTTTTTGGGATCGTCCCAATCAATAACCGCGGTGTGTTTTACGCCCCGTTCTACCAGGTCACGGACGACTTCGCTCATCCCGGCCTTCATCAACATCTCAATCTGCCGGGGATAAAAGCAGCAGGCAGTTAGAAATTCCAGAAATTTGGCGGTTTTCTTCTCTGCTTCGGCGGCCATGCAATAACGGAATGGGCTTTTCTCTATCTCGCTCAGACCAATTACATCGTAACCAATGCCATATTCCGCATTTGCGTTGAACGGGCCGTGGATACGCCACCGCCCTTTAGTGAGCGGGCCATCCTGTTGGACTACCGACAGGAATGGGTAATTCCCATACCAGCCCCTGGTGGTTGCCTCCACCAAACCCGGCCTGAAGCGATACACACCCACCAGCTTGCTTTCGGGCTCACCCGTGAGACTGTACCCTTTGTCTCTGCTGTAGCGTTTGCCACAATCATAGGCCCTGGCCCACAGCGCCCCCCTGTACCACCGCAGAACCACCGCCCGCCGGTACCGGCTTAAGTTGTCCCGGCCCCCGGAACGGCCCAGTTCTTTTACAATGACCATCTCTCCGCAGAAAGGGCATTTTACACGAGGCTGAGGAGGATCCATCCATCGGTTTTTCGGTTCCCGTTGGTGAGGAGTCCACATGACCTCTTGGAAGTTTCGCTCCGGGGTGGTCACCATCATGTCCTCATCCTTCACTGTCAGATGCCGATGGCAGCATGTTGTCCAAATCTCGCCGGTGCAGGAACGGCGGAATATGTAAGCCGGGAACAGTGCGTTAATGGCATCCTTTTCCGCCTGGTTCAAGGACGGTGCCTGCCGGACAAGCCGTCCCGCTTTTTCTATGTCTGTCACTTTTCACGCCCCCTCACAGAAAGTCCTCAAGGTTGAGGATTTTTGGGCCAGTAACGGTAGCCTGCTGAGCGGCCTCGGCCTCCACATCGGCACAGAGGTTGATTGTCATATGGAACCGCACATCGGCTCCAGGAAAGTAGAACCGCACTGCCCGGCGAATCGCCTCTTCATCGGAAATGACGTTTCCACAGTTCTTAGCCACGGCTTTCATGCAGTCCGAGAAGGTGCCGCCTTGGACAACGGCCTGGGCAAATTCTGCATCCTGCTGTGAAAAGAAAATCATCTTCTCGCAAACCAACTTCTTCATGGCACTGGCATACCTGTCGTAACTTCCGGTGTTTTTCTCGGCTGCCAGCTTTTTCGCCGCCTGCTCATACCACTCGTTCATAAAAAACCACCCTTCTTGTTGCGCCCTGGCCCAAAAGGTGCTATAATCCTTTTAGGCGAAGACAGAATTCCCGATGTTTTTTAGCCTTTCGGCCTCTCCGTGTTGCAGCATGGGGAGGCCATTTATGCGCTTTTCATCGCATCCCCCCTTTACCGATTGTTATCCAGAATCATCCCCAGCCCAGCTTTTTCCCACAACGATGGCAGTAGGAGTGGTTGGGGGTTGTTCGGCGATTACAGCTGGGGCAGTGCCACACACCGTCCTTACAGACAGGCTTGCCGGCGACCTCGTGCTTGCTATGGAGGGCTCTGTACTGCTTGGTCTGGAACCGATAGTCGTGGAGGATGTCGAGGGCATCGTCCGGGGTTTTTGCCCCCTCCTCCGAGATGGCAAAAAGGATGCTGGCCGCTGCCTTGCAAAGAACCGATGCTTCAGCGGAAGTAGATGCCCCCATCTGTCCCAGGAAAGTGACAATGGCGTCCATTGTAATGGTGCTATCCATGTGCTGTCCCCCCCTCCGGGGCCACCCATCCGAAGGTCAGCATCGCCATGTTTGCACCGCGGACTTGGTGGGCATAGAGCGGCATCTTCACAGGGTACCTGCGGAAAGGGACAGGCTTTGGGTTCATCCTCTCATGGTCCACCGCATCCTGCAGGGTATGGAGTTCCCGTCGCCGCTGCGCCACTATCGGGGGGAGCCGGACAATGCTGGCCAGCTTGTCCAGCAGTTCGATGTCAGCGATGCCATGAAGCGACAGGCTCTTTTTATCCCACTTCATTTTGTTCCAGCTCTTAATGATGGTAAACTGCACATTGTCCACTTCTATGAGGATCAGTGTGCTGCCCTTCAGCGCCATCTTCACCCCTCAGCCCCCGCTTTCCCTTCCACTCTCACCGCTCGGCTGTTGAGGGCTGCCCGGCGATAATCATTGACCAAGTGGGGCATCATACCGGCGAGTGCGGCCGGCGAAATGTCGAGACTCCTGCAAAGCTGATCTGTGATTTTGGCCCAGGCAAAAATGCCCTCAAAGGTCCCGGTGATTTTCATTCTGGCCTGTTCTTCATCTGCTCCGGCCAGAAGGAGTTCGCACGTAGCTTTTTCTTCCATTTTCTTCTTCATCCTTTCATTTTGTTTTCGGAGTTCAGCAATCCCGTCCAGGATCATCTTCTTGCCAGGGTAATAGACAGCGGGGAAAAGCAGGAGGAGGTACTCGCCACCAACGGCATCATAGCCCCGCTCCATCTGGGCGACCAAGCTGCCCCACACGAAGGCGATGGCAGTTATCAGGAGAACGAGCAGCAGTTCAAATACTGCCGATGCGTTGATTTTATTCGATTTCATCGTCAGAACATCCTTTCTGTTTTTGGTTAAGCCCAACGGCGACGGTAAGCCTTCATCTCCGGTCGGGCTTGATGAGTGGCGCGCGCCAAGTATTCGGCGATGGCCTCCTCAGTGATCCACACCTTGCTACCGGGCTTTCGCTGTATGTAGGCCAACCGGCCAGTGGTACGTTCAAGGTCCAGCGTGGGCAGCGACATCCCCAGTCGGGCGGCTGCTTCTTTGCGGGTCAAAAGCGTCATCTGATTTCTCTCCTTCCTTGTCAACAAACAGAAGGATGTGGTATAATCCATCTGTGGCCTTTTGTTGGTTTTGTTGGGTCACTTGCCCTGTTAGGTGTTCCTGCACCTGGCAGGGCGCTTTGTTTTCAACATGGCTTCACAACTACCCGACGCTGGTTGATACCATCGATATGAATGGTGACAGAGTAAATCAGTTTTCCGGTCGCCTCCTTTTTTGCCTCGATGTATCCCTTTTCGTACAGATGCCGTTTCACCAGCCGAGGGGAGAGATCCCGCGCCAGACAAAACTGGTTGAACTCGTCTGGGGTAAACAGGTAGCCGCGTTCTGTCGTCTCCCGGCCCTCCGTCAGTTCCTGGATAAACTCGGCGGTGTCAATCAGTCGGCTATGGTCAGATGCGGCGCTGTTCTCCATCAGTTCCTCCAGCCCCTCCAGATTCACCGACGCCTGGTGGAAAAGCTGGGTAATCATCGGCATCCGGGCCACCGGTGCGGTTGCGATGATTTTGGCGATGCGGATCGCAGAATCAACGCTCAGAGTGCTTGTTCCTTCGGTCATATCGTTCACATCCCTTCTCTTTGCCAGGGAGAGCATACCTCAATCTCCATTATTTATCATGAGGTACGTTCCCTTTTTTTATGGCCTCCAGCGCAGCTGTCCGGCCGGGATACTGCAACATAAGGCGCTCCGTTATGGTTAGGCCGTTCTCGATGCTGTGCAACACACCGGTATCTAATGCTTGTTCGATGAACTCCTGCCGGGTGGTCTCCATCCACTTTGCCGCAGCGTCTACCCGGCGCAGCAGTTCCTCTGTCAGCGGAATTTCTAAGGTAACTTTAATGGTCTCCATACTCTTCTCACCTCCAGTGAACAACGCCCATGCTTATTTTTACAAACCAGTCACCCAACTGCTGGGCCTCCTCATCGCTCATGCCGACCAAATCGGGTTCTCCAGCATAGTGACCCAGTCTGAGAATAATGACGTCTCCTACGATGAAAGAACCATGAATCAAAGTGCCACAGAGGTAACTCCCCAAGGGGTTAAACGGCATGCCCAGCAATCGCCCCTCTTCGTTGACCATCATGCAGTAGGGCTTTTGAAGCCCTTTAGGACAGACCAGTTCACAGTTCCCGCCAACAGCCTCCTGGATGACCTCATAATGAGGCGGGTCGTAGGCGACTTTATGCATCTCATTCTCTGTGGTAATGACCAGTCCAGTCATTGGTGCTAACCTCCTTCTTATGCGCTGGATGCTGTCTGCTTCAGATACGGGATGTCCAGCAGCCGGCTGATACACTCGATCTCCGGCTGCCGGTTGGATGCTCCGATCCCGTAAAGCAGATTAGACAGCGCAGCCTTGTCGATGCTATGACCCTGTTCCACAAGCCTGGCCACAAGGTCATCCTGCTTGAGCGACCTTTCGATGAGCCGCTTTTTGACTTCTACCCCCCAGGGGCTTAAGACCCGCCGGGTGGACGCTTCGGTGAACGCTACCATTGTGGTGTCCTCCTTTCCAAATTCGTTGACAAGTATTAAAACTTTTCCTATAATTAAGGCAATTGGATGAAACGGGGGGTGCTGGTGAGTGCTTAGAAAATCTGAATTTGACGATATTGTGCTGCAAAAATATGAACTGGAGGATTTGCAGTATTTCAGCAAGCATACAATGCTGGCAGAACCACCGTGTGACGCATTGCTGGAATTTGGATTGGTCGCTCAACACGCAGATGTAATCGGATTGGACGGAACAGCTGTGCCATCCGGGACATATTCCATTACGGAAAAAGGGGATCCGCTACCTTGAGTACAGGTGGATGTTTGGGTGGCGCAACATACTCAAGTATGCTGCGGATAATTGGATTGCGTTGTTGGCTCTTATCGTTGCTGTTGTTGCTTTGTTCATCTCTTCATCTTGAGGACAGGATATAAACCCATATGAAGATGACCGTGATCCAGTTCACTATTGGCAGTATGTACATAAGCACATAGCCCATGTATCCGAACACATACTTTCCATGAACATCCCAAAGGAACTGAATATTTGCCCATAGATAGGCAATCCGGTCTCTCGGTCGGTTCACTTTGTTCACCTCCTCTCCAGTGGTTGATTCGTTTTAATACTTGATTTGAGATTAGTTTACTTGATTTCATTCATGTAGTCAAGGGGAATTGCTTGAACACGCTCAAGTTTATACATATTACACAAAGAAAAAGGGTGATGTTTGTGGAACATTCGCAAATAATACTAAACTTACTACAAATGAAAAATATCTCTGCCTACAAATTATCAAAAGAAACTGGAATATCGGAAAGCCTTTTCAGTAAATGGAAAAAGAATCCAACATCAGATATATCCTCCTCGACGCTTGCACTTATTGCTGGGTTCCTGGGGTGTTCTGTTGATCATTTATTGGGCCGAGAGGAGCAAGAAAAAAAGCCCACCCCCGAAGATGGGGATGGGCTGGATGAGCAGGACCGGCAGCTCCTTGAACTTATGAAGCTGCTGTCGGCGGATCAGAAGAAGTTTCTTCTTGCTCAGCTGCTAACACTGACAGGGCAAGGGAAATGATTTCCCGTTTCTGCTCTGCATTCAACAGGTGGAACAGGCGCAGGATCTCTGTATCAATATCCGGCATCTTCTTTCCTTTCCACCCTGGCGCCAAGGTATGTATTAGCGCATAATGGATTATAGCATAAAAATCGGTCTGTTTCTGCCGGATAATGGGGAAGGGCTGGATTTTTCTTTGAAATTGTTCGGGTTTTGGAAAACTTGGCCGAAAAGGACTTGTTTTCATTGGTAAAAACGATAAAAACGGCAAATTTTTACTCAATATGGCAAAAAACATACAAAAAACGTAAAATATTGGTACTTTTTTCATGTTTACAAATTTCAGTATGTTGCGTATAATAAGGGTGTAGCCTTTCAAGGCTACCAAACGGGGATGATTTGTCCCTTGTATTGCTTAACAGGCCCTTGGTAGTAAGCCTCCCATCATAAGGGAAGTGCTGAATCCCTGGGCCTTATTTTTGTAGGAGGACTATACAATGACAAGAACAGCAATCTTGGTAGATGGAGGTTTTTACCGGAAAAGATCAGCTTATCTGTGGGGATACAAAACTGCAGAAAAGCGAGCGTCTGAACTATTGGCTTACTGCTACGCACATCTTCAAGATAAGGACGGGAATGAAGTCCGTCAGTTGTATCGCATATTTTATTATGATTGCGAACCTGTTGGACGGAAAAGTGTTTTTCACCCTTTGAAAAAAGCTAATGTCGATTTGGACAAATCGGATACATACACTTGGAGTATCGAATTTTTGGAGCAACTGAAAAAGCGAAGAAAGCTGGCTCTTCGCCTCGGTGTCCTCGCCAATCAGATGGCATATAACTTAAAACCAGAGATAACAAAGAAATTGTGCCTGGGGAAAATATCGATAGCCGACTTGAAGGAGGAAGATTTTGTACTTTCTGTTCAGCAGAAAGGGGTTGACATTAAAATCGGCGTTGATATTGCTTCTTTGGCATATAAACATCAAGTGGATCAAATCATCCTTATTTCTGGTGACAGTGATTTTGTCCCAGCAGCTAAACTGGCCCGTCGAGAGGGAATTGATTTTATTTTGGACCCAATGTGGGCGGATATTAAAAGTGACCTTTTTGAGCATATCGATGGCCTAAAGTCTCAATGGAGAAAGAAATCAAATAGTCAAACATAAAAAGCTGCCCCCGGTGCGGCAAACACCAGGGACAGTCAGTAGGGCAGTAGATTTTGGACAATCCCACTGCTCTTCTATTGTATCAAAAATAGGGGGAAAAGGCAAATGGCCCGACCAAAGAAACCTACCTATGAATTTGTGGCCAGCCGAAATGAATATCGGAAGCGAATCAAGGGACCAGGCGGGAAGTATGTTGCTCTCTATGCAAAAACTCCGGAGGAACTGACCGAAAAGGTGGCCATAGCCCAAAAGGAAATTACAGAGGAGACTTTCCGCCGAGAAAATCCCACTGTAAAGGAGTACGCCGAGAAGTGGCTTACCATGCATGGTGCCCATATCAGAACGACAACATTGGTGGACTATACCTCTAAAGTCAAGATCTACATCATTGAACCTCTGGGCGATAAGTACATGGCAGAGGTCACCCCGGACGACGTGAAGATGGCCATCGGCAAGGCTGCAGCGCAATCTGCCTCTATCTACCGCGGTGTACAGATGCTCTTCAAGATGATTTTTAGTTCTGCGGTCGAAAGCCGTATCATTGATGAATCACCGTGCAAAAATTTGAATCCCAGGGGAGGTAAGACCCCAAAGGAGAGGCAGGCTCTTACTGATGAGCAGGTCATCACTCTCCTGGATGCGGTCCGTGGCCTGCCGCCCTATCCGTTTATCATGCTGTGCCTTTACTCTGGCCTGCGCCGGGAAGAGGCCCTTGCCCTTCAGTGGGACAGTGTCTTCCTGGAGGGCGATGCTCCGCACATTGTTGTCTGCCGGGCCTGGCATACGGAACACAATAGGCCAGTCATCTTGACCGACCTAAAAACGAAGGCGGCAAAGCGGACGATTCCGATCCCGCCACAGCTGGTGGAATGCTTGAAGTTTGTCAAAGAGAAATCCACCTCGGACTTTGTGATTGCCAACCGGGACGGAGGTGCCCTCTCGGAGACACAGTGGCGCCGGGTATGGGGGTATGTGCGTACCCGCACCGTTAGGGAGAGGACTTATTATCGCTACGTCAACGGTCAGAAGATTCTGCACACTGTGACCCCTGTCCTGGGAGAGAGGGCGACCCATAACAACGATGTAATATACAGCATTGACTTTGAGGTGACGCCCCACCAACTCCGACATACCTACATCACTCGCCTGCTTCTGGCCGGTGTTGACGTCAAGACCGTACAGGTGCTGGCGGGCCACGAACATGCCAAAATCACGCTTGATATTTATACCCATCTTACCTACAATCAGCCCAAAGATTTGATTTCCAAAGTGAACCAAGCATTTGCAGGCAATCCGAAATGAGGTTCATTTTGAGGTGCATTAATAATTAAAAGCAGAAGAGACATTGGGAAATAGCGGTTTTATTTGGAGAGGGCGCAAGAAGTACGGCCTCAAGGCTGCCCGCCGGGCTCCCCAGTTCTCCAAGAGATAACAGATTATCGCTTCCCTTTTGTCCACAAGCTCCCCAAAGTCCTGCCGGACTCTGGGGAGTTTTTTCGTTGACAGACCACCTGGCGCTTGTTATACTGAGGATGGAAGGAATCGCCCCTGCCCGGGGGGCTTTGACCACGGTTAGGGCTTGTCCCTACAGACACAGAGGAACGCGCCTGGACCCATTTTGAGAAAAGGAGAATGACACCATGACCTACACCCTGAAAAATGACCGGATCACCGTCCAGGTGGCCGGCACCGGCGGAGAGCTGCGGTCCATCCGAACCGCCGACGGCACCGAGTACCTGTGGCAGCCGGACCCTGCCTTTTGGGTCCGCCAGGCCCCCCATCTTTTTCCCTTTGTTGGACGGCTGATGGAGGGGCGGTACCTCCTAGATGGGGAGAGCTACGAGCTGGGGTGCCACGGCTTCTTCCGGGACCAGGAGCTGACCCTGCTGGAACAGACGGGGGAGTCTGTCCTGCTGGGCCTCACCGAAAACCAAGGAACCCTGGCGGTCTATCCCCGGCCCTTCCGCGTCCGTCTGGGCTACCGTCTGGCGGAAAGCCGGGTGGAGATCCTTTTCCAGGTGGAAAACACAGGGGAGAAGCCCATGGCCTTTGGCTACGGAGGGCACCCGGGCTTCTTTGTCCCCCTGGAGGAGGGCCTGGCCTTTGAGGACTACTGCCTGGACTTCGGGGAGAGCTGCCAGCCCCTCCAAGTGGGGATGTCCGACGCCTGCTTCATCCAGGGCCCGGACACCCCCTACCCCCTGACGGAAAACCGGTACCTCCCCCTGACCCACGATCTTTTTGACCGGGACGCCATCATCCTGAAAAACACCCCCTCTGTGGTGACCCTTCGGAGCCGGAAGGGCCGCCGGGGCGTTACGGTATCCTACCCGGGGATGCCCTACCTGGGCATCTGGCACAAGCCAAAGGCCGCCGCCCCCTACGTCTGCCTGGAGCCCTGGGTCTCTCTCCCCGGGCGTCAGGACGTCATCGAGGACTTTGGAGAAAAACCCGACCTGGTGCGGCTGGCGCCGGGGGAGGTCTACGAAAACCGGTGGAGCATCCAGGTGTTCTGATCCGCTCCGGCATCCGGGAAAGGAGGTCTGCGCCATCTGGCTGAAAGAAACCGCCGTCACCAGAAACGGGGAGAAGATCCGCTACTGCCAGCTGATCCAAACCCAATACACCGGACGCGGCTCCTCCCGCCAGCGCCTGGTCCTCAGCCTGGGCCGGGCTGACCGCCTGGATACCGCCGCCCTTCGGGAGATGGCCGCGCAGATCACCCAGGGAAAAACCGATGTCCTCACCCCCTGGCTCCTTTCGGTCCTCCCAGGGGTTCGGGAGTACGGCCCGGTTTCCCTTCTCCTCCAGGCGATGGAGAGCCTGACCCTTCCCCGGTTCTGGGAGGAGGCGGCCCAAAGGGCCGGGGCAGGAGCCGGCGCGGTGGAGGCCCTTACCGCCCTTACCGCCTACTACCTCCTCAGCTACCAGCGGGGGACCCCCTTCTTCCACTGGATGGACCAGTGCTATGTCCCCTGCCGGGAGCAGCTGGGGGAGGAGGCCCTTCGGGAGGGGGCGGGGCTTCTTTTGGACCGGCAGTTTCTCCATCCCGCTTTGGCCGCCCAGGCCGGCCGGGCTATGGAGGGGGAGGACTGGGGCTTTTCCTACGCGGTCCCCTGCCAGTACGATTTCCTGCCCGAGGACCGCCCCTGGGACGCCCTCTTCCTTCTCAGCGGGGAGGACGTCCCCCTGGACTGGGGCCTTTGGGGCTGCTCCCAGACAAAGCGGATGGAGGAGATCCCCCGCCGCTCGGTCCTCCTCACCCGGGACCCGGAGCTGATGGCCCGCCAGGGCCTGGGGCCGGAAAACTGCCGGTTTATCTGCGGCAGCCCCACCGGGGAGCCCCCCGCCTTTGTCCGGGACGATGAGGAGATCGCCGCCTTTCTCCGAGAGGAAGGGGAGTTCCTTCCCTTCCGGGAGTACGGTTACCGGGAGAGGCAGTTCGGGGCCCTTCGGGCGGTGATCCTGCGCTCCGCCTCCGGTCCGGCGGCGGCTTTGACCCAGTGGCACAAGGAGCCCCGGGAGCTGATCCTTACCAACACCGGCCTCCCGGTGGAGAAGGTGCTGGAAAAGCTGCTCCTTTTGGACAAGGTCTTAGATATTATACATCCGGTATATCTTACGGAAGATCTGCAGTTCCTCCGCCTGTGGTACTCCCCTGGAGAGATCCTGGAGATGCTGGGGGGGATGCAGTTCCTGCAGCTCTTCCTCTGCCTCTACCTGGGGCGGAGGCTGAGCCGGTGCGGGACGACCCTGGATGACGCCCTGTCGGCGCTGGGGGGGATCCGGTGCGTGCCCCTGCGCTGGGAGGGCGGTCAGGTCCTGCTGACGACGCCGGCGGACAGCCGCCAGCAGGAGATTCTGGGGGGATTTGGCCGCTAAAGCCGGCAGGAGGCTTGGGATACCCAGGCGGGACATAGAGAGACAAAAGGTTAGGACCCCCCTCTTCAGGGGAGCCCTAACCTTTCCTTTCCGGTTCGCGTCCCTAACCCATCTGGGCAGACGGCGCCAGCAGCTGTTCCTCCGCCCCGGGATTCCATTCTTCGTAGGATTCAATCTTTCTGGTCAGCAGATCCAGCGTCCCCTGCAGCTCGTTTACCCGCGACTGGAGCAGTTCCCGCTGTTCAAGGAGAATCTGCTTCCGGGCTTCCCGGGTCCTGTCTCCCTGCTGGAACAGGGCGACATAGTCCGCCAGCGCCTCCACCGGGATCCCCGCCGCCCTCATGCACTTGATAAACTGGACCCAGCTGCAGTTTTCTTCGGTGTAGTCCCGAAACCCGCTCCGGTTCCGGTTTACCGGCGGCAGCAGGCCGATCCGTTCGTAATACCGCAAAGTGTCCACCGGGATCTGATACACCCGGCTCACCTCCGCAATGGTCATGGCTATGGCCCCCCTTGTTTTATTCTGCTTTCAGTATAACCCCTGGAGTCCACTCCATGTCAAGAAAAATCATTCCGCAAAGGGGACGATGATCCGGCGGTTTCGGACTTTGGCGATTTCGGCCTCCACCCCGTAAACCGCCCGAAGGTTCTCCGGCGTCAGGATCTCTTCGCCTCCCTGGGCGAAGACCTTCGCCTGGCGGAGCATCAAAAACTGCTGGCAATACGCTGCCGCCAGGTTCAGGTCATGGATCGAGACCACCGCGATCAGCCCTTGCTCCCGGCAGAGCTTCCGGACCAGCCCCATGGTCCCCAGTTGGTTTTTCAGGTCCAGGCTGCTGGTAGGTTCATCCAAAAGGAGGAGCCGGGGCTCCTGGGCCAGGGCCCGGGCCAGCCACACCCGCTGCCTCTCCCCGCCGCTGAGGCTTCCCATCTCCCGCATGGCCAGGGGGAGGAGGTCCAGCTGTTCCAGCAGCCGGGCGGCGGTCTCCCGATCCCGGCGGCTTTGGGCGAAGCGGGCGTAGGGGGTCCGCCCCAGCAGCACCGCGTCCATCACCCGGATGGGAAAGGGGCTTCCTGTGTCCTGGGGAAGATAGGCCACCCTTTGGGCTCTCTTGCCCAGGGAGAGGCCGGAAAGGTCCGTTCCGTCTAAAATAGACCGCCCCCTTTTAGGCCGCAGCAGCATTCCTATGGTGCGGAGCAGGGTGGTCTTGCCGGTGCCGTTGGGCCCCAGCAGCCCCAACACCTTCCCCGGCTCCACCCCAAAGGAGACCTCCCGCAGGACAGGCGGGCCGCCATAGTCAAAGGAAAGATCTTCTACCTCCAGCATCTTACCGGGCCCCCTTTCTGCGGGACAGCAGCAGGTGAAAAAAGATGGGCACCCCTAAAAAGGAGACCACGATTCCCACCGGCAGCAGCACCGGAGCCAAAAGAAGCCGGCCAATGGTATCCGCCGTCAGCAGCAGGACGGCTCCCACCAGGGCGGAGAAGGGCAGAAGCAGCCGGTGGTCGCCGCCTAAAAGGATCCGGGCGATGTGGGGCCCCGCCAGGCCCACAAAGCCGATGACTCCGGTAAAGCTGATGACCCCCGCCGCAGCCATTACCGAAAGGATGCCGGCTGTGCCTCGGATCCACTCTGGAGAGATCCCCAGGGAGCGGGCGGTTTCGTCATCGGCCACCGACAGAACATTGAGGCCGGGCGCCATCAGCCAAAGGCCCAAAAAGCAGGGGGCTACCGCCAGAAAGGCCGTCCCCGCCTGGGACCAGCCGGACCCGTTCAGGGAACCGAAGGCCCAGGCCACCGCCGCCGCCAGCCGGTGTTCGTCGGCGAAATATTGGATCACGGAGGTGGCGGCGCTGAACAGATAGTTCACCCCAATGCCGGTGAGAACCAGGGCCTCCGGGGACATCCCCGCCCCCATGGCCACTCCGTATACCGTTCCGGCACAGAGGAGGGCCAGGGCGAAGGCGGTCAAAACCACGCCCCCCCGGGTGCCGGGGAAGAACCCCAGGCCAAAGACCAGGGAAAGGGAGGCCCCAAAGGCGGCGGCGTTGGAGATGCCAATGGTAAAGGGACTCACCAGGGGATTCCGGGTGATCCCCTGCATAGCCGTCCCGGAAACCGAAAGACCCCACCCGGCGACGGCGGCCATAACCACACGGGGGAGGCGCAGATGGAGGATCACCAGCTGGGGGGCGGAAAGCTCCTCCCCCCGGAGGACTCCTGCCAAAGTGGCGGCGATCTCCCCGGGGGTGACGCCGGTGGCCCCCAGGGCGGCAAAGACCATGCCCAGGGCCAGGGTCAGGACCAGCCCGCCGGACAGAAGCAGCCAGGCCCGCCGCCGGCTGGCGCGGTAGGCTAGAAGGATCTCCTGGGCCGCCCTCATCCTGCCAGCTCCCCGGCGGCGTAGAAGTGGCCGTCAACGTTCCGGAAGCCCTGGAAGTCCTCCAGCCAGGTTCGGAACACCTCGTCAGGGTCCAGATCGGGAAGAAGGTCAGGGTAGAGGCACTTGGCGGCGTAGATTGTTCCCACCAGCTTGCAGGCTCCGCCGTGGCTGAACTGGGTCATAAAGTAGACATCGCCGTTCTGCACAGCCGGGATCTCCTCCCAGGCAGGGCGGGAGACGAGCTTTTGGAGACTTTCGACGAACTGCTCCTTTTCCGGCGGGGCGTAAAGGCCGGTGCCGGTTCGGGCGGCGTCGGGGGTGATAACCTTAAAGATGACGTCGGGCTTCCGCTTCAGGATCTCTTCCGGGTCCACCTCGTTGATGCTGACGCTAGCGGCGTCCCCGGCAAAGATATTTTTCCCGTGGGCCAGCTGGAACATATCGTAAAAGTAATCCCCGGGAAGGGTGGAGGTGTAGTCCGTGTTCCCCTCATAGTAGTAGGTCCGGGGCTCCACCCCCTCCAGCTGCTGGTTGATGTAGTCCAACTTTTCGGTAAAATAGGAGCAGAACTTCTGGGCGGCCTCCTCCACGGCAAACATTTTTCCGATGTTGGCGCACTGGTTCTCAAAATCCATGGTGTCGTACCCAGAGATGACAAAAACCTTGATGCCAAAGGGGGCAAGCTTTTCCTCCGCCTCCTGCCAGGCGCCATTGGAGGGCAGGATGACCACTTGGGGGGCCAAAGATACAATCTGTTCGTAGTCCAGCTCCCGCTGGCTTTTGCCGATGACCTGCTCCGGGTCGAACATCCCCCAGTAGTCCCGGTCCTGGGCGGTGTTCAGATCCACGGCAACCACCTTATCAATGGCCCCGCAGGCCCGGATCAGTTCATTGGTGTACCGCAGGGCCACAGCGCATCGTTCCACAGGATAGGGGAGTTCCACCTCCCGGCCCACGTTATCGGTTAAGAGGATGGTGGCGGGGGCCTCCGGAGCCGGGTTTTCCGAAGCGGAAGGGGGAGCGGGAGAGGCGGGGGGCTGTTCTCCTCCGCAGGCACAGAGGGAGAGGGTCAGAACTGCGGCCAGGAACAGGGAAATCAGTTTCTTACAGAACATTTGAGATACCTCTTTTCTTTTTTGCAAAAGAAACCCGTTCCCCAACCCGGCGGAGCCGGCAAAAAAGCCCGCCGCCCTTCCTCCCTGGGGGAGGAGAGAGCGACGGGCTCCGGATTCAGCCCACCACGCCGTCAGGGATCTCCGGTACGGGCCGAAAGCCCCGGGCCCAAGGGGGCACGGAGAAGGCGGTACCGCAGGAGATCCCGGCGGCCCCGGTCCCGTCCGTTTCCACGCGGAGGAACAGGGAAACACGCAAAAGCAGGCTTTCTGGCTCGCGCCAGTCCTCTTCGCCTTCTCGGCCCCCAAAGGGGAACAATGGCATGGAGGAAGAGGACCTTGGGACACCCCGGAAGGGAGTCCCCGGCGCATACAGCGGCGGGACCGCGCAGGCGTCGCACCTGACTTTCCTGCCGGCCCAGGGCGGCCCCGGGCCGGACGCACTTCTGCGAAGGGATTCTTTTTTCTAAGGATACCACAAGAGGGAAAGGAATACAAGGTTTGCAGACAGATCGCCGGAAATAAAAAAACGCCCCCTGCAATGGCGGAGGTTTGGTTTTCCCGCCTGCCGGGCCGGTATTCCGTCCACCCGGCAGGTAGAGAATTGAATTTTTGTGATTCCGGCCCTCTTGGCACCTCCCCCTCAGCCGCCGCACCCGAGGGTACGGCGGCTGGGGGGCCGTGCCGGACATGAGGAGGAGAGGGTGTCATTTTTGCCGCCCCAGGCAGCTGTCCGGGGTCAGTCCTTTGCCTGAGCGGTCTCCGGCTTGAACTCGTCCAGCACCACGCTGAGGGTCATGGTCCGGCCGTCCCGGATCACCTGGATCTGCACCGTATCGCCCACCGAGTAGTTGTTCAGCTGGCTCTTGATATTGTCAATGCTGGAGATCGCTACGTCGCCAATGGAGATGATGTTGTCCCCGGCCCTCATCCCGGCCTTCTCCGAGGCGCCTCCCTCGGTGACCGCCTGAACATAGACCCCCATGCGGTTGACCCGGTACTGGAACATCTGCTCCATGCTGCTGATGTCGATAAGGCTGACCCCCAGGGCCGCCCGGCCCCGAACGTAGCCGTAGTCCAGCAGCTCCTGAACCGAATTCTTCACCGTGTTGATGGGGATGGCGAAGCCCAGGCCCTCAATGCTGGTGTCGGAACCGGTCTGGGAGGATTTGGCGTTGACGATGCCGATGAGCTCCCCCTTCTCGTTAAAGAGCCCGCCGCCGGAGTTGCCGGGGTTGATGGCCGCGTTGGTCTGGAGGAGGGTCATGTTCTCCCCGCTGATGGTGACCTCCCGGCTGAGGGCGCTGATGATCCCGTCGGTGACGGTGCCCCCCAGGTGCCCCAGGGGATTGCCGATGGCCATGGCGTATTCCCCTACCGAGAGGCTGTCGGAATCCCCCAGAATGGCGGGGGTCAGCCCGCTGGCCTCCACCTTGAGGACAGCGATGTCGGTTTTGGAATCGGTGCCCAGGAGGGTGGCGTCGTAGCTCTGGCCGTCCTTGGTGCGGACGGTGATGCTGCTGGCCTTGTCCACCACGTGGTCATTGGTGATGATGATGCCGTCCTCGGAGAAGATGACCCCGCTTCCGGCGCCGCTTTGGATATACTGGCCGAAGAAGTTGCTGCGGCTGACGGTCTCGGTGCTGATCTCCACCACCGAGGGGGAGGCAAGGGCGGCGATTTCACTTACCGAGAGGGCCCCGCCGGTGTATCCCGCCTGGATGCCGGCGGCGGGGGCCTGGGTGTCGCCGCCGGAAGGTTCCTGGTTCTCATTCCCCTTTACGGCCTGGTAAAAGACGGTGCCCTCCTTTTGGGAGAGGTAGTTCATCCCGTAGCTTCCCAAGGCGCCGCCGGCGATGGAAACCACCATACAGGCTGCCACAAGTCCTGCGGCGGCGCCCTTCCCGGAGCGGTGCTTTTTCTCCCGGGGGGCGGTTTGGGGCTGGTAGGAGGGGGGCGGCGTCTGTGAGGAGCTGTAGCTGCCCTGGTAATTTCCCTGGGGCTCCCGGAATACACTGTCATACCGCTGGAAGAACTCCTGTCTGCCCTGTTCGCTTCGGTAGGGGCTCCAGCCTCCCTGGGGCTGCTGGGAGCCGCCGTTTTCGTTTCGGTTATGGTTATTGTCCAACATGATGATCCTCCTTTGTTTTCCCGTGCTTCCCAAATCTATGTGAGCCGCCCCTTGGCCTATTCCCGTTCCGGCGGCTTCCCTTTGGCGTGTCTTTATCATACCCCGCCAATATGACCTTGATTTGAAGAGTATTTTGAATAAGCGTAAACCTTATTTTAAGATTTTATGTCCGGGGGCGCAGCCGGACGCTCTGCGGCGGCTTCGGTCCCGGCCCGGGGTTTTCAAGACCGGTGGTAATTTTTTGACCAAAAGCGGCAACGATAGTCATATTTTCCAAAACCGGAAGAATTTACGATACTCTTATAATAGCCGGTCCCATAGGACTTTCATGGTTGGAGGTATGACGTAAAATGCTGACAAAAGATCCCGTAAAAGAGACAGAGAAGGCCCTGGAACAAGAGGCTAGCTTCGGCGAGGTGGTGGAGCGGTCCATCGGCCTCAGCCTTGGAGAATTGGTGGAGTCCAGCATCGGCCAAAGCCTGGGAGAGCTGGTAGAGGCCAGCATCCCCCTGCCGGAAAAAGCCGGGCAAGGCCCCAAAGGCGCCCAGCCCATCCGGACGGCGAAGCCCCGGGTGGCGGTGACTGCGGCAGACCTGCTGCGGTACCTGATGATCCCGGGGACCTGCCTGGGCTTCCGCCAGCTGGAGACCGCCATCAACCTGGCGGTGGAGGACGAAAACCGTCTTCTAAACGTCATCGACGAGCTGTACCCGCTGGTGGGGAAATGCTACAACGCAACGGTCAACAGCGTGCAGAAGAATATGCGGGTGGCCATTATCGCAGGATGGAAAAACGGAGGGGACAAGCAGCTGGAAAAGCTTCTCGGTCTGGCCTATCCTGTCCGCCCGGTGACCAAGGACTTTATCGACCTGCTGGCCGACTACCTGCGGCGGCGGTTGTAGCGCTGCCCCGTCATGACCCGGCCCCTTTCAGCATATAGATAGGAGGTACCTTGTGGATAGGGGGCGGGATCGTGAAGACCTGGAGGATGGATGGAAAGCAGTGGCGGCGGGGACTGGCGGCCTTTTTGGGGGCGGGCGCCTTTCTTTTGGCTTACCCCGCCATCGCTCCCGGCATCGACGCCGTTCTGGGACGAGCCACCCTTCTTTCCGCCGCCTTTTCCATGCCCGGGGGAGCCCTGGAGACGATTCGCCAGCGGTACGCCGGGGAGGTCCTGCCCGAAAGCCAGCCGGAGCCGGAAGCGCCGGCCTCCTCCCTTCCTCCGCCGGAGGTGTTCCGCCCCGGGGAGGTCTCTCCGGGGCTGCTGGAGGAGCCGGAATCAGCCGCCTCCGCCTTGGACCAGCCCCCGGAGGATCTTCTGCCGCCGCCCCAGGAGGGGGAGCCCCCGGAGATCCCGGAGCAGTACCAGGCCGTTCTCCAGACGGTGAACATGACAGGGGAGGAGGAGAACTCCGCCTTTTGCCGGTACCGGCAGGGGTGGATCCGCAACTATACCAAGCTGGAGCCGGCAGAGATCGACCAGGTGCTGGAGGAGCCAGCCGCCGTTCTGCTGGAGAAAGGGCCGGAGCCCCAGGTGCTGATCTACCACACCCACACCACCGAAAGCTACGAGGAGTGGGATGGGGAGGTGTACGACAGCAGGAATAATTGGCGCAGCCAGGACAATACTGCCAATATGGCCGCCGTGGGGGAGGAGCTGGCCCAGGGGCTTCGGGCCATGGGGATCCAGGTCCTCCACGACGAGACCCAGCACGACTACCCCGCCTATAACGGGGCCTACGACCGCAGCGCCGCCACCATCAAGGACTACCTGGAGAAGTACCCTTCCATCAAGGTGGCCATCGACGTCCACCGGGATGCGGTGCTGTACGATGACGGCTCCACCATTAAGGTGGTCCAGGAGGTGGCGGGGCACAAGGCTGCCCAGCTGATGGTCATTGCCCCCTGCGACGACGGTTCGGTGGGGGTGCCGGGCTGGAAGGAAAACTTCCGGTTTGCCGCCGGGTTTACCTCCGCGGTGGAGGAACGGTACCCCGGCTTGATGCGGCCTGTGTTCTTCTGCTACCGCAACTACAACCTCTGGATGACGCCGGATTCCCTTCTCTTCGAGTTCGGGACCAACGGCAACACCCTGGAGGAGGCAAAATACACCGCCCGCCTGGTGGCCCCCATCCTGGGGGAGTATCTCCTGGGGGCACGGGACTGAGGGGAGGGGGCTTCTTGCCCAAAAGGAAACAGAAAAGCGGGGCGGCCTCCCGGAAAAAGCGGGGCCCGGGCCCTGCTGCGGCGATTCTGCTGGCGGGGATGGTCTGCTGCTGGATGGGGCTGGTGAAGGTAGACCGGCAGATCCGGGCGGTGACCATCAATCATTCCCCGCCCCTTTGGGAGAGCCAGGCGGCAGGGGATGAGGTCCGCCTGACCATTCTGGGGCGAAGGGTGGCGGTGGATCTTTCTCCCCTGCAAAGGGTCCAAAAGGAGGCGGCGCTGCTGCTGGAGACGCCGCCGGCTCCGGTACGGGCGGTACTGGATCTTTGGGCGGCGCTGGAAAAGGAGACAAAGCCGCCGAAGCACTCCTGGAAAAAGGGTTTCCTGTAGGGGGAACGCCGTCTGGATCAGGAACAAGAGCAGCCGGTCTGTACAAGGCATCTTCTGCCCAGGGGCAAAAGGGTGCCATGTCCAAACCGGCTGCTGTTCTTTTGGGGGTCAGTCTGCGGCGTCGATCATCCTCCGAATCCGCATAAGGGTCATACGGTTGCGGACCAGAGGGGAGTAGGCCAAAAGCTTCGGCAGCAGGGCGGGATCCACCTGGATGTCCTCCAGGGTGGTTTTGGCCCCGATTTCCCGGTAGAGGGCTTCCAGCTCCTCCCGGGTGGGGATTTGGGCGATGATCTCCCGGATCGCAGGCCACTGCTTTGCCAAAAGCTGGGGGGTGACGGCGGCCATGCAGTCCGTCCGGTTTTCCTGGGCGATGGAATCAAAGAGGCGGTCCCCGTAGGACTCCCGGATCAGGGCGTCGGTGATGGGGGGATACTCCTTGACCAAGGGGGTGATGTCGGCGGTCTCCGCCAGCTTATGGTAGACGCCGGAGGCCAGGGCGGTGCCCACCCCCACCTTTTCCCCATGGAGCGCGGAGGAGTGGATCCCCAGGGTTTCAGGCTCCATCTCGATGATATGGGAGATATGGTGTTCCGCGCCGGAAGCGGGACGGGAGTTGCCCATCATCTGCATGGCCAGGCCGGAGAGGAGGAGGCCGCAGGTGAGGCGTTCAAAGGCGGCAGGGGAGCCGGAGGCGATTTGGCGGCAGCTGGTATAGACCTCCTCCACCGCTTTGCGGGTAAGGGCTTCGATCTCCGGGCAGAGAAATTCCCCGGTGAGGGCATGGGCGATTTTCCAGTCGGCCAGGGCGGTATACTTGCCCAGGACATCCCCCACGCCGCTGAGGGCCAGGGCCGGGGGCGCCTCCTTAATAACGTCGATGTCGGCCAGGACCAAGATGGGGGCGACGCCAGGGAGGGTTTTTTTGAAGCCGCCCCAGGTCATGGCGGAGACGGTGGAGCAGAAGCCGTCCACGCTGGCGGCAGTGGGGCAGGCGACGAAGGGAATGCCGCGTTCCTTGGCGCAGAAGCGGGTAATGTCATGGATGGTGCCGCTGCCCACGGCGACGAGGATCTGCACGTCGGGGTCCAATTGGGAGAGGACGGTGGAGGTAGCGGATTCATTGGCATGGAGGTTTTCCGGGTTCAGGATGATTTCCTGGGCAGTTTGGGGGCGGACAAGGTTTTTTGCGTGGTAGGTATTTTGGTCATAGATGGCGGCGCGTTTCCCGGTGAGGCCGGCATCATTCAGGTACTGGTCAAAATTTTTGAGACAGCCGGGTTGAATGACGGCTAATTGGGTAGCCATTTCGTGGGAACGGCCACAGGAGCAGGGGCCATTATACTTTTTACTGTCGATAATCATAATAAAGGACCTCCTTATCAGAATCAGATTTGAAGAGCGGCGGCCAAGCGGCCGCAGGCAGATCCTCCCCGGCGCTCCGCGGTGGGCTGGCGCCCACTGGCAGACCCTCCCCGGCGCTCCGCGCCTAAGGGTTGTGCCGGGACTTAGGTTGTGCCTGGAGTCGCAAGCAGTAGAAGGCGAGAGGCGGCAACGCCCCTTGCCAGGCTGCGGGAAGCGGTTTTGTACTTCGGGCGAGATGCCGTTTAGACTCCAGGCAGGACCACCGCAGACTGCCGAAGAGGGTCTACTGGCCGTAGTAGGCTCCGGGGCCGTGCTTTCTTAGGTAGTGCTTATCCAGCAGCTCCTGCTGCATGGGGCCTTGGGATGGGTTTAGGGCCAGGGCGTGGAAGTCCATAAAGGCGACCTCCTCCAGGACCACCGCGTTGTGGACGGCGCTTTGGGGATCGGGGCCCCAGGCGAAGGGGCCGTGGCTGTGGACCAGCGCCGCCGGCACCTGGGCCGGGTCGATGCCCCGGTCCCGGAAGGTTTCGATGATGACCTTCCCCGTCTCCAGCTCGTATCTCCCGGCGATTTCGGCCGGGGTCATCCTGCGGGTACAGGGGACCTCGCCGTAAAAGGTGTCCCCCTGGGTGGTGCCCATGGCGGGAATGCCCCGCCCGGCTTGGGCGAAGCTGGTGGCCCACCGGCTGTGGGTGTGGACGATGCCTCCCAGGGCCGGAAAGGCCTGGTAAAGGGCCAGGTGGGTGTCGGTGTCGCTGGAGGGCTTCCACTTCCCTTCCACCCGCGCACCGGTTGTAAGGTCTACCACCACCATATCGTCGGCAGTCATACCGCCGTACTCCACCCCGGAGGGCTTGATGACCATAAGGCCCCGCTCCCGATCCACCCCGGAGACGTTCCCCCAGGTGAAGGTCACCAGGCCGTGCTTCGGCAGGAGGAGATTGGCCTCCAGCACCTGCTGCTTCAGCTCCCTTAACAAGATCCGCACACCCTTTCACCATTGGATTTCGCCCCAATTATACATCGGGATTTTCGGAATGTCCAGAGAAAACGAAAAATTCAAAAGAGATTTGAAAGATTTCTTTCCTGAAAGTGGAAAAACAAAGAAAAAGCAAAAGCATTTTGCATAAATTGACACGGTTGAATTTATGGCTTCTGACAATTTGCTTAATTTGATCCCTCTTTTTTCTTCCCTTTTTATTGACAATCCAAAGAGAAGAGGGTAAAATAAAGAACACCATCCCCAGAGGGATCCTGTTACGATTTAGTTACGATTTTCCGATTCCATTCAGCGGACAGCGGCGGGGGAGGTGAGAGCCATCATCCAGGCGCGGGAACGGAAGGAATACATATTAAGGCAGCTGGAGGAGAAGGCCACCGTAACGGTTACCGAACTCAGCGAGGCCCTGGCGCTCTCCGAGGTCTCCATCCGGAAGCTCCTGATGACCATGGAGCAGGAAGGAACGCTGAGGCGGACCTGGGGAGGCGCGGCCTGCGCCCACGGTTCCCTGCGGGAGTTTTCCCACCAGGAGAAGCTGACCCGCCACCTGGAGGAGAAGAAAGCCATCGCCCGGGCGGCCTACGACTGCATCACCGACGGCGAAGCGGTGTTTCTGGACTGCGGCACCACCACCATCCAGCTGGCCCACCTTATTATTGAGGGACCCAAGCGGAACATCCTGGTTTGCACCAACGCCATCAACATCGCCATGGAACTGGCCAGGGCCCGGGACATCCACTCCATCGTCATCGGCGGGGAGCTGCGGGGGAGCATCCTCTCCTGCGTAGGCGGCCTGGCGGAATGGTCGCTCCAGCGGCTCTTCTTTGATAAGGGCTTCGTCTCCGGAAACCACTTCACCATCGAACATGGCTTTTCCGCCCCCATCTTCCCGGAAGCGGAGCTAAAGCGCCGGGTCCTTTCCGTCTCCAAGGAGAAGTTTATCCTGATGGATTACTCCAAGTACGGCGACGACTCCCTGGTCCAGATCGCCCCGGCCAACGAGATCGACACCCTCATCACCGACTGGCGCGCCCCGGAAGAACTGGCCCAGAGCTTTGGAGAGAAAGGGGTCAAGGTCATTCGGGCGCCAAAAGAATAAGAGAAATTCGACGGGCGCGTCTTTTTGCGCAAAAAGTAAGAACCAGCATCTTATGATGCTGGTTCTACCCCAACTAACTGCCCCCTAAAGAACCCCCTCCCCCGCCGGCGGCCCTGCGTCTGCACACCCTCCCCGGCGGCCGCAGGGCCGCCTGGGTTGAGCATATACCAGTGAGAATGAGAGGAGAATGTAACCGTGAGTGTCACCATCACCGTAACCCATGCCCTGAAAAAATTCGGAGACGCTACCATTATCCCCGATCTTAACGTCAAAATCAAGGAGGGCGAGTTCTTTACCCTCCTGGGTCCCTCCGGCTGCGGCAAAACCACCCTTCTGCGTATGATCGCCGGCTTTAACAGCATCGAAGGCGGCGACTTCTTCTTCAACGACCGCCGGATCAACGACCTGGACCCCGCAAAACGAAATATCGGTATGGTGTTCCAGAATTATGCCATCTTCCCCCACCTCACCGTCCGGAAAAATGTCGAGTTCGGCCTGAAGAATAAACACTTCCCCAAGGAGCAGATCGGCCCCCAGGCCGATAAGTTCCTAAAGCTTATGCAGATCGACCAGCTTGCCGACCGGATGCCTGACCGCCTCTCCGGCGGCCAGCAGCAGCGCGTCGCCCTGGCCCGCGCCCTCTGCATCCAGCCGGATGTCCTCCTGATGGATGAACCCCTCTCCAACCTGGACGCCAAACTCCGGGTGGAAATGCGTACCGTCATCAAACAGATCCAGCATAGTGTGGGCATCACCACCGTTTACGTCACCCACGACCAGGAGGAGGCCATGGCCGTCTCCGACCGGGTGGCCGTGATGAACGCCGGGGTCATCCAGCATATCGGTACCCCCAAGGACATCTACCAGCGCCCCGCCAATATCTTTGTCTCCACCTTCATCGGCCGCTCCAATGTCCATAAGGGCCGGCTGGTGATGAAGGACGGCGTCCCCCACCTGAAGCTGGAGGACTATACCGCCGCCGTTCCCCATGTCCTCCCCGAGTTCCGCCAGGAGCAGGAAATCACCATTTCCATCCGCCCCGAGGAATTCCTGATGGACCGCCAGCCGGGCCGGGGCCTCAAGGCCATTGTGGATGACTGCGTTTTCCTGGGACTTAACACCCACTACTTTATGCACCTGACAGACGGCACCCAGGTAGAGTCCATCCAGGAATCCACCATCGACAGCGTCATCGCCCCGGGCACCGAGATCAGCCTGACCATCAACACCGAAAAGGTGAACCTGTTCACCGCCGACGGCTCCCGGAACATCCTGGAGGGCGTCCGCAACGACTGCGAGGGCTGATGCCGGAAAGGAGGGGCTGACTTTGAAACAAACGAAAAAATTTGATATGTGGAGCGGGGTTACCATCATCTTTCTGGTGCTGTTTGTCCTGTTCCTCATCTATCCCCTGCTGGGCATCCTCCAGCAGTCGGTAATCTCCAAGGAGGGGGAGTTTACCCTCCAGGAGTTCACCAAGTTCTTCTCCCAGGCCTACTACAGTAAGACCATCCTCAACAGCTTTAAGGTGAGCATCGCCATCACGGCGGTGACCCTCCTTTTGGGCATCCCCTTTTCCTACTTCTATTCCTTCTATCACCTTAAGGGGTCCAAGTTCCTCTTTGTGGTGGGGATCCTCTGCTGTATGTCCGCACCGTTTATCGGGGCCTATTCCTGGATCCTTCTCCTGGGCCGCAGCGGCGTGGTCACCGTCTTTCTGAAAAACGCTTTCGGCATCCAGCTGGGGAGCATCTACGGCTTCGGGGGGATCCTCTTTGTCCAGGCCATGAAGCTGTTCCCCCTGGTGTTCATCTACATGAACGGCGCCTTTAAGAACATTGACAACACCCTGATGGAGGCTTCGGCCAATATGGGCTGCGTGGGGATTAAGCGGTTCTTCCAGGTGGTGATGAACCTTTCCATGCCCACCATTCTGGCTGCCGCCCTGCTGGTGTTCATGCGTGCCTTTGCAGACTTCGGTACGCCCCTCCTCATCGGCGAGGGCTACCGGACCTTCCCGGTGGAGATCTACAACCAGTACCTGGGGGAGAACGGCACCGACCACAACTTCGCCGCCGCCATCAGCGTCATCGCCGTGGTGGTCACCGCCCTGGTGTTCTTTGTCCAAAAGTGGGCCACCAGCAAGTACAGCTTTTCCATCAACGCCCTGCACCCCATTGAAAAGAAAAAGCCCACCGGCATCAAGGGGGCGCTCATGTACCTGTATACCTACGGGCTGGTCATCATCTCCTTCATCCCCCAGGTGTACATCATCTACCTGTCCTTCCGCAACTGCGACCAGGCGGTGTTTAAGCCGGGGTACTCCCTGGCCAACTACCAGCTGGCGGTAAAGCGCCTGCTGGTCCGGTCCGTTAAGAACACCATGTTCCTGGGGGTTGGGAGTCTGGCGGTTATCATCCTCTTTGCCATTCTCATCGCCTACCTGGTGGTGCGGCGGAGCAGCGTGCTGAACAACGCCATCGACACCCTGGCCATGCTGCCCTACATCATGCCCGGGTCGGTTATCGGCATTGCCATGGTCATCGCCTTTGGAAAGCCGCCGCTGGCGCTGACAGGGACTGCTCTCATCATGCTGATCTCCTTTGTCATCCGGCGTATGCCCTACACCATCCGTTCCGCCACCGCTACGCTGATGCAGATACCCATGAGCATCGAGGAGGCGTCCATCAGCTTGGGGGCCAGTAAGCTAAAGACCTTTGCCAAAATCACGGTGCCCATGATGTCCAACGGCATCATCTCCGGGGCCATCCTCAGCTGGGTGTCTATCGTCACCGAGCTGTCCAGCTCCATCATCCTCTATAACAACAAGAATATCACCCTGACCATGTCGGCTTATGTCGCCATCTCCCGGGGGAACTACGGCCTGGCCTGCGCTTTCTCCGCCATCCTCACAGTGCTGACGGCCATCTCTCTCTTGGTCTACCTGTGGGTGAGCAAGTCGGAGGACATCAAGCTTTGATCCCTTTTTCCATCCGCTTACTGCGGCCGTGAGAGAAGGCCGTAATAAGAAATACACGCAAAAAACCAAGAACGAACTCAGTAAAGGAGAAAAAACAATGAAAAAGTTTTTCGCTATCCTGCTGACCCTGGCCCTGGTGGTCTCCCTGGCTGCCTGCGGCGGCGGCAACGAGCCCGCCAGCCCCTCGCCGGCTCCCTCCCCTTCCGCCGGCGGCGATACCCCGGCCCCTGCGGATCCGGAACCCGCTGCTGCGGACATCGGCGACAGCCTGGTGCTGTACTCCTCCATGACCGAAAACGACCTTAACGGCCTGCTGGATGTCTTTAACGAGATGTACCCCGACTGCAACGTGGAGATCGTCAACGGCTCCGCCGGGGAACTCACCGCCCGGATCGCCGCCGAGGCCGGCAACCCCCAGGGCGACATCATGTGGGGCGCCCTCTCCAACAGCGACGGCGACACCCACAAGGACATCTTCGAGCATTGGACCACCGAGTATGAGCCCGAGATCATCGAGGCCTACCGCTCCAACAACGGCTTCTACAACCTGGACCACCTCTCCACCTGCGTGTTCTGCGTGAACACCGACCTGGAGAAGGAGCTGGGCGTGACCATCAACGGCTACGCCGACCTGCTGGATCCCAAGCTGGAGGGCAAGATCGTCTTCTCCGACCCCAACTCCTCCTCCGCCGCCTGGAACAACGTCTGCAACATGATGGCTGTTTTCGGCAACGACAGCGACGAGGTCTGGGACTTCATCGAGAAGCTGATGAAGAACAAGCTCACCATCTCCACCTCCTCCTCCGTCTGCTTTAAGAGCGTCCTGGAGGGTGAGTATGCCGTGGGGATTACTTACGAGGACGGCGTGGCTCCCCTGCTGAAGTCCGGCGCTACCAACGTCCGGATGGTCTACCCCGCCGAGGGTACCTCCGCTTCCGCCTTTGGCTGCGCCGTCATTAAGGGCGCCCCTCACCCCGAGGCTGCCAAGGCTATGGTCAACCTGCTCATGAGCGCCGAGGGCCAGGACGCCATTGGCGCCAAGCTGGGCACCCTGCGGATGACCAACTCCAAGGCCACCTTCGAGACCCCCTACCTCCCCAAGAACGAGGAGATCAAGTGGGCCGACCGTGATGTCGCCTGGTGTACCGAAAACAAGGCCGCCGTCCTGGAGAAGTGGAACGCCCTGTGGGCCTCCACCAACGGCTGATCGGCTTACAATCCTCTAATTTCTCTCATTCAGAAAGAGCCCCCGGATGGTTCCGGGGGCTCTTTCGTGATGCTGCATCGGCGCCGGGCTCCGTCCCCGCTAGTTTACCGAGATAACCATAACCGGGCAGTTCTGCTGGGCCTCCAGGGCTGCGCTTTCCGCAGTCCCCGGGATCTCCGGCACAATGACCTCCGCCAATCCGTCCTCTGCCATGGCGAAAACATCGGAACACAGCGTGGTGCATACACCGCAGCCAATGCACCCGGAACGATCAATAAAGGCGTTCATAAAACCCCTCCTTTCACCCCATAGTCTGGGGCGTCAGAAGGGGTTTTATACCAGGCCAAAAGGATTTAGATGGTCTCCTGCAGAGGAAGGAGCTCGATGTGCAGTCTCATGCCCAGGCCCCGGGCTACCCGGTTCATCAGCTCCAAGGAGGGGTTGCAGTTGCCGCCCTCCAGCCTGCTGATATTGCTTTGCCGGAGCCCGGTCCGCTCTGCCAGCTGGGCTTGGGTGATACCCTGGGAAATTCGGGCGTCGATGATCTGGGAGATCAACTCGTATTGAGGGCCCAGAGCTTCGTATTCTGCCGCAGCCTCCGGGTCTGACAGTAATTCCGCACGGACCTGTTCCCATCTTAAAGGTTCAGACATGATCTTCTCGCCTCCTTAAATAATCTTCTTTATACTGAAGGGCTCGTTCTAACTCCAGGGTAGGAGTTTTTTGACTTTTCTTAATGAATCCATGCAAAAGAACAAAAGCATTTCCCACTGGAATGAAATAGAAAATCCGCGAAATATCATTTCCTTGCTGGATACGCAATTCACAAATACCTTTGTAACGGGAACCCTGGATTTTTTTCACATAAGGCATCCCCAGGAGAGGACCATAATATTGTAACAGATCAATTTCCTTGGCCGCTTTCATCCTGTGCTTTTGGGGCAAGGAATCCAGGAAAATCTTCACTGGGGCTTCGCCGTTCTCTTTCTGATAAAATATAATATCCCAAGTCACAGCACTTTTTCTCCTGTAGCCAAATTATATCATATATGATATATCCCTGTCAATCCCCTATGGGAAACCTACGCCCACCCCGCCCGGTTGCTCCCGGTCTCGAAGCTCAACGGGGCGATGTGGGGGTACTCCTCCTCGTCCCGGCGGTACTTCAGGGCCCAGGCACGCTGGGGGAGGTAGAGCAGGGCCTCGAACTCCAGCTCCCACAGGCTCTTTTCCTTGCCCCGGAGGACCTTGTCGTAGTATACTGGCCCGTTGATGAGGGCCACGCACCGGGAATACAAAAAGGTGTCGTCGCTCATCATTGGGTCTACCTTCTGGCAGGCGTCGGCAAAGGCCCGGGTGTCCAGGCGGTACAGAAGCTCGGTCATCTGGTCATCAAAGAGAAAAATTTTCTCGTCCTCCTGCCGGGCCAGATACTCCGTCACCGGGCGGAGGACCCCGTCGTCGTCCCCCTCCTTGGTCCAGTCGCACCGCTCCATGGTGTTCCAGAAGAAAAGGTACTGCTGCACGATCTCTGCCGTGCTCATCCTGACCGCCTCCTTACTAAAAAACAGGCAGGGCGGTCGTTTCCCGTCCTGCCCGTGGGCTGCAACGCCTTACTTGGTGTAGTTGTCAAAATAGCCTTGGATGTAGACGATGGGCGTCCCCTTGTCCCCGGAGCCGGAGGTCAGGTCGCAGAGGGAGCCGATGAGGTCGGTGAGACGCCGGGGGGTGGTCCCCTGACTCTCCATCCGGCCGGTGAGATCCGCGTCCTTGTGGCGGATGTACTCCCGGATGGCCTCCTTCAGCTCCTCCCCGGTAAGGTGGGCAAAGTTGTTGTCCGCCAGGTACTTCAGCTTTACCTCGTTGGGCTGGCCC